>JAIDPH010000243.1 GCA_029062885.1 Lachnospiraceae bacterium
ATATTGTATTTGAGTACGCCAAAATAACCGTGGATCTTTTTAATCTCCACGGTAAATCAAATATTTTGAACGTAATCAAATCGGATGGTTCATGAATATACCTCGCATTTCGATTATTTAATATAATTAATTATAAGCTATATACCAAAATTGTCAACAGCCGCATAGTATTACTGCGGCTGTCTCGTACCCATCATTTTACCCAATTGCTCCATAATTCCTGCATTGCCGTTAACAGATATTTCGCCTACCTTTTCACAAATCTTCTCCAGATACTCAAGCTCCTTCAACTTATAGAGCGTCTGGTTCTCGTCCATGAGCTTCGCCGTGTTGAGCAGGGATCTGGTAGAGGCCACTTCCTCTCTTCTGGAGATTACATTAGCCTGCGCAGTCTTTTCCGCTACAAGGACAGAATTCATTATCTCTCTGATTTCACCTGGCAGTATTATATCCTTAATACCTGCGGTAAGGAAGTTCACGCAGAACATTTCTTCCTTTCCTTTCAACGCTTCGTAGATTTCCTTGGAAATCTGCTCTTTTGCCTCCAATATCTCGTCGAGCCTGTAATTACCAACGATTTCCCTTATCGCAAGCTGTACCGCAGGGTAAAGCTGTCCCTTCAAATCCGAGATGGTTGCGACGAATTCCACTGCATCCCGTATTTTATACATGCATGAAACATTCATTCTGATACCTATCTTGTCTTTGGTCAGTATTTCCTGACCTACGATGTCCAGTTCTTTCTGCTTCATATCAATCACGCAGTATGTAACGGCATGATGATAATTCCAGAAACGGTATACCCCCTTGGAAAGTTGGTTCTGCATTACATTGTCATAGTATACCAGACCGACTTCACCCTCTCCTACTGCCACTTCTGTATAGAGGTGCGTGGGTACAAGCGAAAGCATCTGCTTCGTTACTTCCGCGCCAATAAGCGTTTCAGCCATGGACACGATTCTGATCTCGTACTTATCAAACACATTCCAGAATACATATTCCTTTCTGTTCGCAAAGGACGTAAGCTTTCCATTCATGTAGATGAAGCCTACGGAACCATCCGGTATTTCCGTATGTACAGTGGCGTTAAGGAATGCAGCGTCCTTGGAAAGCACCTGATAGGGAACCTCAATATAGTTCAGTTCATCCAGCATTTCCTCAATCACAACCGTGTAACCTGCTATTTTGGGAAAATGCCAGGTTCCTGCGGTGATCATCTTCTGAAATACGCCGTTCTTAAATACAAATCCTGCTTGATTGTCTCTTATAATATACTTCATTACTTATTCCTCCTGATTTTAATTTGTTTTAGTAATACTGATATCCCTCATTCATCAGCCTGATTCGGAAGTCTGGTTTAGCAGACTTTAGGGAGAAAGGGCACTTTGCAGACAGATATCTTTGCTGTTTAAGATATCTTTTGCAGAGTGTTGTTCCTCCTTCCAATCAGCGGTATCCCCAGTCTTCAGGTCTCAGACTGATTTGGTGCACTCACATTTTCACTGCATCGGAAGTCCTTCTGACAACGCCGCAGGAATACGGAATGTACCTGAAATCGGGATAAAAGTATTGATTGGGGCGGATTCGAACCGCAGACTTTACAGGTCTTGCCATAACATTGTATGCTCTACCAACTGGGCTACCGTTTACACGGGAGGGATTTGAACCCTCGACACTACAAGCTTTTACTTAACACCAAGTTAAGCTGTTTGGAATATCCGTGGAATACCGTACAGCACGCTGTCGGCACCGCTGGGCAGGAAGTGGCTTCCAATACCCGCGCCTTGCCAAATATCCCGCATTATACTGACATCATATCAGCCTTTTTGTTCAGTATACTGCGGGGTATTTGGTCTTCGCTTCGCTGCGGTCGGCAATGTGCAAGCGCCATTGGAACAAAGCACCCCGCGAATCTCATCCTTTTACTACGCCTACTGTCTTCAGCTTCCTTACCGGCGTGACCATATCAAGCTGTTGTGCCATAACCTGATCGATATCCTTATAGGCAAACCGGCACTCCTCCGCAACGTCATTTTTCTTGCGTTTTCCCAGCACAACATCCTGTTCTTTTAAATCCACCATGACCTGCTCTATGCTGAATGCCTGCATAGCGCCGGATCTGGAATAGCTTCTGCCCGCACCGTGGGAGGAAGTGCAGAAGGATTCCTTGTTTCCTTTTCCCTCTACCACATAGCTGTAAGAACCCATGGCTCCCGGTATTACAGCCATTTCTCCCTCTCTTACTCTGGTTGCGCCTTTTCTATGTACCCAGACATTGGCGTCATAATGATTTTCCAATGCCGCATAGTTGTGATGGCAGTTGATTTCCTCTCCGAATTCCACTGTGAGACCCGTGTGTTTTTCAATCTGCTCTTTCACAATGGCGCAGGTCTTATCCAGCATGCGGGCACGGTTCTCAAAGGCATAATCCAGAGCCAGATTCATCCAGTTGATATACTGCTGCCCTTCTTTAGACTGGACAGACAGGAAAGAAAGACGGTATTCATCTTTGACCTCGCTGTACCACATGCTGTTCAGTTCTCTCGCCTTATTATGGAAGTAGTCACAGATTGCCTTTCCGAGATGGCGGCTTCCGGAGTGAATCATAATGCAGAGGTAACCTTCCTGATCTCCCTGAAGCTCGATGAAATGGTTGCCGCCGCCCAGACTTCCCACTTGAAAATATCCGTCCTCGATCAATGGCACCAGCTCCGCATTCTCCTCATACTTTTCCATTTCCCTTTGCGCACGGTCCAGAACTTCCGACTTCTGAGAAGTCTTGTATCTCTCTGTATTTAAAGGAATCGCCCGCATGATGCTGCCGATGATGGACTGGATCAGAGTACCGTTTCCGGTCTGAACTCCCTTTATATCCTCCACACGGATGTTGGTAGGAATAAAATCCATACCGCATCCGATATCAACGCCCACCGCATTTGGGATAATTACATCTTTGGTGGCGATTACACCGCCGATGGGCATTCCCTTGCCCGCATGAGTATCGGGCATTAAGCATACCCATTTATGTATGAAAGGAAGCTGCGACAGGTTGTATGCCTGCTCCAGACAATTTTCTTCCAGCTGACTCTCATCCGCCAGCCACACCTTTACAGGAAATTTTGTTTTTTCATTATTTAATACGAACATATTCTCTCCATCCTTACGCTTTTTCGTTTTATCTTGCTGAACTAAAATCATTATATGAAACATTTTCCAGTTAATCATTTCAAAAAAGTTGCGAACTGTGATATATTTATTCCTATAAGAACAAACTGTCATAAACGGCAATATATTGGAGGCAATATGTCTGATTTTCAGGAGCTGGTGAAAAGCTTTCCCAAAACAAGAGAATATGTGCGAGATTTTTTTGTCTATGGCTTCAAGACCAGAGATGAATTCAAGGACAAAAGCCCCCGGACCTACGACAATGAGCGGAGACGTCTGGAAAGCTGGCTTGGGGAGCATGTGCGCAAAGACCATGTATCTAACGGCGCCAATATTTCCCTTGCCATAGATAGTAATCTTCTGGACACCAACCCTCTGTTCAGGGTATGGAAGACGAAAAGCTTCACCGACAACGATATCGTGCTCCATTTCCTGATTCTGAATCTGCTTCAGGACGGCGCGGAATTGACAGTGGAGGAAATAACAAGCGCCCTGCTAGAGGAATATGAGGCTCTGTTCGATATCCAGACCGTCCGCAGAAAGTGCAACGCATATGAAAAAGAAGGTCTGCTGAGTAAAAAGAAATCCGGGAAAACAATTGTTTTTTCCATCGACAATTCTCTTGCGGTATGGATAAAATCCAATGAGGGCATGCTGGACGCCCTTTCGTTTTATCAGATGGCAGGTAACTTTGGAGTCATTGGAAATCACCTTTCGGAACAGTTGGATCATCAAAACCGGACTTTTCGGGTGAAACACAGCTTCTGTGTACATACATTGGAAGAAGAAATCCTTTTTGACCTTTTGGATGCCATGAACAAGAAGACAGATGTACGTCTGGAAATAAAAAGCTCCAAAAGCGGAACCCTGAATACCACTGATTGTACGCCCTTACAAATCTTTATCAGTACAAGAAGCGGCCGCCGTTTTCTGTGCGGATATGTGAAAAAAAGCAGGCGCTTCTCCTGCTATCGTCTGGATACCGTCAAAACTGTTACTCTCTTGGGAGAATCGGAGAAATATGAGGAACTACTGGCACTGCTGGACCGGAACCGAAGCTATCTGTGGGGTGTATCATTCCAAGGAAATGACCGGCACCACCTTAACAGGCTGACTATGAAAATACAGGCTTTGGAGCCCTCCGAGCAATATATTGTGGAACGCTTAAAGCGTGAAGGCAGAGGCGGTACGGTCACAAGAATAGAGCGAAATGTTTATCAGTATGAAATTGAAGTATTCGACTGCAACGAGATTCTGCCATGGATTCGCACCTTTATAGGCAGGATTCTGTCTCTGAAATGTACGGATAAATCCGTGGAACAGCGGTTTTACCGGGATCTGCGGACGATGTACAGGATGTATCAGATAGAGGAAGATATTTGAAAAGGAAGAAGACTTATGGAATTATTTTCAGAAATATATAGCTGTTACTATCAGGTGTTAAGACATTTGCTTAGCAGCCAGGACGCACTGACAATACAGGATATACGCCTCCAAATCTGCGGAGAAGGATTTGAAGAGAGCCTGATTTCTATAATCCCTAAGCTGGAAGACGGTACGTGGAATTTATTTGAAAAGGATGGGAAGCTATACCGTTCACGACTCTCCTCATCCTTTATCACTCCTGTTTCTGACCTTGAAAAGTCCTATCTTAAGGCGTTGCTGTCCGACCCGCGTATGGGGTTGTTTCTTGGACAGGAGCAATTGGAAGCATTGGATAAAATGCTGGTTTTCGTGGCTCCGCTTTGGAGACCGGAACAGTTCTATTATTTTGACAGATTCGCCGACAGCGACTCATATGAGGATGAAAATTACCGCAACTGCTTCAGAACTCTGCTTCAGGCACAGAAACAGAATAGGTACGTAGACATCGATTATACCTCTCCGAACGGAAGACGCGTACATCACCACTATGTCCCCGCCCGTCTGGAATATTCGGTCAAAAATGACAAATTCCGGATTCTCGCCCTGAAGCATGTCCATCGGGATAAGTACCTACTGGAAATTCTGAATGTTTCCCGTATTCAGAGCGTTCAATTGATGGAGAAAACCCTATCCTCCTCTGTGGATATAGACGAGATGATTCAGCGTTCTTACTATAAAGAACCTCTCCGGCTGCGCATTGTCAACAAACGCAATGCTCTTGAGCGTGCAATGCTGCACTTTGCAAACTATGAAAAGAATACTACAAAAATAGATGAGGACACTTATGAATGCCTCATCTATTATAATCAGAATATGGAGACCGAACTGCTGATTGAAGTAATGTCCTTTGGTCCCATGCTTACTGTACTCGAAAATGAAAGATTTCTGAATGACTTGAAAGCCAGGCTGCAAAGGCAGATGAAATTAGGCGTGCAGTGCTGATTGAGTCAGCATAGCTTATTGCGCCAGAATCCACTCCAGAGCGCTGGTCTTCCCCTGGCGGGCATCTTCAATGTCCGGATGAATATACACATCCGGCAGGATTGTATCTTCCCACTCGTAGAGCCTGCCGTTCTCGTCGTATATGGCTCCGGCGAAATCGTTTCCGTCATGCCACATGGTAGCGACCAAAATAGAGATTTGTGACCGTGGAAGAACAATCTCTCCAATGTAGTCGTAGGCGAAAAAGGAAGTAAACTGCCCGGTAGGCTCGCCTACTGTGACCGCATTCATTTCTTCTTTGAATAGACCGATACAATTAATGGCGGCGGACATTGTATAGCCTCCGATAAGTACATATGATTGATCAATTGAATGCTCTTTTAGGATTTTAATGCCCTTACGCAGAGAACTAAGAGATAACGTCATTTTACCTCCGGGGTTATACCGAAGGTCTATGACCAGCTTTCTACAGTCCGGATGCTCATCCAGAAGTCCGGATGCTTTTTCAAAAGCCTCCAAAAAACCAGCCTCATCCAAACCGCTAAGCTGATCCAGCCCTATATAGACATATCCGCCGTTTTCCCCTTCGCGATATTCGGCCAAGTTTCCTTCCCGATAGGACCAACTCTCTGGTAAGACTAACGGAGTCGAATTGAACTCCTCATACGACACAAGGGGCACTTCAACAGACTGGACCTTATGGTTCTCGTCAAGGATCTGAAATGTATAATTATCCTGACTGCCACAATCTGCCCAATCGAAAAATGCCGGAACAAAATAATACTCACAAAATATTTCCCTGCTATTCCATTTATTGTTCGGATTGATGATGCTCTCAAATTTTCTTTCGAGATAGCTGATATCCGCTCCGTTAACGGCTACGATTTCCTGCAGCAGATATGGTTCAAGTTGTTCATATCCTTCCATGTAGGCGGTAAGATACAGTCTGCCGTTATAATATTGGACACCAAATGGAAAAAGGTAATCATAAAGAGAGCCCGATGGTAAAACATATGTATGTATATCTCCCATTCCGGCAATGATTGCCGTCAGTTCAAAAAAGATATCATTATCCGACAGACTGCCCACATGTTGGCATAGCCAGTCAATCTTCAAGTCAAATTCCTCCTCCGAGCATAAATAGAAAGGATCCGGGTGATATGTCTTATAACGTTCTTGCAGGAAGCGAATGTCATTGATCCAATTCTGCTCCCGCTCTGACAGTTCCGGCATTGGGTCATCCCCGGATGCGGAAGAAGTTTCCGTATCAGGTTCCGCAAGTTGCTCTTCGGATGCGGAAGGAGCTTCTGTATCAGTTTCCGTCAGATGTTCCTCGGATGTGTCTGGCTTCGGAGCAGGCTCCGTGTCCGCCTGAGTCGCGGAAGCGCAGGCGGGCAGCAGCAGACATAAGGTCAGTAAAAACAGACAGAGTCTTTTTCTCATAATATGTACCTCCATTTTTCAATTTTATATAACAAAACTGCAATGGATATGAAGCAAGTCCAATGAGGTTTTTGTATTCAAATCGTGCTGGGAAAGGCTACATGGAATACAAAAATCATATCATTCATGTATAAAATTGCTAAGTTGTATTCCGTGATTGAGTCATCTTAGCTTATTGCGCTAGCACCCATTCCAAAACGCTGTCTTTCCCCTGACGGAAGTCTTCAATATCCATGTGGATGTACACATCCGGCTGTATGCAGGTTTCCCACTCGTAAAGCCTTCCATCCTCGTCGTAGTATTCTTCAAAAATAGGAGACACACCCATTTCTGGCAGTAATACCTTACTGTCTCGCCACAGATCAGAAATCTGAACTTTAATCTGCGAATGTGGGAGAACGGTCGGACTGTTTTCACTCTCCTCACTCCGACTGAAAAAGGAAGAAAACTGTCCTGTTGGTTCACCTACGGTTACCGCGTCAAATTCATCCTTGAAAAAGGCGATCATTCTGGTGGCAGCGGAGGCAGTTCCGCTATTAATCAGCACATAAATCTGTTTTTCTTCCAGTATCTGTGCTTCTTTCCTGATTTCCTCCAGAAAAGGCAGGAGTTCTGCGCTTCCGCCGGGACACTCCCGGAGGTCGATGACAAGCTTGTTACAGTTCGGATGCTCTTTTATAAGTTGGACGACTTTACGCAGATTATAGCCGGTGTTGGCGGGAATCAAAAATTGTCCCATGCACCACTGGATACATCCGCCGTCTTTTCCTTCATAATATACTGTCTGGTCACAGCCTTTTAAATAAATTAAAGAGTCAAAGCTCTCTGGATAAATCCACGAGCTTGCCGACCATTCTTCAAGGGTGATCACAGGGATATCCACCGATTCTACTTCCTGATTGTCGTTGAGAATCTGGAAGGTATAGCCCTTTTTGTAATCACAGCCCACCCAGTCAAAAAAGCTTGGATAGCTGGGGAGGTATGCTGCTATGGCGAGCCAATCCGATTCGTACAAGCTGGACGCCCTGCGAATTAGGTATAGGCTCTCCACACCGTTCACTCCAACGGTCTCATGCAACAGGTAGGGCTCGAACTGTTCACAGTTTTTAAGATAACTCCACAGATACAATTTACCGTTTAGTATAATTATATTTACTCCAATCATCCGGTCACAAATGGGAAGGGAACCATACTCGCATATTCTTGTATGGTTATCACCCATGCCGGAAATGATGGCATCAAGCTCATAGAAAATGTCGCTGTCAGACAGTTCGCCCACCTTCTCAATCAGTTGGTCCATCTTCCGGTCAAATTCCTCCTCCGAACAGAAATAAAAGGGATCTTTATGCTTGGTTTTATATTCTTCTCGTAGGAATTCGATATCCTCGATCCAATCTTTTTCCCGCTGTGGCATTTCCGGCACTGCTGGTTCCTCGGGGGCGGGAGCTTCCTCGTGGATAGATACTTCTATCGTAGGCGCGGGGTCTGAATCCGTATCCACCTGAGCCGCTGAAGCGCAGGCAGACAGCAGCAGACATAAGGTCAGTAAAAACAGGCAGATTTTCTTTTTCATTAGATATTCCTCCATTTTTCGATTTTACGCATATAAATGTAAGTATTAATCCGTCAATGCATACTATAATTTATCCTGACCATGTGAATATGGTCTTCCCAAATGCCATTGATATTTAAGTAGTGTTTTGATAACCCCTCGTTTTCAAAGTGGTTTTTCTCGAGAACTCTCAAAGATGCCTTATTCCTTGGCATAACGTTTGCCTCTAAGCGATGTAAATGTAATTCTTCAAAGGCATACGATACAATCATGGAGATTGCCATTGTCATATAGCCCTGATTAATATAATTCTCATCTAACTTATACCCCAAGAATGCAGAACAAAAGGCGCCCATTACAACATTATTTAATCCTATTGCTCCAATAATGTTCTGAGGCTGCTCTACTAATTTAATATAAAAGCGATACGATCTGCCTGCCTTGAAATCAAGGACTTCTTTTTCCAATGCTTTCTCTTGGTACTCGTAGGAGAAAAATTCTTCACTTCTTATTGGTTCAAACTCCTGCAAAAACTGTCTGTTCCTTTTGTAATAGTTCACAACTTGTTCTGTAAGCGATACATCTGCCGGTACAATCTGTATATATTCGTTTTGCATGAATATTCCCTCATTTGTCCAAATCTTCTAAAAAGCGGCTGAATGTCTGTTCTCTGTCTTTTGCAGTTTCAAAATATGTCAAGCCGTATTTTTGACATTGCTCTTTCATTAAAATGCTCTGTTCTACAATATACACTGCGCCTTCTCGAAGCTCTTCATCCGATTTGTAAAAGGTATAATCTTTTTGCGTATCATATCTCTTCTGAATTGCAAACCGTTCTTCAGGCGTCACATCAGATGTAATAAAATAGAAAATTTCACAATTAGCCCCATGGATATATTTCATATAATCTTCCGGCAAAAGCTGATACATATCCAGTACCATGCCGGGTTCAAATTCATCGTATTCGCCGCTGTCCAACATTGCCCGAATAAAAGGCGCCATCTTGCCGCTGATTAAGCGTAATGTATCTACAGAAGACAATCCGGCATACGTATTCACTCCTGTTTCAGGGAAACACTTCTCAAATCCCGCTATGATTGAATCCATACTAATATGCTGATATCCATACTGCTTAGCCAGCCGGTGGGAAATAGTGCTTTTACCTGCTCTTGGAACACCTGCAATAATAATATTATTTTTCATCTTATAATTCCTCCAAGTTTTAATTGGCAGGCTTGTCAATTCTGAAATTCAATTCATACAAATAATCAGTGAATTCTAATTCTGTTCCACGCTTTTTATAATATTTTTCACCAATAACTTTGAAGCCTATTTTCCTGACGACCGCGTTGGAGGCGGCATTATCCTTATTGACTCTGACGGTTACTTTATATGCGCCGTGCTCCTTTGCGTAATTCACCATTCCTCCGGCCATTTCAGTGGCATATCCGTTTCCCCAATAATTTTTATGCACACAATAAGCAATGTCGTAAATCTTGCCGCCCTCACTCGGTATAAAGCTGCAAGTTCCGATTCTTTCATGTGTATCCTTAAATTCAGCTATCATATAGCAGCATACTTCATCTTCCGCCAACTTTTCTATCTCCTTTAAGTATGCTTCGTCGATCTCAACCATTGCTTCATCCGGCAGGTATTCTCCCATCTCCGGGTCATTCCAAATGCCGATAGCAAACAAAGCGTCTTCTTTCTGAAATCCGCGTAAATATAAACGTTCTGTTTCAATTGTTTCAACACGCATTATCATTACCTCCATGGTGATTATTCACAAGAGTTTTACACTCCTTATAAGTAAAGAGTTTCTTCGTTAAAAAAGGGAAACTAAATCATACGAAACATTATAACACAAATTCATGCGTGCACTGTAATTTTTGGTAAAACTCAAATAAAAAACCTGAATCATGACTCAAATTTGTAGAAGGTTTCTTTAGTAAAATGACAAAACAGCTGCTGAGAAGCATACGGGTTAAACAAGGGAGGAATTTTTTCAAAAAGTGTAGTTAATTAAAAAGTGTTATACCAGTTATATTGCTATTGTCCTAAACCCCATCTGCTTGTATTTTTCGACATGTGTCACTAATATTACAGTTCTCCCCATTCGGTTCAACGATTTTAATAATTCTATTACCTTATCTGAATTGTTTGGGTCAAGAGAACCGGTAGGTTCATCTGCCAATATGACAGAACATTTTTTGATCATCAGTCTGGCAAGCGCTACCCGCTGCTGTTCCCCGCCGGAGAGCTTGTATACTTTTTTATCTATAACGTCTGATAAACCTACATATTCCAAAGCCTGCTCCACACTGTATTCAGAACGAACCTGTTTCTTTACCATATCCAGATTTTCCCGCACGGTCTTTGACTCTATCAGCGCAAAATTCTGAAATAAAAATCCGACTTCATTTTTCAGATATTCCCTCTGATTTTTCCTAAGAAAAATATTTTTATTGTTTACAAGAATCTCTCCTTTATCAACCTTTTCCAATGAACCTATCATATTAAGAAGAGTCGTTTTCCCACACCCGCTCTCTCCCCAGAAAACAACGAACTCTCCGTCATCTATGGTTAAATTCAGGTCAGAAAACAGTTGCTTTTCTTCAAAACTTTTGTATAAATGCCTAATCTCTATCATTATAAAAATCCGCCTTTCAAAGTTTTCTGGATACTTTCTTGTTCCATCTGAAGAAATTTCCCGATTATAACAGCCGATTCAACAGACATTAAAATTAAGATAATGATACACACCGTACCAATATGAGTAAGATCAAACACTGTATAAAAAACAACTGTCGCAAAAATTCCTGATAACCCTGATACTAAAGTGAGTATCAGTTGTTTTCTGATCCGTTCTAATACGGAATACCCTAATATCTTTTTCACCATGATCTCAAGACGATTCGCTTCAAATTCTAACCGAATAATGGCAAGGCTTAAGAATAGCTCCACCGCACATTGGAATAGCAGAAGAAACATGTTCATAACCGCCACTCTTTTCAGATTACTTAGTTCATGCTCAAAAGTAAGCCATACATTTTCCAGAGTATATCTGTATCCATGTTCTGTACAGAATTCTTCAATTACCGCTATGTCCGGTTTCATCATCACTTTATCGAAAGATAATTCAGACAGATAACGCTCTTCTTCAATCGGTATTGCATCTTCGATACAGTTATTATAAATGATAGCCGGGCAATATGACCTGACATATCCTTTATATACATCATAATTAATTATATATGCGCGGTCGCTGTAGGAAATTATCTGCACATCTTCATCTTGCAGATTCGCAAAACTCGCCGAAAAGTGAATTAGGATTTCCAGTGAGTAATCGGACAAGGTTTCATTTTCCGGAATCAGCACGCATGCCGTACTCTTGCTGATTTCGTCTGCTACAGAAGGCAGATTTTCGCACAGATAGTCTTTCAAATTAGCGTTCGTACAAATTGCAAGTTTATCCTGATTCTCTATGTCATAGGCGATATTTCCATATGTAAACTGCATATCAAATTCCGAAAAATAATATCTGTATAACCATTTTCCATTGACCCCTGAATAATCCGGTATGTGTAAATAAAAATATTCTTTACGCGCTTCGTAGAACTCCCTTTGCTTTTCCATTTCAGAATATCTGACCCACAGGGCAATCGTTGACGCTGCGGAGACAGCCAGCACGAAAGTAAGTACTGTTTTAAGAACATAACTTACATCCAGAAGTTTTCGTGACATCTGTATTCCTGAAAATCCCAGCTTAAGGTCACAGCGCAGTAATGAAGCATAAATTAGAAATACTCCCAAGATAATGACTGCTAAAGCTGTCGCCGCATAATTTATCAAAAACAGGCAATGATAAGCACGATATATGATTAATAATGTAGCGCAAAAACATCCGCAATACCACAGTGCATCCAAAATAGAATGGCATAAGACAATCCTGCCTATGGACTCGCCCAGAGATAAGCGTATCACGATTTCTTTTCTAATCCTTACGGTTTTATAATAAGTCAACAGCCAGATAAGAATTCCTACTGCAAACCAAATCCAGACAAGTTGTACTAAAGCCTCCCGTACGCTGTCCCTTTCTTTGGGGCGCGGTAAACTGCCTCCATAAGTATCAACCAGAGCGGCTTTATATTCCATGGCGTTCTCCGTCTGCCCCAAAATAAAATACCCCTCCGGGTCTCTCTCCATTAACTCTCTCTCCAGCTCTTCCGTTGGATGGAAGTAAATATCAGACCAACCCGAAAGAAGGCTGCCATAATGACCTTCTTTTAACTGGTATTCCCGCGCAAACATTTCTTCGGCAGCATTACTGCAATAAATGTCTACCTGTGTAAAATAATCGCCAGAGATATGTTTATCTATGTAAATGACTTCTATTCCATATTCCTCGGCAGATTCAAAAATCTGCTCTTTCATCTGTTCTGTGCTGATTTCTTCTTTCACATAAAAAGAAGTCTGCCAGAAATCATCAAAAGCGTATAAAAATATCTGAAAAATATCGCAACCGATACATAATGCCGCCGCTATCAATAAGCCGCTGAATAAATATCTGATATACTTCATCTTCCGCTCTCCCTATTCCAGTTCCAAAATCCCCCACATTTCATATGCCAGATGATACAAAGTCTCTATCTCGTCCAGATTCTGTTCGTATAGCGCTCTTTTTTCCGGGGTGTCATCCAGCAGATTCATGTCTTTGTCGAGCACCATGTCCGTGATGACACGGTGCGATGAATATTCGCTGTAATATGTAATTGGTCCGGAAATTCCAACCCCTACTTTATAATCGTTGATTCCACAAGGCCATATAATTATGTCCACGGGTATCTCATCATTCTGTCCATTGTCGGCATAAGGAAGTTTAGTAATGTGCAGATTCCCTGTAAAAGATAAAAAGTGGGGTTTAAATACGCTGTATTGATATCCGTCTTTTTTCAGGGATGATGTGTTGTATCCGACTGTATCACCAAGTTTTTTGCGGAATGGTTCATATCTGAATGCTACATATGTGCCCCATACTTCGATATATAAAAAGAATATGATACCTATGGCTAAAAGAACTTTTATCCATTTTTTATTGGGCATAATTTTGTTCTCCTTATCAGGTAAAAGATGATATTTGAAATAGATTTTTGCAATTATTTATAAAAGATTATATATAATTATAATTTATCTTCATTAGGTACACAATTCTAAAAAAGAAAAAATAAAAATACATCTTGACAACCGAGTCTACTAATGATAGACTGACTATAGTCTATAAAGAATAGACTGAGAAGGTATACCTAATTTAAGAGAGGAGCGCACATAATGAAAGAATATAAACTTGCCGAGCTTGAATCAAAATTTGCCGAGCTGATTTGGCAGAAAGAGCCGATTACTTCACCTGAACTGGTGAAACTGTGCGAGGAAGAATTTAACTGGAAGAAATCCACTACATATACAGTTTTAAAAAAGCTGTGTGACAGAGGACTTTTTCAGAATGAAAAGGCGGTAGTTACCTCGCTTGTTTCAAGAGAAGAATTTAACGGATATAAAAGCCGGAAATTTGTAGAAGATTCCTTCGGAGGCTCTATTCCGAAATTTCTGACCGCATTTATGGGTGGTAAAAAACTTAGTGCGAAGCAGGCAGAAGAAATCAAAAATCTGATTGACAGCTTTAAGGAATCGAATTAGCAGCTGTATAGGAAGGAACATTTTAGAGGAATTATTAGGGGGTATTAAAATGAGTGGAATATTTATAACAGTATTAAATATGAGTCTTACGGCAAGTTATTGCATCTTAGTGGTGATTGCACTGCGCCTGTTGCTAAGACGTCAGCCTAAACTGCTTTCGTATTTATTGTGGAGCGTAGTGCTGTTCAGACTGCTTTGCCCGGTTTCCATATCCGGAAGCTACAGTCTGATGCGAATGGATACGAATATTTTTTCTATGGAAAATATTGCAGTAACTAATGACGCATATGAAAACAATAATGAAGAAAACTATGACGCATACAATGCCGGCGCCGCGCTGCCTGATACTGCAGAAGCCGGAAACACAGAAAATATGTCAAAAGCAGACAGCACAGAAGCGGTGAAGCTGCCACGGTTAAATACGATTGTTAACGTCGTTTCATGGATATGGCTGATTGGCATTATGTTGCTTATACTGCGAAGTGCCGCATCAGCAATGAAATTACGTTGTTTTTTGAGCAAAGCAGTCAGAGCGGAAGATAATATATATGAAGAGGAAGGAATCGATACGCCGTTTGTGATGGGAATAATCTCTCCGCGGATTTATCTGCCGCCGCATTTGCCTGAGCATGAGAGAGAGTATGTTCTGGCACATGAAAGTATCCATATTGCAAGAAAAGATTATATGATTAAGCTTGCAGCATATGTAACAGCGTGTATTCACTGGTTCAATCCCCTTGTATGGCTCGCCTTTTCACTTATGGAGAATGATATGGAGATGTCATGTGATGAAGCAGTACTGAAAAAAATGGGCATGGAAAATAAGGAGAAATATTCACGTACTCTGCTCTCTTTATCTTCAGAAACTCCTATGCTGCAAGGCAATCCGATTGCTTTCGGTGAAAGAAAGGTTAAGGAAAGAGTAAGCAATATATTGTCTTATCGTAAAAAAGCTGTGCTTACGGTAGTTCTGGCGGCAGCAGTTCTTATAGCAGTGGGTCTGGGGCTGGCCATAAATCCGGAAGCAAAATCCGATACGGATGAGTCGGAAAACATAAATAACATAAATTTGCAATATAAACCCAATATGGCTGCATCAGAAGAGCTTAATGAGTTTGTACAGGAGTATGCAGAGGCATTCTGTGACAGAAACGGAGAAAAAATTGCATCTTTGTATACTGATGAAAGCACTGCGCTTGCAGACGGGGAAGATATGCTGCTGGAAAAGACCGAAGGAGGATATTCTTTTGGCTGGTCCAGTCCATGGCCCTTTTTCAATGATTACAGATATCTGATTAATGAAGGGGAGAAAAAGGCGGATATATGGTATTATGCAATAGTATCAGACCCTCATGTAACGGTCTGGAAACAGGAAATACGATATACTGAGACAGACGGCAAATACTATTTGACAGAAACCTCAATGCAGTTTATGGACAGTATATCAAGCAAGTCTGAGTTTGATGAAGCTTATCTTATAGAAGGTGAGCATATATTTGTAGATTATATTGAAAACGGATTCTCCGAATCTATTCTTTCTCATATGGAGGAAGAGAACTCACCTTTTGACTATACAGTGTATGAAAAACCTGAAACCGCAGCGGAGTATATTCTTAATCTGACAGGCGGAGTGAGCGTTGATGAAAGCAGTCGTTACAGTGATAGTGATAAAACCGGTCAGGCGACGGTGAGATATACATTTGCCGATGGCAGTGAAGTTGATATTCCTATGTGCGCATTTACAGGAGACGAAGCGGCAGGCGGAAGGAAAGTCTGGGTAGTAGATACACATGTCTGGAATGCAAAGGCACCGTAAAGCATTACAGTAGAAGCAGGGTGCGGGGTTATAATATCCCCGCACTCTTTCCTGCAAAAAATATAGAAAAATTAAAGCTTCTTATATGCATATCTTCAGACGCATTATAAATATTTTTATAGTAATAATAAATGTTACGGTCACTTTCACCTTGAATAACATCGTCTATTTGTTCCTGCAAATCATAATATTTATCATATGAAAAATCCTTACTGCCATAACCGTATTGTTTTTCAAGAGCGGCATATTCTTCCATAGTTTCCAAAGAAATCTGAAGGTAAGGATTTTTTTCCGTATTTAATATGATAGGCGCAGCATCCGCTGACAGACCGGCGAGATAGCGGTAGCTGTATCGCATGTCTCCGTCCTGTTGATAAATGTGCGACGGATTGAGGTTATAGCTTGCAATCCAGTAATCCGGGTGAGCGTATGAAAATGCGATATAAAATACAGTAGTTACTGCCACGCTGTAGAAAAACAGCGGAAAGCGTTGGAAATATATATAAACAGTTACGCCCGTCATAAGCAGAAAGATTACCGCAAGCGCCCATAAAACAAAGATTCTTAAGAAAGTCAGGTTATACATTTCAACATACATGAACATTCTGAGCGCACTGGATAGAATCATGATAAAGGTGCAGCCGCTGATAACGGTAAGAATGATTTTTAGTATCACATTGTCCTTAAAGAAGCTTAAGCAAAGCAGTACAATTATCAGATTCAGTACGCATACTGCAAGGAGCTGGAAAAATCCCTGTCTGGCGTATGCAGAGTAAGTGTAACCGGCAGGCAGCTGCATATTCCCGATAAATAAATACAGAATTTGTATCATGCTGAACATCAGGTAAACAATCGACAGCATTCCGGTAATGATGATTGCGATTATTGGCTCAAAGAATTTCTTATCTGAAACCGCTTCTTTTACGCGCTTCTTACATAACTCAGTCAACAGGGCATAAGATGCGGTAAAAACAACGGCAATCAGCAATGAAATCTTGAATATTTCAGCAATCGCAAAATCAAAGGACAACAATCTGCCAATCATATTTTGAAATACAATATCTGCGCTGCAAAGCAGAGCGGTCATCAGTGCAAGCACCGGTACGGAAAGCGCAAGACCGATTATTATATAGATTATTTTGCTGTTTTTATCGCTTTTTTCCTGTTTTTTGGCAGCAAAAAAAGAAGCCAGGTCGATAAAGGGGCTGAAAATACAGGCGCAGGAGTCGCAGAGTGTGCGAAAAATCGCACTGAGGTATTTCGGCAGACCCCAGGAATTATCCTGATAGATTGTATGAAGCATAAGAACAAATGACAGCAGGAAAATTCCAAGCTTATTCAGAACCAGAAGTTGAGGCGAAGCGGTGCAGCAGTTGGAGATTCCCAAAAGCATTATGCTAATCACGTAGAAAATACTGCCTTTTTTGAATGGAACCCCTAGCTTTTTCATAGAGAAGAAGAAATAGCAAAGGGTTCCTGCGACGAAAAAAGGGTAGGTAATCCCTGAAGCGTTTTTATATAGGCAGAATGCATAGAAAACGGCATAAACTGCACTTGCAAGTCCGAAGAATGAGAACTGGCTTTTCATGCCTTTGGTCATGGGAGTTTCGTTTTTTACTTTATTCTGCTCATAATATACTTTGCTGTTAATATAAAGATTTTGAGTCGGTTGTGCGAAAGAATTGGATGACGCCTGGGTATAGGGGCTTGTATACGGGTCCTCGTATGGGTGGCTTGTTGAAAATTGCTGGTTATTCATGATTTAAATCCTCCTTTTAATTTTATTATCAAGACTCGGTAGAGTTCTCATCATCTTCCACATACTGTATGATGTCGCCAGGCTGGCAGTTCAGAGCCTTGCAGATTGCTTCAAGTGTAGAGAAGCGTATCGCTTTCGCTTTGTTATTTTTCAGGATAGACAGATTGGCGAGCGTAATATCTACTTCGCCTGCCAGCTCTGTCAGGCTTTTTTTACGTATTGCCATCATAACATCCAAGTTGATTACTATTGCCATAAGTTCCTCCTATATCGTAAGATCATTTTCCAGTTTGTAAGTTACGGCTTTATCAAATACCTGTGCAAGTACTTTGCTGAACAGTCCTGCGATTACGAAGACCAGAATCAAAATCAGTACTGCAGGTGTTATATAAATAAAAAGCCGGCACGCCATGATAACTGCGATAAAAAAGCTGTAGGTGCTCATTTTTTCAAGGCTTTTTACATTTTCCCTGATAAAGCAGTCGTCATTCAATACGGAGCGAAACATTTTGCGAAGTTCATGAATGATAAGTATGGCGAATATGCCGGCGAGGAAAAATACAACCAGAAGCGAATAATAGTTGTTGGCAAAGTAAGTGTTGTATTTTCCGTAGAATTTGATACTAAACGGCAGTGTTATGATGACAACTATGCCAGAGAAGTACATAAAGTCTAAAAGATATCTGGTGAATAGAGTGAGTTTGTCTTTCATGGGAAACCTCCTGTGTAAATGAAAATATGCCATACCATAGGGCATTTCTCATATCGTTTTCCATAATATAACACAGTGAGTTTTGATTGTCAACAAATATTTATTGTAAAACAATAAATTTTTATTAAACCGCGATAACGGGGACGGATGAGAGAGGCTTTAGCCTGCGTAAATGGCTGCATAAATGCCACATGCTATTGTGCAAATAATTAAAAAATGTTAAAATTTTATATAAATAAGCGTTTTACAAATTACATATAGGGATGGGAGATTTTGATGTACATATGAAGGAAATAATAAAACAAAGGATTATTATTGGTCTACAGTATTTAAGGGATTCCTTGAAGTGGGTTGCTTTCGCGGTTATATCAGGTGTTGTAGTGGGAGGTGTCGGAACTGCTTTTTCTTTCTGCATGGCGGCAGTGACGCAGACGCGTGCTAAGAACCCTTGGATTCTATGGCTGCTGCCGATTGGAGGACTATTAATTGTAGGGGCATATAAGCTTCTTCGTGATGAAAACAGTACCGGAACCAATTTAGTACTGTCTTCCATTCATTCCGGAGACAGTCTGCCGCTTCGTATGACTCCACTTATTTTTATCTCTACCCTGATTACGCATTTATTCGGAGGTTCTGCCGGACGGGAAGGCGCGGCACTGCAGATTGGCGGCAGTATCGGAAATAAATTGGGGATGTCTTTTAAGTTTGACGATAAGGACCGGCATATCATGACTATGTGTGGCATGAGCGCAGCTTTTTCAGCATTGTTTGGTACTCCTATGGCGGCAGCCATATTTTCCATGGAAGTCGTGAGTGTAGGAATTATGCACTATTCCGCGCTGGTGCCTTGTGTGATTGCATCTTTAGTTGCTCATGGTATCGCGGATTATTTCGGGGCAGAATCAGAACTTTTTCCGCTGGATGATGTTCCTTCATTTGCGATTAACTCTGCGGTCAAGATTTCAGTGCTGGCGTTTCTTTGCGCATTGGTAAGCATCCTGTTCTGTGTACTGCTTCATCAGACAGAACATCTTTATAAGAAGTTTTTGCATAATAGATTCATAAGAGTTGCTGTAGGCGGTTGCATTATCGTGGCGCTCACTCTTATTGTTGGAGATCAGCGTTATAACGGCTCCGGTATAGACATTATTGCCCACTGCATGAACGGTCAGGTCGCGCCGGAAGTGTTTCTTCTCAAAATGATTTTTACGGCACTGACTTTAGGCGCCGGCTATAAGGGCGGTGAGATAGTTCCCTCTTTTTGTATTGGGGCTTCTTTCGGATGCCTGTTCGGAAACCTGATTGGTTTTTCTCCGGCGCTTTGCACGGCAGCAGGTATGGCAGCTGTATTCTGCGGCGTTACAAATTGCCCGATTTCTTCTTTGCTCATCAGCTTTGAATTGTTCGGTTATGCGGGAATGCCGTATTTCCTGTTAGCAGTTGCATTTAGTTATATGTTTTCGGGATATTATGGGTTGTATCATGGTCAGAAGATTATGTATTCCAAGCATAAGACAAGTTTTATTAATAAAATGGCGAAATAAAAGAACTAAAAAAGGTCAAGCCTTCGAGCCGAGCCTGACCTTTAAAAATTTATATCTAAACGGATTGCTTTAAATCTTGAGCAAGAGTGAAGATGCTTTCCAGAATACCCTTCGTTTTTTCCATGTCTTTAACCGTATTAGCAAAGGCGGACAGACTCTGGTTTGAGGAAGCCGCGACCTCCTCACTGGTTGCAGACAGTTGAGAAATATTGTCTGAAATAGTGCTGGTAGATTCTAAAATGCTTTCAATAATCTGCTCTGTATTTTTAATGTTATCTACGAGTTCAGAAACTTCTTCATCCACTTTTTCAAATTTTTCTCTTGTATTCTCGATAAGTTCATTCTGTCTCAAAACAGAGGCGGCTGAATTCTCTATACTTTCATTAGCGCTCTTGGTATCTTCATTCAACTCCATAATAATACTTGTAATGTTATTGGAAGCCTCCTTGGTCTGTTCTGATAATTGCCGGATTTCTTCGGCAACTACTGCAAATCCCTTTCCTGCTTCTCCGGCGCGCGCCGCCTCTATGGAGGCATTTAACGCAAGCAGGTTGGTCTGATTGGAAATACTTAAAATGGCGCCTACGAATTCCTGCACTTTCTCTACTTTCGTTGTGAGTCTTTCTATGACGTCTACGGTAGTATTGCTTGCCGCTTCAACGATATTCGCTTGTTCCTTTAGTTCTTTTACTACATTTGAACCCTCATTAACCATAGCCTCCGTGCTGCGAGAAACCTCAAGCATCCGTTTGGTTCCATGCTCGGCGCTGTCCATATTGTCCTGAATATTGGAACACATTGCTGCCTGATTCTGAATTGCATCTGCCGTACTTTCCGTACTATCCACAATATTGTTCATAGCAAAGTGATTGGTGTCAATACTGGTCTTTAGACTTTTCATCATATTCATGGCATCGTCAAAATTCTGCATAATTTCTTCTGCGATGAAAGCCATCTTTTTGTTGCTTTCTGTCTGCTTTTCAGCAGCTTCGCTGATATTTTTTGCATTTTCTTCATTAAAGCGAATCAATAGTGTAACAGCACGAATAGATGCAAATGTTACAAGACCCTGAGTAATTACAGCGAGTATCAGTCCTTCTAAAGAAGAATTGCTTCCATTTACTATAGCCATAATAAGACTGATCGCTGTTACTGCCAAAGTCACGACATTGCCACCTATGATAAGCCTTATATTTAAATAGGCAATTGACGCAAATAAAATCGGGAGCGCATATGACCATGTGTTTGTCGAAGTGCCCACAAGACAAACTATAGCGTATACTACAGAGGCGCTTATCATCATTATGACGCCACACTGCTTTTTAGTTTTATATATAATAAAGGATGCTGTTGCAGCAATCAGACCGACCACCGCCGATATAAGCTGTAACCATGTCCTCCAGGTCGCTGTATTAGAAGTGATCAACAAAATCATAGTAATCGCAATATATCCAAGTATTACAACAATAACCGGAAACACCGCACCATTCGCTCTTTTGTATTGTTCTTCAGTCATACTATTTCCCCCATTTCATACTGCTGTTTTTATACCTTTATTTTATTATAAAAAGCATCTTGTATTTTTACAAGTGGTTTGGAAATTAATTTATTTCTATGATATAATAAGTTCAGGCTCGGCAGCCGCTGCGCTTGGAAAAGGGGGAAAGCAAATGTCTAAAGTAAGCGATATGTTTAGAGAGAATGTTAAAAAGGTCGATGACGAAAGAGATGCCGGATTATCTACACCGGATGATATCGTACGGTATGATGATATCGTATATGGAGCGGATGCGAAATGGCAGTCGCTTGACGTATACCGCCTGAAAAATAAGGAAGGAAAACGGCTTCCCGTGATTGTGAGCATACATGGCGGGGGATGGGTATATGGTGATAAGGAACGGTATCAGTATTATTGCATGAATTTGGCGCAGAGAGGGTTTGCGGTAGTAAATTTCACGTATCGACTGGCACCCGAGTATAAATTTCCGTCGCCCCTTGAGGATACGAATCTGGTATTTACATGGGTACTGAGCAATGCCGAAGAATACGGTTTTGACACATCACATATATTTGCGGTAGGTGATTCTGCGGGTGGCCACCTTCTAGGACTTTATACCTCTATTTGTACGAATCCGAAATATGCAAAAGAATATACATTTAAAACTCCGCGTGGATTTATACCTACGGCAATAGCGCTTAATTGTGGTAAATATGAGATTAGCCTTGAAAAAGATTTAACTGATGAGCAGACGAAGCTTTTAATGGCAGACTTTCTTGAGGAAAGAGGAAATGCCAAAGAACTTGAATTAATTAATGTGCTCAATCATGTAACAAAGAACTTTCCGCCCGTATTTGTAATGACATCAACGGGAGATTACTTAAAAGATCAGGCACCGCTTATGGCAGCAAAGCTTGCTTCCTGTGATGTTCCGTTTATTTATCGCCTTTATGGGGATTCAAAGAATAAGCTGGGACATGTATTTCACTGTGATATTAAGTCGGAAGATGCTAAGTTGAGTAATGATGAAGAATGTAATTT
>JAIDPH010000244.1 GCA_029062885.1 Lachnospiraceae bacterium
TTAATATATTTATAAAAGAAACGGGGAAAAGTGAAAGGAGACTTCCACATGGCAAAAAAATTTGGAAAATTTTTAATGACAACAGCAGCTCTTAGCGCACTTGCAGCGGGTGCATATTATTATCTGAAGAAAAAAGATTCTTTGGATGATGATTACTTTGACGAAGAGGATGAGTACGATGACTTCGATGAGGATTTGGACGAAGAAGGGGCTGAAAAAAAATCAGAAGCAGACCGTAAATATGTAGATTTGGATTTGACAAAGGCTGCTGACGCTGTTGCAGAGAAGGCTGACGACTTTAAAGAAGGACTGGATGCGGCAAAAGCTGACGCTGAGGATAAAATTGTCGGCGCGGTAGAAGACGCTGCAAAAGCTGTAAATAATGCAGAGACAAAAGTTGAAGAGTTTTTCAATGATGAAGATAATAACGACTAAAATCTGAACGTTGAATGTAAAAAGATGTTCTAAGACATCGCATTGATGACTGCGATGATTTAGGACATCTTTTCATAGTTGAAAATTTCTGATTTTCAACTTGCTATTTATTCATTTTATAGGGGGCATCCGCAGGATAGCCGCCTTTTAATTTCTGCATGCCGCGTTGGATTGCGTCTTTGGAATTTTTCCAGTCGGCATCTTTGTTGCGGTAATCGAATTTCTCGAACAGCCATGATACATCTTCGGCAAGTCTTTCCATGTTTGATTCCATCAGCTTGAAACTCATATCAAAGAAGTCGCTTTTTTCTTTATCGCTTAGGCGGCTTTCAGCAGCCTCGCACAAATCACCAAAATGGTGAAGACAGAAACCTTTGCTGTTTCTTATTTTATCCCTGAATTCTTCATCTTTTTTATACATAACAAAGAAAGTATCGAGATAGCGCTCATATGTGTCACGGAAACGGTTGCAGATATAGCAGGATTTCTCTTTTTCCTTTACCCACATTCCAATTGGGTTGGTGCCTTCGGTCTGCTTTTTCAACTTATCCATTAAGGAAACCTTGCCGGGTTTATAGCTCTTGAATAGCTCTTGCATCTCCTTGTTCATCTTTATATAGTGTGTCTTTAAAATCCATGCATTACCAAGAGTGTTACCGTAATCGAACATTTTTTTAAAATGCATTCTGCAGAAGCCGGCTTTATCTGTAGCTTCGCGGACATCGCTTTCCATATAGGAAGAGCCTGAACCCAATGTGAAATCCAGTAAATCCTGTTCTACATTTCTTTCTATGTAACAGAACGGACATTCATCTTCCGCATTTATGGCGTCATTTAATGGAATTGTATAGAGTTTTTCTTTCATATTGCAGTGCAGCTCCTTTCCGATTATATTGTAATAGTACCATAACGCCCTCACTGATTCAAGCTTTGCCCAATAAAACAGTTGCATGTAAAGTAAATACTTATTATACTAAAAAAGTCAGACTAGGCATCAACTCAACTTATGAGCCGGACTTGAGAGAAAGGAAGAGCATGGACGATATCATTCTTACGAATAATCAGAGCGAAAAGCTGATTATAGAGAATATCCGTTGTTTTGCATTGGATATGGATGGGACTATCTATCTTGGGGAACAGTGGATAGATGGAGCTAAGGATTTTTTGAAAAGAATAGAGGATTCTGGGAGAAGTTATGTTTTTTTGACGAATAATTCTTCAAAAAATTCTGCAGTATATGTGGAAAAGCTGCATAGAATGGGATGGGAGACAGAAGAAGATAAGATTATTACATCAGGGCAGGCAACAATCTATTATCTTAAACAGCATTATCAGGGGAAAAAAGTATTTCTGCTTGGAAATCCGCTTCTATACGAAGAGTTTGAGCAGGCTGGCATTGTACTTGAAGATACAGTACCAGACGTCGTTGTGACTGCATTTGATACTTCTCTGGATTATAAAAAAATGTGCAAAGTCTGTGATTTCGTAAGAGAAGGACTGCCGTATCTTGCAACGCATCCGGATTATAACTGTCCTACAGAGACGGGTTTCATTCCTGATGTGGGTGCTATACATGCTTTTATCCATGCTTCGGCATTCCGCTATCCGGATAGGATTATCGGTAAGCCAAATAGTGACATTGTAGACTATATGGTGGAAAGAACCGGTGTGGCAAAAGCGCAGACGGCTATGGTTGGAGACAGGCTCTATACTGATATCGCGGCAGGTAAAAATAATGGATTGACGAGCATTCTGGTTCTAAGCGGAGAAGCAACGCTTGAAGATGTGGGGAAATCAAAGGTTATACCGGACTTAATTTATAAGTCCGTGCGGGACATGATACCGCTTTTATAAGAATGCATTTTGTTTTTAATTTTCTGCTGTTGAAAGCCATTGGCATATTGCGTATGCTATATAAAAATAGTAGAATAATAGTCAGTATATATGATATCTAGGGGGTATATAGTAATGAGAAAAAGCGGCGTTTTATTACCAGTTTCAAGTATTCCGTCAAAATATGGGATTGGAACTTTTTCCAAACAGGCATATGAATTTATAGATTTATTGGAGCAGGCGGGACAGACCTACTGGCAGATATTGCCGCTTGGTCCGACAGGTTACGGTGATTCTCCGTATCAGTCATTTTCTACCTTTGCAGGAAACCCTTATTATATTGATTTGGAAACGTTGATAGATGATGGATACTTGACGAAGAAAGACTGCGATAAGTATGACTTTGGGGACAATGCAGAGTATATTGATTACGAGAAGATATATCTGTCCCGATTCAAGGTGTTGAAGACTGCTTTTGAGAACAGCAACATAGAAAAAGATGAACAATTTTTGGATTTTATAGATAAAAACAGCTATTGGCTGGATGATTATGCGCTTTATATGACGGTTAAGAATTCTTTTGACGGCGTAAGCTGGATAGAATGGGATGAAGATATAAAGCTCCGTAAAAAGGATGCGCTTGCGAAATACAGGGAAGAGTATAAGTCGGAAATTGCCTTTTATCAGTTCCAGCAGTTTATGTTCGCAAAACAGTGGACTGCATTAAAAAAATACGCGAATGAAAAGAAAATTCAGATTATAGGGGACATTCCGATTTATGTGGCATTTGATAGTGCCGATACATGGGCGAATCCGGAACTTTTCCAACTGGATGAAGACTGCGTGCCTGTTGCCGTTGCCGGCTGCCCGCCGGATTCATTTTCCGCCACAGGACAGCTCTGGGGCAATCCTTTATATCGCTGGGATTATCATAAGAAGACAGATTACGATTGGTGGATGAAGCGTATAGCTTATTGCTATCAATTGTATGATGTCGTAAGAATTGACCATTTCAGGGGGTTTGATGAGTATTATTCGATTCCATATGGAGACGAGACAGCGGAATTCGGTCATTGGGAGAAAGGGCCGGGATATGATATCTTTAAGACAATGAAAGAGAAGCTTGGGAAAAAAGCGGTTATTGCGGAAGATTTAGGTTTTTTGACTAAGTCGGTATTGCAGCTTGTGAAAAAGACCGGATATCCGGGAATGAAAATATTACAGTTTGCCTTCGATTCCAGAGAAGAAAGCGATTATCTGCCGCACAACTATACAGCTAACAGCGTGGTTTATACCGGAACGCACGATAATGATACCGTGCTTGGATGGATCGAGTCTTTAAACAGACATGATAAAGCGTTTGCAAAAAGATATTTGAATATTCGTAATAATAAGGATATTCAATGGGAATTTATCAGAGCTGCAATGGCAAGCGTATCCGATACATGTATTATCCCTATGCAGGACTATCTCGGACTTGGTGCGGAAGCAAGAATAAATATACCGTCTACACTGGGGCTGAACTGGAAGTGGAGAATGCTCCCGGGAGCGTTTGACGAAGAACTTGCGCTGCGTATTAAAAATATGACGAAACTATATGGAAGACTTTGATAATTGCAATAGCCGTTATTTATGGGAGAAAAACGTGAAAAAGATATTAGTAACAGGTGGGACTGTATTTGTAAGCAGGTATATTGCTGAGTATTATGTTGCAAAAGGCTATGATGTGTATGTGCTCAACAGAAATAGCAGGACACAATCTGCCGGGGTTAAGCTTATGCAGGCAGACAGACATAATATCGGCGATGCCTTAAGTAAAATTTACTTTGATGCTGTTATTGATACTGCTTACACTTCTGAAGATGTCGGGTTATTACTTGACGCATTGGGCAGTTATGAAGACTACATATTAATCAGTTCAAGCGCCGTTTATCCTGAATATCATCCACAGCCTTTTAAAGAGGGGATGAAATTAGCTGAAAACAAGTACTGGGGAAAATATGGACTTAATAAAATTGAAGCAGAAGAGACTCTTATGAAAAGAAATCCCAGTGCATATATTCTCAGACCTCCATATTTATACGGGCAGATGAATAACGTGTATAGAGAAGCATATGTCTTTGAGTGCGCCATGGCAGACAGAAAATTCTATCTACCAAAAGACGGCAGTATGAAATTGCAGTTTTTCCATATTGATGATTTATGCAGATTTATTGATATTATTTTAAAAGATAAGCCTTCGGAGCATATTTTTAACGTAGGCAATAAGGATATGATTTCCGTTTACGAGTGGGTTTCACTTTGTTATCGCATTGCAGGAAGGCAGCCTGAGTTTGTAAATGTATATGATGACATTGAGCAAAGAAAATACTTTAGCTTTCTTGATTATGAGTATTGTCTTGATGTATCAATGCAGAATGAGCTGATGCCTTACACGAAGCCGCTTATTGATGGCTTGAAGGAGTCGTTTGATTGGTATAAGGCTAATTCGGAACAAGTAAACAAAAAGCCCTATCTGGATTATATAGACAGTCATTTTATTTAAAGATATGCAAATGTATTTGAGCAAAGTGGCTGTCGATTCAATATATACTATAATCTATACTTTCTTTCTGCTCAGGTTGGAATTGTGATATTCAGGATTGTTGGTAACATCCTCTGAAAACCAGTCAACCGGAATGAAAGCGTTCGCCATATCCTGATCGGGAAATTCAACCTCAGCGATGATGATATTTTCAAATGGCGCATCAAAAATATCAAGCTCTATTGTTAGACCGATATGGTCAATAGAAGCTTTATAGTCTGATTTAAATTCTGGACGGTCAATAGGAATCAGATAGCGTTTTTTGGATATGACGTTGCCGTCAGCTTTTTCTTTAAGATGATAGTAAGACTGTTCATTTAGCGGAAGATTATGTTCTTCCCTTGCCATCAGCCCTTTTCCTTTATAAGTCAGATAATATGAATCGTCCTGTTTCCTGATTCTGATAACAGGGTCAGTATTAAGATATGCCTGTTCAATATGGTGAAAAGGATATTGTTCTAAGTGTTCGGGCAGGGATTTTACTGTGAATTTACGTTCGATTTCCATGGAGGTTCCTTTCTGGTTTGGAAGTTTTGACCGATATATTACATGTTAAATATTTTTTTAAACTGTTGGTCGGATTTTTGTGAAAAAATTTTCGGAGTAGATACTTGACTGTCCAATCCGATATTTTCCCATGTTGCAGTCCAAATTAAATATGGATTAAGTGGTAATATGTCCTTTACCTTTATGTGGCAGCCATCTCGAATTAACAATCCATCCTGAGCCATCTTTTTAGCGTCAAAGTACATTCTTGCGCCTGTAAAATATTCATTGTCAATATCCATTTCGATTATTCCCAGTTGTTTGGAATTCACAACAATTTCTCCGGTAACGTCTTCACCAAACATTATGTAATCGCTAAAATCCATCGGGTCTCCAAGTCTGATTCCAATAGGTTGTTCTTCATCAACAGCATTTTCTTTTTTAAGTCTATTCCAACTCTTCAATATTCCGTCGTACTTAATCTGTTCCCAATTTTGCATAGGCGTACTATGAATAAGAATATTGGGTTCGTTATCACGAAGAAAAGGTTCATTATATGCATGGGTTTTATATATTTTTTTAACAGTGTAAGCACATTCATTATTACTTCCGCACATTTTCTCGTAATCATTACTGTCTGTAAGCATAAAATAATCCATGATGTGTCATATTCATGCGCTGTAATTGGATTTATTCGACCTTCTACAAACTTGTCAATTCGGTAAATCAATTTTAATTTCCTCTACAATTATATTGGCTATATCACTGCGAAACTGCTTATTTATCACTTGGTATTTTATCATAACTACTTTTTTGATTCAATAAATTCCTTGTTAATAAAAAGTTTATCATGTATAATATGCTATACAAATACTACACAGAAAACATTTTTGTGTGAATCTATTCCATCAGGAATAACAGAAGTACATTCTTGTACATTCTGTAAAATCCAAAGAAAATGAATAAATAGTGCAGATAGAAGATTGTACAGTTATAAAGAGCAATTCAAAAGTTTCAATTCATGTCTTTTTGGAATGTCCTAATTTGCTATTTATAATCTGATGACTATCTGTATAAGGAAAAGGGAGAAAGTGAATGACAGATCAGGAAAAGACAAAAGAACAGAAAATATCAAACAGTAAATCGCGTGACAGCAGCAGTAAACTTATTTTTGGGAATGCGGAGTTATGCTCACAGTTTCTTAGAAATTACATGGATATGCCAATATTGAAAAATGTAAGAGCGGAAGATATCGAGGATATATCGGAGCGATATGTACCAATGTTTACTGAGGAAAGAAATGCGGATACGGTAAAACGTGTAAAAATATCGGAAAAAGATACATTATATTTCATTTCCCTTATTGAACATAAGACAAAAGTGGATTACAATGTAAGTATGCAGTTGCTCCGATACATGGTCTATATTTGGGAAGACTATGAGAAAGAAATGGAGAGACAACATAAAGGTATAAGCAAGACAAAAGATTTTAAGTATCCGCCGATTCTGCCGATCGTATATTATGAAGGAGGAGAGAATTGGAGTGCATCCTGTAGATTTGAAGAAAGAGTGTTTTTGGACAAGGCGTTTAAGCGGGCATTTGAGCCATTTACACCTAAATTTTTATATAAACTCGTTTCTTTAAAGGAATATAAGGTGAACGAACTAATTGATAAGCAGGATGAATTATCGCTTGTCATGTTGATTAACAGATTGCAAAGTGTCGAGGAGTTTAATGAACTGAATTTGCCGGAAGACTATCTGCAAAACCTTTCGGAACATTCTTCTGACGAAATGCTAAAGATTTTAGCAAAGGTAATAGCGGTAATTTTGAGACATTTGCATATCTCAGAAGAGGAAGTAGAAAAATTTACCGGACAGGTAAAGGAGTGGAAGATGGGAGAATTGTTTGAAAATTTTAAGGATTTTGATTTGCCGGCAGCCAGAAAAAAGGCAATGGAAGAGGGACGAACAGAAGGCAGAACAGAGGGCAGAACAGAGGGCAGAACAGAAGGCGAAGCATTGGGCGAGGCACGCATGAGCGAATTAGTGAAAATCCTTATGGAAGCAGATAGAATGTCGGATTTAAGAAGAGCAGTAACAGATATAAAATATCGGGAGAAATTATATCAGCAGTATAAATTACAAAAAATATGAAGAAAGAGGTAAATAACAATGAGTAAAGTATGTGTTTTTTTTGCACCGGGATTTGAAGAAATCGAAGCATTGACTGTAGTGGATATCCTGCGCAGAGCAGAAATTGATGTGGATATGGTTTCTATTACAGGCGAGAAAAAAGTAACCGGTTCACACAAAATTACTGTAGAAATGGATAAACTATTTGAAGAGGTGGATTTCGGACAGGTCGATATGATTGTTCTGCCGGGAGGAATGCCGGGAACGAAGAATCTGGAAGCTTTTGAACCATTAATGAAACAAGTAGATGCTTTTTATGCAGATGGAAAATATGTTGCTGCCATTTGTGCGGCACCAAGTATATTTGGTCATAAAGGCATTCTTAAGGGTAAAGAGGCATGTTCTAACCCGGCGTTTGAAAGTCACTTAGAGGGAGCTGATGTTAAAAATTCTCCGGCTGTTGTTTCGGGAAAAGTAATTACAAGCCGTGGAATGGGAACGGCTATTCCATTCGGACTTGCTATTTTAGGGCAGTTAAAGGGCGAGGAAGCTGTTAGTTTAATGAAAGAAAAACTTGTTTTTAATTTGTAAAACTTACCAAAATATTTTTTTTCAATCCGTTCATACTAACATCAAGATAAGTGATATAAGCACGCTTAAACAGATAACATAATCCGGTTTCGGATTAACATCAAATTCTCTGGGATAAGCGGTGTGACAATCGCTTATCTCAAATATAGATAAAGATGAATGTATTTTCGGAGGTGAAAAGAAATGGCAAGTAACAAAACTAATAGAGTTGAAGTTCCTGAAGCTAAAGCAGCTATGGATCGTTTTAAAACAGAGGTTGCTTCTGAATTAGGTGTAAACCTTAAGGAAGGTTACAATGGTGACCTGACATCTAAGGAAGCCGGTTCAATCGGTGGTGAGATGGTTCGTAGAATGATTAAGAAGCAGGAAGAGCAGATGAAATAACGCTCTCTTAATTCTAAGAGAAAATGAGAACGACCCGCTTGGAAACAGGCGGGTTGTTTTTTTAAGAAAAATATGATAAAATATTTTCGTTATGATAATCCTGAAGGCTCGTCCTGACGGAGAATCGCAGCATAAATTCTGACACTCAAAGATTTGTTCTGAGAGGAAAGGCCGCTCATATATTCATATATCCAGTGCGCCTTGTTCAGGTGTGCTTTTTTTTCGTGAACAGCGAGGAAAGCGAGAGCCAAGCTTGCTTGGGCGAACGTTTGACGAGCGTCGCGAAAACGAGCAGCCAAGCTGCGAGTTGTGAACAGCGAGGAAAGCAAGAAAAATAAAGAAAGAAGGAATTGGTATGAAAAGAAAAATATTAGCGGTAATAATGAGTATCGCACTTTGCGCGGCTTCTTTAGTGGGGTGTGCAAATGCCGAAGAAACTACTAAGAATGAGCAGAAAATCGTAGAAATTCGGGTTGGCTCATTGAAGGGGCCGACTTCAATGGGACTTGTATATTTAATGAGTCAGTCAGAAAAAGGCGAAGCGGTAAACGATTATTCCTTTACAATGGCAGCGGCAGCTGATGAGCTGCTTCCTAAGATGGTTTCGGGAGACTTGGACATTGTGCTGGTGCCATCTAATGTTGCAAGCGTTTTGTATAGTAAAACTGAAGGCGGTGTTTCCGTTATTGATATTAATACACTGGGAGTCCTTTATATGGTATCCGGCGATGCATCAATTAAGTCTATGGAGGATTTAAAAGGCAGGACTGTTTATCTTACGGGAAAAGGGACGACGCCGGATTATGTATTGCAGTATCTGTTAACTGAAAATGGGTTGACAGCTGATGATGTGGTCTTGGAATATAAATCTGAGGCAACGGAGGTGGCAGCAGTGCTTGCGGAGAACCCCGATGAAGTTGGCGTATTGCCGCAGCCTTTTGTGACGGCGGCCTGCATACAGAATGAAGCATTATCAATTGTGATTGATATGACTGCAGAGTGGGCAGCTTTGCAAGGTGAAGGCGGCAGCAGTCTTGTGACGGGTGTTACTGTTGTCAGAAATGAATTTTTACAGGAAAATCCCGAAGCGGTAGCAGAATTTTTGAATGAACATAAGGACAGCGCGGCTTATGCAAACGAAAATGTTGAAGCAGCAGCGGAGCTTGTTGCCGGTTATGGCATCATCGAAAAAGCGCCTGTAGCAGTAAAGGCGATGCCATATTGCAATATTACATATATAGATGGAGAGAATATGAAACAGGCGCTTTCCGGATATCTGGAAGTATTGTATGAACAGGATGCATCATCTGTAGGAGAAAGTCTTCCGGGAGATGATTTTTATTATATTCCGTAATTATTGAAGGCTATATAATTATGAGATATTATCCATTATTTCATATCGATATTTGAATCATGAGGTGAATTGTGAAGAGTAGTCATTCTCATAAAGAAAGAAGCAGGCTTATTCAGAAGAGTTCTGTTCAAAAATTTATAATTATTTTGTTCTGGCTGAGCATCTGGCAGCTTGTTGCTGCCATGATGCATAATAATATACTGCTTGTCGGACCTTTTCAAGTTGGGAAGGCTCTTTTGGAGAATATCTCAAGAGTGGATTTTTTGAAAATTATTATATATTCTTTTGGACGCATAGGGTTTGGTTTTCTTTTAGCTTTTATTTTGGGATTTGCCTTAGGAGCGCTTAGTTATAGATTAAGGATTTTAGAAGCGTTTCTTGCGCCGTTAATAACAACGCTGCAGTCTATTCCGGTGGCCTCCTTTGTTGTACTTTTGCTTATATGGTTCGGGTCTGAGGCATTGTCCTTTTTCAGTAGTTTTCTGGTCGTATTTCCAAGTGTATATGTTAATACAATGTCGGGATTTAAAAGCACGGATAAACAGCTTTTAGAAATGGCGGATGTATTTCATGTCAAGGGATGGAATCGATTTTTCTATCTTTATAGACCTGCGCTTATGCCATATTTGATAAGTTGTCTGAAAATTTCACTGGGCATGAGCTGGAAGTCGGGTGTAGCTGCCGAAGTAATCGGAATACCCAGGTTTTCTCTGGGTGAGAGATTATATATGTCTAAGATTTATCTGGATACGGCGGGCTTATTTGCATGGACTCTTATGGTTATTCTTTTAAGTTTTATATTTGAAAAAACAGTACTATATCTGATTAAGACATTTGCGAAATGGAAACCTTATCCGATTGTGGACAGACGAAAAATACGAAAGGAAGAAGATACCAGGTTTCAGTCTGCATTCTGCAGCATTAGTGCCAACACCGTCATGCCGGATATTCATATTTGCAATTTAAGTAAAGCTTATGGGAAACAACAGGTTATAATGGATTTTACATGCACAATAAAAAGCGGAGGACATTATTGTATTATGGCGCCTTCAGGGAGTGGAAAGACTACACTGCTCAGGCTGATAAATCGCATTGAACGATCGGATGCAGGGAAAATAGACGGACTTCCGGAGTATATAGGCACAGTTTTTCAAGAGGACAGACTATGTGAAGAATATGATGTTATATCTAACATTATGTTAACTATGAAGAGAGAAAGCCGTGAAAAAGAGAACGATTGTAAAAATAGAATAATTGTGGAAACAGTAAGAAAAGAGGCTCTGCGCATTCTACCGGAGGAATGTTTGACAAAGAAGGTAAGTGAATTGAGTGGCGGGATGAGAAGACGTTGCGCAATATTACGTGCTATGCTTTCAGACGCCGAACTTTTAATTATGGACGAACCGTTTACCGGACTGGATGATGAAAACCGTGAGAAAACGGCGGCATATATTCTTGATAAACTGAATGGAAGGACACTTATTGTATCAACTCATAGAGAAGAAGATGTGAAGCTGCTTGGAGCAATACGGATAAAGTTACGGGACGAAAAAACACAATAATTATTTTGAAAATTAAGTAGATTTTTGCTTTTGATTGTGATATATTTGTTACAGTGCAAAATAGATGGAAGTAGTAAAAGCGGGGGCGCACTTAACAAAAAGGAGTTATTTATATGAATAATGAACAACTATTGCAGGAAATTTCCGATATGCTTGATAAAAAGCTGGACGAGAAACTGGATGAGAAGCTTGATAAGATACTTGATGAGAAATTTGACGAGAAGCTTGATAAGAAATTTGATGAGAAGCTGGAGCCTATAATAAGCCGTATGGACAAAATGGAAGACCGTATGGACAAGATGGAGTCTCAGATGTCAGCTTTAAGAGAGGGACAGTTGGAGATAAGGAAGGAAACCAGAGAAATAAATAAGAAGGTTTCAGAAACTTATCAGCTTGCTCTGGAAGCATGGGGAAAAAGCACGGAAAACAGATTATGGTTGGAAAACGGTATAGAGACCGCACAAGCTACATAATAACTTAATGTGTCTGAAACAGGCAGCTGACAATCTTTTGTGGTGTTAGCTGTCTGTTTTTGAAATATTGAGTGTCGCAAGTAATCACATATTGCTATAAGTTAAAGGAGGTATTTTATTAATTATGGAAACTATGGAAACAGAAACAAGAGTTGCTTTGCTTGGAATCATAGTGGAAAACACGGAAGAGATAGAGAGATTAAACAAAGTGCTGCACGAATATTCTGAATATATTATTGGAAGAATGGGGATTCCTTATAGCAGGAAAAAAATGAATATTATCAGCATTGTCATGGATGCGCCGCAGGATAAGATAAGCGCTCTGTCAGGAAAGCTGGGCATGCTTAACGGGATTAATTCAAAAGTGATTTATGGAAAGAAATGCTAGTATTTTTCCAGTGATTGTGCTATAATCTTAAAATGACTGTGACCAGGTACTCTGTAAAGGTTCCTGTTAAAATGATAAATGTTGCAGAGGTAATTGAAGGAGGAAACCGACTTATGAGTTTACAGGTAGAAAAATTAGAAAAGAACATGGCAAAGCTTACAATTGAGGCAAGTGCGGAAGAACTGGAAAAAGCAATCAATTCAGCTTATCAGAAACAGAAAGGAAAAATCAGTATTCCGGGCTTTAGAAAAGGTAAAGTTCCTCGTCAGGTTATTGAGAGAATGTATGGCAAAGAGGTATTTTATGAAGATGCGGCAAATGAACTGATTCCGACGGCTTACGAAAGTGCGCTTGATGAGTGTGATGAAGATATAGTATCTTCCCCTAAGATAGAGGTGACCCAGATAGAAGCAGGAAAACCTTTTATCTTTACGGCATTGGTTGCTTTGAAGCCGGAAGTTAAATTAGGAAAATATAAGGGCGTAAAAGTTGATAAGATTGATGTGGAAGTAACGGATGATGAGATAAATGAGGCCATTGAGCGTGAGCGCGAGAACAACGCAAGAAATATTTCCGTAGATGACAGACCGGTAAAAGATGGCGATGTTACGGTTATTGACTTTGAGGGTTTTGTTGATGGAGTTGCTTTTGATGGCGGAAAAGGTGAAAATTATCCGCTGACGATTGGTTCAGGCGCTTTTATTCCGGGATTTGAGGAGCAGCTTATCGGAGCAGAGATTGGCAAGGAAGTTGAAGTAAATGTTACTTTTCCCGAGGATTATCATGAAGAGTCGTTAAAGGGAAAAGCGGCAGTTTTCAAATGCACTGTTAAAGAAATCAAAGAAAAAGAGCTTCCTGAGGTTGATGATGAATTTGCAAGTGAGGTATCTGAATTTGATACTTTAGCTGAGTATAAGGAAGATATAAAGAAGAATCTGGAAGAGAAGAAGACAAAAGATGCAAAGAACGCAAAGGAAGAAGCGGTTGTTAATGCTATAATAGAAGCGTCCGAGATGGATATACCGGAAGCAATGATAGAAACACAGCAGAGACAGATGGTTGAAGAATTTGCACAGAGAATCACCATGCAGGGTCTTTCTATGGAACAATACTTCCAGTTTACAGGTACTAGTTATGAAAAGATGCTTGAGCAGGTAAAGCCGCAGGCTGAAACGAGAATCAAATCCAGACTTGTAATGGAAGCTGTTGCTGCCGCTGAAAACATTGAAGTTACTGATGAAGAGTATGATAAGGAAATAGAAACTATGGCTGAAGTCTATCAGATGGAGACTGCAAAAGTCAAAGAGATGCTTGGAGAGAAGGAAGCAAAGAACATCAGAAATGATTTGGCTGTGAAGAAAGCTGTGGAATTTGTAGTGGAGAACGCTAAGGAGAATTAAAGGCAAGTGTGAAAAATAGATTTTTCACACGCAAATTTGTGCTTAGTGGCACAAATTCGCAGGTTTAGAAAGGAGCGAGGTATATTATGGCATTGGTACCATATGTCATTGAGCAGACCTCAAAAGGAGAGCGCTCATATGATATTTATTCAAGACTTTTAAAAGAAAGGATTATTTTCTTAGGGGAAGAAGTTAATGATACAACCGCAAGTCTGGTGGTTGCACAGATGCTGTTTTTAGAGTCTGAGGACCCTGAAAAAGATATCCATTTATATATCAACAGTCCGGGTGGTTCTGTAACGGCAGGTATGGCAATCTATGATACAATGAGATTCATCAAATGTGATGTATCTACGGTATGTATAGGTATGGCTGCCAGTATGGGTGCATTTTTGCTTGCAGGCGGGGCTAAGGGAAAGAGAATGGCGCTTCCGAATGCGGAGATTATGATTCATCAGCCGTCAGGCGGAGCACAGGGACAGGCAACAGAGATAGAGATTACCGCTAAACATATTTTGCATACCAAGGCGAAACTGAACAGGATTCTTGCCGAAAATACAGGTCAGGATCTTGAAGTGGTTGCGGCTGATACTGAGCGTGACAACTGGAAATCAGCTGAGGAAGCTCTTGAATACGGTATAATTGACCGTGTAATAACCAATCATGCCGAGGCGGCAAAACAATAAGAAAGGTCAATAAAGATGGCAGGAAAAAATTCTGACAACAAAGTTAGATGTTCTTTTTGTAATAAGACTCAGGATCAGGTCAAGAAAATGATTGCCGGACCGGGGAGCGTTTATATTTGTGACGAATGTGTAGATGTCTGTGCTGATATCATTGAGGAAGAGTATGAGGACGAAGCGGAAGCAGTAGAAGCGTTGGATATTAACCTGTTAAAGCCGGTAGAAATAAAGAAATTTCTTGATGATTACGTAATAGGACAGGAAGAAGCCAAAAAGGTCCTTGCAGTTTCCGTATACAATCATTATAAGAGGGTAATGGCACCGCCTGATAATGACGGAGTAGAGCTGCAAAAAAGCAATATCATAATGATAGGTCCTACAGGCTCGGGTAAAACGTATCTTGCGCAGACGCTGGCGAAAATAATTAACGTTCCGTTTGCGATTGCAGATGCAACGACGCTTACCGAAGCCGGATATGTAGGTGAAGACGTTGAAAATATTCTGCTTAAACTGATTCAGGCGGCAGACTATGATATTGAGCGTGCTAAGTTTGGTATTATTTATATCGATGAAATTGATAAGATTACCAAGAAAAGTGAAAATGTTTCCATAACAAGGGATGTTTCCGGTGAAGGCGTTCAACAGGCTCTTTTAAAGATTATAGAAGGAACGGTTGCCAGTGTTCCACCGCAGGGTGGAAGGAAGCATCCTCATCAGGAGCTTATACAAATCGACACTTCCAATATTTTGTTTATCTGTGGCGGTGCGTTTGACGGTCTGGAAAAGATTGTAGAGGAGAGATTGGACAGAAATTCCATTGGCTTTAATGCTCAGATTGTGGAAAAGAGCACTAAAGACATAGGTGCTATTTTGAAAGAGGTTGCACCGCAGGATTTAATGAAATTTGGTCTGATTCCGGAATTCATCGGGCGTGTGCCTATTACAGTAACGTTGGAAGGACTTGACAAGGAGGCGCTCATTAAGATATTGGTGGAGCCTAAGAATGCGCTGATTAAGCAATACAAAAAATTGTTTGAGTTCGACGAAGTCAATCTGAAAGTCGATGATGATGCTGTTGATGCAATTGCGGAACTGGCGTTTGAAAGAAAGACAGGAGCAAGAGGACTCCGCTCCATAATGGAAAATGTCATGATGGATATTATGTACGAAATTCCTTCTGACGATAATATCTCAGAATGTATTGTTACAAAGGATGCCGTAGAGGGAAAAAGCGGACCGCTTGTCCATTATAGAAATAAACTGCTGCAGGCAGAATAGAAGGAAAACGCCGCTGAATAATATCAGGCGGCGTTTTGGGTATAGAAGAGGTATGGAATATGGTGATAAAAAACGTAAATTTGGAAACAGTATGCGGAGTGACCAGCAGGCTGCCGGAGAATAAGCTTATGGAAATTGCTTTTTCGGGAAAAAGTAATGTAGGCAAATCGTCCCTCATCAATGGACTTATGAACCGTAAGTCGCTGGCAAGAACCAGTTCCAAACCCGGAAAGACACAGACGATAAATTATTATAATATTAATGACGAAATGTATTTCGTGGATCTGCCGGGATATGGGTATGCCACAGCTAATGTGCAGGTCAAGGCGCAGTGGGGTAAGCTGATTGAGGATTATCTGCATCAGTCAAAGATGATAAGGGCAGTCTTTCTTTTGGTTGACATAAGACATGCTCCTTCTGAAAATGATTGCATTATGTATGACTGGATTGTAGAAAGAGGACACAGACCGGTTATAATTGCAACAAAACTTGATAAAATCAAGCGAAGCCAAGTAGAGAAGCAGGTGGCGCTTATACGTAATACATTGCAGGTACAGGATGATACTATAGTCATACCATATTCTTCACTTTCAAAGCAGGGAAGGGAAGAAATATATGATCTTATAGATGGATTGTGCGAAGGTTGAACTTATGAAACATGAAATGATAACATATATAAAGGCCGTATTAAATATATTAACTGCGCTTGTGGTACTCTCGCTTTGCATTTTTTTGCTGCCGCGTGTAATCATTTTCTTTATGCCTTTTGTCATAGGCTGGATTATTTCTTTGATTGCCGCTCCTTTGGCAAGATTTCTTGAAGAAAAACTGAAAATTAAGAGAAAAGCCGTGTCTGTTTTTGTGATTATTGTTGTTTTGGCGTGTGTTGTATTGCTGGTATATGGAATATGTGCCAAGCTTGTAAATGAGGCTGTTGGTTTTGCTAACGAACTGCCGGCTCTATGGCGTAAGGTTGAGGTGGAATTTAACCGTATAGGAGATAACCTGAACGTGTTATATAGACGTCTTCCTTCAGATATACAGGAAAGGCTGCTTCTTATTGGAAATGAATTGGGAAGCTTTTTCTCGGATATTATCGGAGATATCGGAACACCTACTTTTACTGCTGTGGGAAATATTGCTAAGCGGCTGCCGGATGTATTTATGGCGGTAATCATGACATTGCTGTCCTCATATTTTTTTGTGGCGGATAAAGCTTCTTTGTCAGGATTTATTAAAAAATATATGCCGGGCTCAATCTATTATCGCTTTGAGCTGGTACGAAGAAGCTTACAGAATGCAGTCGGCGGTTATTTTAAGGCACAGTTTAAAATAGAGGTATGGGTATATATCATTGTATTTATCGGACTCATGTTTTTGAGAGTTGATTATGCCTTCCTGATTGCGTTTGGAATAGCATTCCTTGATTTGCTTCCGGTTTTCGGAACGGGTACGGTAATGCTTCCGTGGGCGGTTATTGAGATACTTAGCGGCGAATATAAAATGGCGATAGGCCTGTTGATCATATGGGGAGTCGGGCAGTTAGTACGCCAGTTGATACAGCCTAAGATTATGGGTGATTCCATCGGTGTTGCACCAATACCTACATTGTTCCTGCTCTATATTGGATATAGGTTCGCGGGTGTAGTGGGTATGATTGTTGTTTTACCCATTGGAATTATTTTTATTAACCTTTATGAAGAAGGCGTTTTTGATACGACAAAAGAGAGCCTGCGAATTCTGGTTGCAGGATTTAACAGATTCAGACGTCTGGATAATACGGATAAGCAGATAGTTAATGAATATGAAAAGGAAATAAAGGATTCATATCGAAAGGATATTATAGATAAAGATTAAGCACTGAAAGGAGCAAATCTGTTAATATGAAGGTTACAGTATATAATTGCAGGGAATTTGATGAGAAAGAGCTATTTCTTCGTTATGCAAAAGAACTGGGATTGGAACTGGTTCTGTGCGCGCAGGCGCCATCTTTGGAAAATATAGATTTGACGAAGGGCAGTGATTGCGTAGATATTATTACTTCTAAAATAACAAGAGAGCTTATGGCTGCATTTCATGAAAATGGAGTGAAATATTTGATTACAAGAACGATTGGATATGATCATATAGATATAGAAGCAGCGAGAGAATTCGGTATAAAGGTAGGAAATGCACCTTATGGACCTAATGGAGTTGCAGATTATACGGTTATGCTGCTTCTTATGTCTATCCGAAAAATGAAACGGATAATGGAGCGTACAAATATACAGGACTACACTCTGGCAGGAATACAGGGGAGAGAGTTGAAAGATTTAACAGTAGGCGTCGTGGGAACAGGAAGGATTGGAAAAACCGTAATTCGGAATCTTTCAGGCTTTGGATGTAAAATGATTGCATATGATCCATATGAGCAGGAAGAGGTAAAGCAATATGCAGAATACATACCGCTTGAGCGGCTTTTTAAAGAAGCTGATGTGATTACGTTACATACACCGCTGACTGATGACAATTATCATCTGATTGACGAGAAGAGCATCGCCATGATGAAGGATGGCGTGGTCATAATTAATACTGCGAGAGGTGCATTGATTGATTCACAGGCGCTGATTGGCGCAGTTGAATCCGGTAAAATTGGAGCAGCAGGCCTTGATGTTGTGGAAAATGAGTTTGGATTATACTATTATGACCATAAATCGGATATATTAAATAATAGAGAGCTGGCAATCTTACGGGGATTTCCAAATGTGACCGTGTCACATCACATGGCTTTTTATACTGATAATTGTGTGGAAACTGTCGTTAGGGATTCGCTGATTAGCTGTAAACTTTTTATGGAGGGAAAAGAGAATAAGTGGGAGATAATTTGACGGCAGAGTTGTATAGGAAATTTATTGAAAGAGAGGATGGATAGTATGGAAACTCTGTTAAAGAAAATCAAGGCAAACGCTATAGTATCGGCGTTAATGTGCATAGTTCTTGGAATTATTCTGGTGGTATGGCCGGGTTTGACTGTGCGCGCGGTATGTATGACGATTGGCTTCGTGTTGGTTGCCAGTGGAGTGAACAGACTGTGTGGATTTATTTTTGGAGAAGATAACAGTATTTATTCACGCATGAATTTAATTACAGGTGTTATTGTCACTTTGATTGGTGCATGGATTTTGTTCCAGCCGGATACGATTATTAAACTAATCCCAATATTGGTAGGAATAATTGTTATTATTCATGGAATCAATGATTTACAGCAGACAGTGTCGCTCTGCCAGAGCAGATATGATAAATGGTGGGTGGCGTTGATTTTAGGACTTGTAACCTTAGGATTTGGAGTCTTACTTATTTTCAATCCGTTTGAAGCAGTGGAAACACTTGTTATGTTTATTGGTATTTTTCTGATTTATGATGGCGTTTCCGATATCTGGATAGTTTCCAGAGTCTCACGTGTAGCAAAGTATCTGAAACAGGAAGCCGGAGCTGTGGACGTTGATGCAAGAGAGATAAAGTAGTGAGGACAAATCAGGCTGTGGTAAATCAGTGTTAAATGTTGATATTAAAAATAGTATTAAATATATGAAATACTCTTGCTTTATGAAAATAAGAGAGGTATAATATCTTTGATTAATAGTTGTATTTAATGTCTCGTTAATGTAGAAGGGAGTTATCTTATGAGAATAGGCGGTCTTAGTAGTGTATATCCTACATACGTATATAATCCCGGTACTGTAAGCTCTAAGAGCATGAACAAATTATCCAGAATATCGGATGATGTGTTAGATAAGAAAGTAGATTATTCCGGAGTTGAAGCGAAAGAAGAAAATCAGAATCCTCTGAAGAAGGGGCAGACTATTGATTTCGAGGGTATGCTTGCAAAACAGATGCAGCAGGGGCGGAATCGTGCAGCAAAGATTATGCCGGAAGGACTTAAGCCTGTTGAAAATAGAGAAGAGATAAATAACGTTGCAAAGACAAAAGATGAATCAGAAAACGCAGCGGTGAGTGAAAATGCAACCGTATCTGCAACTGCTAATGAAGCTGAGGCAGCAGGGAATAATTCCGGCTCTGCAATGATGCAGAGGGCGATTCAGGCATATGAGATGTTTATGATAGCATAAGTTATTTTAAAAAATTAAATCCTCATTTGATTTTGCGTAAAACATCAAATGAGGATTTTTTTTGCATTTAATTATTCCATAGCCATCTTTTTCACATTGGATATTGCATTCTTTACCGGAGGCAATAACAAAATAACAATTGTTATCACACCTTCAACAAGAATATATGCATAGTTATATGCAACCGGATATACGGCAGTCAGAGATTTTGGAAAATTATCCGGCATATACTCCATCCAGTACAGATATCCGCCGATCGAATGAAACAATCCCCTCATGAAAATTGCAAAAAGGTAACCTTTTATCAGACCGTTTTCTTTTTTGTAGAATAATCCGGAGAGACCAAGAGCTGCAAAGGCGATAATGTAATCCATGCATGCCTGTAAAGGTGAAAGTATATAACCTCCTCCTCCCTGAATAAATTGAAGTATGCCGTATGCAAATCCGCAAATCAGTCCGATTTTAGGTCCGTACCAGTATCCGATCATGGCGATAAACAGCATGGAGCATAGCGTTACGGAACCGCCCCATGGCATATGAATGATTTTGATATAGGATGTGGCGAATCCTAGCGCAATGGCAACGGCAGAAAACACGAGCTGTTTGGTAGAGAACATTTTGGAATTTCGTGTTTCTGTACCGTTTTCCTTATTCTTTAGAAGCGCGGTTAGTGCAATCAGAATGACTATGATTATAACGAAAGCTATTGTACCTGTCCCTGTTAATGAATAATAGCCATCTTCCTGATTTAAAAATAGTGACATAAAAAGACCTCCTTCGTTTGTGCGAGGAGGAACGACATCATACCGTAAAATTACATATGTAATTTTTACGAGTTTTGCTTCCTTACGCCGGTATTATCCGGTTCAAGTAGTGAGGGTTAGAAATATGCATTAGCAACATACTTCAATCTCAGCGATGTGCTCCCCTAGCGAGTATATTTAGTTGTGATAACAGAAAGACAGTAGATAGAGCCTTCTGGAATCTGATAATAACTATAAGGCCTTGTGATAGGATTGTCAAGTTTATATTATAATGCTTGACAATGATTATATATTTAATTATAATAAAACATGCAATTTAAAACGCATGTTGCAGAAAGGAGGACATATGCCGCCTAAAGCGAAATTTACCAGAGAAGAAATTCTGGATATGGCATTATGTATTACGAAAGAAAACGGAATTGATGCAGTTACGGCAAGAGAGTTGGGAAAACGATTGGGAAGCTCCGCCAGACCTATATTTACCGTTTTTGAGAATATGGATGAGGTCAGGGATTTGGTAATTCTCAAATCAAAAGAATTGTATAGTCAATATGTGGAAGAAGGATTAAAGTATAAACCGGCATTTAAAGGAGTAGGAATTGCATATATTCGTTTTGCGATTGAGCAGCCTAAGTTGTTCCAGCTCCTGTTTATGATGATCGTGCCGGGCTCAAAAAACGTATCCATGATTTTGCCTGTTATAGAGGACAATTATGACAAAATACTTCAGTCGGTACAAGGTACATATGACTTGGAGAAAGAAGCTGCCGAAAAAATTTATCAGCATTTATGGACATATACGCATGGTATTGCGGCCATGTTTGCTACAGGGCTGTGCAGTTATACAATGGAACAGATAGAAGAAAGATTAACAGATATATTCATAGGCTTATTGACAGTTGAGAAAGGCAGGATTAAAAATGATAAAGATTGAAAACCTACATAAATATTACGGAGTCGGCGAAAGCAAAAACGAGGTGCTGAAAGGCATTTCACTGGACATTGAAGATGGAGATTTTTTAGTGATACTTGGAGCCTCAGGCTCCGGTAAATCTACGCTTTTAAATATAATTTCAGGTTTGGAGCCTGCGGATATGGGAAATGTATATTATAACGACAAAAATATCTGCGAAATGAAAGATAATGAAATAACTCTTTTCAGAAAAGATGTCATAGGATACGTTTTTCAGCAGTATTTTCTTTTACCAAATCTGAATATAGATAAAAACGTAAAGATGGGGGCTGATTTGGTAAAAAATACGGACTATAGGAAATTGATTGAAGCAGTAGGTCTTGCAGATAAGATGAAAAAGTACCCTCATGAATTAAGCGGCGGTGAACAGCAGCGTGTGTCTATCGCAAGAGCATTGGCTAAACAGCCTAAAGTTTTATATTTAGATGAGCCTACAGGTGCGCTTGATGAGTCTACCGGCAGAGCAGTTTTGGAACTGATTTGTAAACTGCAAAAAGAACTGAGGTTCACTATGGTAATGGTGACGCACAACCAAAATATTGCTGAAATGGCTAATACTGTCATTTCCATGAACAGTGGTAAGATTGTAGAGCAGTATCATAATGAAAATCCAAAATCTGCGTATGAGATTGCATGGTAGGAGGCAGCTTATGATTGTAAGTATTAAAGATATCTTCAAAATGATTGGCATAATGATTGTCAGCTTTTGTGCCGTAATCGTATGCGCAATGTTTTTAAATTACTATTTGGATTTGGTAACGGTAGAGAATTTAATAACAAATGATATTTCAAAAATATTTTATGATGCCCAGTGCAGCTCCTCAAAGGTAGTCAGCCGGGT
>JAIDPH010000245.1 GCA_029062885.1 Lachnospiraceae bacterium
AGCTATCTTTGATTATATTAAAGATTGCCAATATTTTCAAGCATTATTTAACTTTTAATGCCAATACTTTTTTACTTTGTTTTTGCAGCCAGAACTTTTTCCTGTACATTCTTAGGTACCTGCTCGTATTTCTCAAAGAACATGGAATAGTTACCGCGTCCCTGAGTCTTGGAACGTAAGTCTGTTGAATATCCGAACATTTCAGCAAGCGGTACATAGCCTTTTACCATCTTACCACCGCCGATATCTTCCATACCTTCGATACGTCCACGTCTTGAGTTGATATCTCCGATTACATCACCCATATATTCTTCAGGCATCGTAACTTCTACCTTCATAATAGGCTCAAGTAATACCGGATTTGCTTTCTTCATAGCTTCCTTGAAGCACATGGAACCTGCAATGTGGAATGCCATTTCAGAAGAATCGACTTCATGATAGGTTCCGTCATATACGTTAGCATGAACACCAAGTACCGGATATCCGCCGAGAATACCTGCTTTAGCTGCTTCTTCGATACCTTCACCTACAGCAGGGATATATTCCTTAGGAATAGCACCACCAACTACAGATGATTCATACTTGAATGTCTCTTCGCCATTCGGATCCATAGGCTCAAATTTAACTTTACAGTGTCCGTACTGTCCACGTCCACCGGACTGCTTTGCATATTTGTATTCCTGATCAACAGGTTTGGTAAATGTCTCTTTATAAGCGACCTGAGGAGCACCTACGTTTGCCTCTACCTTAAATTCACGAAGCAGACGGTCAACGATAATCTCCAGATGCAGCTCACCCATACCTGCGATAATGGTCTGTCCGGTTTCCTGATCAGTATGAGCACGGAAAGTAGGATCTTCTTCTGCAAGTTTTGCAAGTGCTTCACCCATCTTGCCCTGTCCTGCTTTGGTCTTAGGCTCGATTGCAAGCTCAATAACCGGCTCCGGGAATTCCATGGATTCCAGAATAACAGGATGTTGTTCGTCACAGATAGTATCACCTGTAGTAGTCAGTTTAAAACCAACTGCTGCAGCGATATCACCGGAATAAACTTTATCCAGTTCCGCTCTCTTATTGGCATGCATCTGTAAGATACGTCCAACACGTTCTTTCTTATCCTTAGTAGCATTCAATACATAAGAACCTGAGTTCATAGTACCTGAATAAACCCTGAAGAATGCAAGCTTACCAACAAACGGGTCTGCCATAATCTTGAATGCAAGAGCTGCAAAAGGTTCATCGTCTGATGAATGTCTCTCAACTTCATTACCATCCAGGTCAGTTCCTTTAATAGCAGGTATATCTGTCGGTGCAGGCATATACTCAAGAATTGCATCCAAAAGCTTCTGAACGCCCCTGTTTCTGTACGCTGAGCCACAACATACCGGAATAGCGCGGCATTCGCAGGTAGCAAGTCTTAAAGCTTTCTTCATGTCTTCGACACTAGGTACTTCTCCTTCGAGATAAGCCATTGTCAAATCATCATCTAATTCACAGACTTTTTCAATAAGTTCGTCTCTGTATAACTCAGCCTGATCTTTCATATCATCGGGAATGTCAATGATATCAATATTTTCGCCTTTATCATCATTATAGATATAGGCTTTCATCTCAAATAAATCAATAATTCCTTTAAAGTCATCCTCCTTACCAATCGGAATCTGGAGAATGATTGCATTTTTACCCAATCTGGTTCTAATCTGGTCTACAGCACCATAGAAATCAGCACCCAGGATATCCATCTTATTGATAAATGCCATCCTCGGTACATTGTAGGTGTCAGCCTGACGCCATACATTTTCAGATTGCGGTTCAACGCCGCCTTTTGCACAAAATACACCGACAGCGCCATCCAGCACACGAAGAGAACGCTCAACTTCAACAGTAAAGTCAACGTGTCCGGGGGTATCAATAATATTGATACGATGTTCCAATGCTCCCGGCTTAGGCTTGCAGTTTTCTTCTAAAGTCCAGTGGCACGTCGTAGCGGCTGATGTGATGGTAATACCTCTTTCCTGTTCCTGCTCCATCCAGTCCATGGTAGCAGTACCTTCGTGAGTATCACCAATCTTATAGTTTACACCAGTATAATAAAGGATACGCTCGGTCAATGTCGTCTTACCGGCATCGATATGAGCCATAATACCGATATTTCTGGTTCTCTCTAATGGATATTCTCTTCCAGCCAAGGTTTTTTCCTCCTGTCTTAGAAACGGTAGTGTGCAAACGCCTTGTTTGCCTCTGCCATCTTGTGCATATCTTCTTTTCTCTTCACGGCTGCGCCTGTATTATTTGCAGCGTCAAGAATTTCGTTAGCAAGTCTTTCTTCCATTGTCTTCTCGCCTCTTTTACGTGAAAACATGGTCAGCCAGCGAAGGCCTAATGCCTGACGTCTGTCCGGACGGACTTCAATCGGTACCTGATAGGTAGCGCCGCCGATACGTCTTGCTTTTACTTCAAGAACAGGCATGATATTATTCATTGCCTCCTCAAATACTTCAAGTGCCGGTTTGCCGGCTTTTTCTTCTACTCTTGTAAATGCCCCATATACAATTTTCTGCGCAACGCCCTTCTTACCATCCAGCATTACGTTATTGATAAGCTTAGTAACAACCTTATCATTGTATAAAGGATCTGCTAATACATCTCTTTTTGATACATGTCCTTTACGTGGCACGGTTCTTCCCTCCTTATTAATATTTGCAGCAATATATCATATTACTGCTTCAATAAATCATCGGTACTCACATGTGTCCTCTAATTCAATGTGTTCGTGCGGTTTTCTATATCTACTAAGAATCCCAACACTAAATTAGTTCTGTTTGTGGTCCTATTTTGAAGCTTTTGGTCTCTTAGCGCCATATTTGGAACGAGCCTGTTTTCTGTTTGCGACTCCCGCGGTATCAAGCGTACCTCTGATAATATGGTATCTTGTACCAGGTAAGTCCTTTACCCTGCCGCCCCTGATTAACACAACGCTATGCTCCTGAAGATTGTGACCTTCACCCGGAATATAGCTTGTTACTTCGATTCCGTTTGAAAGACGAACTCTGGCAATCTTTCTAAGAGCTGAGTTAGGCTTCTTAGGAGTTGCTGTCTTAACAGCCGTGCAAACACCTCTTTTCTGAGGAGAAGCCGTATTGATTGCTGTTTTGTGAAGAGAGTTATAACCCTTCTGCAAAGCAGGTGCTGTTGACTTCTTAGTAGATGTCTGACGTCCTTTTCTGACTAACTGGTTAAATGTTGGCATTCTTTTTCACCTCCTGTTGAATTAACTAGTACATACTTGTACTTGTACATACCTGCATTTTTTGCGCACGAAAAAAACGCATTCGCGTGCACACTAAATTAGTATACTTTCCCGCGAATGCGTTGTCAATACATTTTTTCAATTATTTTATCAGGTTTGAAATAATGTATATCGAATATTTAAATTGTAGTTTCCACAACCGGTGCTTCCTCACCAAGCTCTGCTTCCTCTATAGAATCTTCCATAATTTCATCATCCAGAATCTCTTCTGAACTTTCGATTAAATCTTCGGACTCAACAGATTCTGCTTCTTTGCTTTCCTCGGAACCATCATCAATGTTTAACTCATCGCCTGCGGCAAGACGCGCAAGCAGGTTTTCATCGGTATTCAATCTGGTATTGCTATATCGTTTCATACCGGTACCTGCAGGAATCAGCTTACCAATAATAACATTTTCCTTAAGACCGATGAGCGGATCAATCTTGCCCTTGATTGCAGCTTCTGTCAATACCTTGGTAGTTTCCTGGAAGGATGCTGCCGACAGGAAGGAATTAGTCGCAAGAGCCGCCTTTGTAATACCAAGCATGATCTGCTTGCCTTCGGCAGGTTCTTTTCCTTCTTTTCTTAATGCCTCATTACCATCTTCATATTCCAGTACATCTACCAGTGTGCCGGGCAGATACTCCGTATCGCCGCTGTTCTCTATCCGCACCTTCTTCAGCATCTGGCGCACGATAACTTCAATATGCTTATCAGCAATATCAACACCCTGCAGACGATATACTCTCTGTACCTCGCGGAGCATATAATCCTGTACTGCACGGATTCCTTTAATCTTCAAAAGGTCATGAGGGTTGACGCTTCCTTCTGTCAGCTCATCGCCGGCCTCCAATACTGCGCCGTCTAAAATCTTTATTCTGGAACCGTAAGGAACCAGATAAGTCTTGGACTCGCCTGTCTCGTCATTAGTAATAACAATCTCACGTTTCTTCTTAGTATCTTTAATTGTAGCAACTCCGCCAAATTCAGCAATAATCGCAAGACCCTTCGGTTTACGTGCTTCAAACAACTCCTCGACACGGGGAAGACCCTGTGTGATATCATCACCGGCAACACCACCCGTATGGAAGGTACGCATGGTAAGCTGTGTACCGGGTTCACCGATAGACTGTGCAGCAATGATACCTACTGCTTCACCGACCTGAACGGCTTCGCCAGTTGCCATATTTGCACCATAGCATTTTGCACAGATACCGTTCTGGGAGCGGCATGTCAAAATCGTACGAATCTTAACTCCTTCAATCGGTGCACCTTTCTCATCCACACCTACGCTCAATATCTTCTCTGCGCGGCTCGGCGTAATCATGTGGTTGCTCTTAACGATTACATTGCCGTCTTTATCCTTAATTTCTTCGCAGGCAAATCTTCCTGTAATTCTGTCTTTCAGTCCTTCAATAGTCTCTTTTCCGTCCATGAATGCCTTTACATACATTCCCGGAATCTCCGCACGGTCCTCACTGCAGTCCGTTTCACGGATAATCAGTTCCTGAGACACATCAACCATACGTCTTGTCAGATAACCGGAGTCTGCAGTACGCAGCGCTGTATCTGACAGACCTTTACGCGCACCATGAGCTGACATAAAGTATTCCAGAACGTCAAGTCCTTCACGGAAGTTAGACTTGATAGGCAGCTCGATGGTTCTACCTGTCGTATCAGCCATCAGACCACGCATACCCGCAAGCTGTTTAATCTGCTGATTAGAACCACGGGCACCGGAATCGGCCATCATAAAGATGTTGTTATACTGATCCAGACCATTCAAAAGAACATCTGTCAATTCTTTATCTGTCTCGTTCCATGTTTCAACAACAGCACGGTATCTCTCCTCTTCAGTAATAAGACCACGTCTGAAATTCAAAGAAATCTTATCAACCGTCTCCTGTGCCTTTTCAAGCATCTTCTGCTTCTCGGCAGGCACCGTCATATCGGAAATGGACACCGTCATGGCAGCTCTGGTAGAGTACTTGTATCCTGTGGATTTAATAAGGTCAAGTACCTCAGCTGTTTTTACAGCTCCGTGAATATTGATAACTTTTTCCAAAATCTGTTTCAACTGTTTCTTGCCAACGTGGAAATCCACTTCAAGTTTCAGGAAGTTTTCAGGCTTGCTCCTGTCCACAAATCCCAAATCCTGAGGCAGTATTTCATTAAACAGGAATCGTCCGAGTGTAGACTCCTCTACGTTTGAAATAATTTCTCCGTCAACATTCGCTTTTTGCACCCTTACATGAATCCTGCTATGCAGAGTGCATTCATTATTTTCATAAGCTAAAATCGCTTCGTTGATATTCTTGAAGTATTTACCTTCACCAACAGCGCCTTTTCTTTCCTGTGTCAGATAGTAAATGCCGAGTACCATATCCTGTGAGGGAACGGCAACCGGACCACCATCCGAAGGTTTTAACAGGTTATTAGGTGACAAAAGTAAGAATCTGCATTCCGCCTGTGCTTCCACTGACAAAGGCAGATGCACAGCCATCTGGTCACCATCAAAGTCAGCATTGAAAGCCGTACATACAAGCGGATGAAGTTTGATCGCCTTACCTTCTACCAGAATAGGCTCAAATGCCTGAATTCCCAGTCTATGCAGAGTAGGAGCACGGTTAAGCATAACCGGATGTTCGCTTATAACCTCTTCCAGGACATCCCAAACCTGTGTATCCAGTCTTTCAACCAACTTCTTGGCATTTTTAATATTCTGTGAAATACCCTTTGCCACAAGTTCTTTCATAACAAATGGTTTAAACAGCTCGATTGCCATTTCTTTTGGCAGACCGCACTGATAAATTTTCAGTTCCGGACCTACTACGATAACGGAACGTCCGGAATAGTCAACACGCTTTCCAAGCAGATTCTGACGGAAACGGCCTGACTTTCCCTTTAACATATCTGACAATGACTTTAATGCCCTGTTTCCGGGACCTGTAACCGGACGCCCTCTTCTGCCGTTATCAATCAAAGCGTCTACAGCTTCCTGCAGCATTCTCTTCTCATTACGAACGATAATATCAGGCGCACCAAGTTCCAGAAGTCTCTTCAAACGATTATTTCTATTGATAATTCTTCTATATAAGTCGTTTAAATCGGATGTGGCAAAGCGACCGCCGTCAAGCTGCACCATAGGACGTAAATCAGGCGGAATGACCGGAATAGCATCCATAATCATCCACTCAGGCTGATTTCCTGACTCCCTGAATGCCTCTATGACCTCAAGCCTCTTAATAATACGGGCGCTCTTCTGACCGCTTGAACCATCCAATTCTTCTTTCAGCTCTACGGCTTCCTTATCCAAATCAATTGCCTGAAGCAGTTCTTTGATAGCCTCAGCCCCCATTCCTACACGGAATTTGGAGCCCCATGTCTCTCTGGCATCCTGATATTCTTTTTCAGAAAGAACCTGCTTATATTCTAAATCAGTCTCGCCTGCGTCCAGCACAATATAAGCCGCAAAATATAAGACTTTTTCGAGTACCCTTGGAGACAAATCCAGAATAAGCCCCATACGGCTCGGAATTCCCTTAAAATACCAAATGTGGGATACCGGAGCAGCAAGCGCAATATGCCCCATGCGTTCCCTGCGGACGCTGGCCTTAGTAACCTCTACGCCACATCTGTCGCATACAACGCCCTTGTATCTGATTTTCTTATATTTACCGCAATGACATTCCCAGTCTTTACTGGGCCCAAAAATTTTCTCGCAATAAAGTCCGTCTTTCTCCGGCTTTAATGTTCTGTAGTTTATGGTCTCCGGCTTTAATACTTCACCTCTTGACCACTCTCTGATCCTTTCAGGTGATGCCAGACCAATTCTGATTGCATCGAATGTCATAGGTTGATATGTTTCCTGTTTAATCTCTGCCATCTTTCAATACCACACCTTTCTCGCCGACTATTTGTCGTAGGATTCTTCGAAATCAACATCTAATTCCATATCATCTTCCTGATAGTCTTCCTCCAAGAAGTCATCATCACTGCTTATAAGTTCTCCGCTTTCTTCATCGAACTCCTGCTCCTGATATCCCAGAGCACCAAGCGATTCTTTATCCTGCTCATAATTTCCAGGTTCACCTTCGATTTCATAGCGGTATTCACTATCGCTATAATCAACGGATTCCATTATTTCTACTTCTGTCTGGTCTTCACGAAGCACTCTGACATCCAGACCCAGCGACTGAAGCTCTTTAAGCAGTACCTTGAAGGATTCCGGAATACCGGGTTCAGGGATATTGTCGCCCTTAATAATTGCCTCATAGGTTTTCACACGACCAACAACATCATCCGACTTCACCGTTAAGATTTCCTGAAGGGTATAGGCCGCTCCATATGCTTCCAGCGCCCATACTTCCATTTCACCAAAACGCTGTCCACCGAACTGTGCCTTACCACCCAGTGGCTGCTGTGTTACTAAAGCATAAGGACCTGTAGAACGTGCATGGATCTTATCGTCTACCAGATGGTGCAGTTTCAGGTAATGCATATGTCCGATTGTTACCGGTGCATCAAAATACTCGCCTGTCCTTCCGTCACGAAGCCGTACTTTACCATCCCTTGAAATCGGAACGCCTTTCCACACTTCACGCTGATCCCTGTTTTTGGATAAATACTCCAAAACTTCCGGCAAAAGTTCCTTTTTATGCTTTTTCTCAAATTCTTCCCATTCTAAGTTAACATAATCGTTTGCAAGGTCGAGCGTATCCATGATATCGCCTTCCTTTGCACCGTCAAATACCGGTGTAGCCACATTAAAGCCAAGTGCTTTGGCAGCTAATGAAAGATGAATCTCAAGTACCTGTCCGATATTCATACGTGAAGGTACACCCAAAGGATTCAATACAATATCAAGCGGACGTCCGTTTGGCAGATACGGCATGTCTTCTACAGGAAGAACGCGGGATACAACACCCTTGTTTCCGTGACGTCCTGCCATCTTATCACCAACAGAAATCTTTCTCTTCTGCGCAATATAAATACGGACTGCCTGATTTACGCCGGGAGATAACTCATCTCCGTTCTCCCTTGTAAATACTTTTGCATTGACTACAATACCATATTCACCATGAGGTACTTTAAGTGAAGTATCGCGGACTTCTCTTGCTTTTTCGCCGAAAATAGCACGGAGCAATCTCTCCTCAGCCGTCAGTTCCGTTTCACCCTTCGGTGTTACTTTACCGACCAGAATATCTCCGGCGCGAACCTCTGCACCGATTCGGATAATACCTCTTTCATCCAGATCCTTCAGCGCATCATCTCCGACACCCGGAACATCTCTTGTTATTTCCTCCGGCCCCAATTTGGTATCGCGCGCTTCCGCCTCATATTCTTCTATATGAACAGATGTATAAACATCTTCCTGAACAAGTCTCTCACTTAAGAGAACAGCATCCTCGTAATTGTAACCTTCCCATGTCATGAAACCGATGAGCGGATTCTTTCCAAGCGCCAGCTCGCCGCCATCTGTGGAAGGACCGTCTGCAATTACTTCGCCCTGTGCTACATGATTTCCCTTGAATACAATAGGCTTCTGATTATAGCAGTTGGACTGGTTACTTCTGGAGAATTTCGATAAATGATATTCATCCTTTTCGCCGTCATCATAAGTAATCTTTATAAGGTTTGAAGACACATAGTCAATCGTACCCGCTTTCTTTGCCACAACGCAGACACCTGAGTCTACAGCGGCTTTAGGCTCCATTCCCGTACCAACTACCGGAGCTTCCGTAAACAACAGCGGAACTGCCTGACGCTGCATGTTAGAGCCCATCAGAGCACGGTTGGCGTCATCATTCTGCAGGAAAGGAATAAGTGCTGTTGCAACAGAGAATACCATCTTAGGCGATACATCCATATAATCGAACATTGCCTTAGGATATTCCTGTGTTTCTTCTCTATAACGTCCCGATACATTGTTACGAGCAAAATGACCCTCTTCATCGAGCGGTGCAGATGCCTGCGCCACATGATAATTATCCTCTTCATCAGCCGTCATATAGACAACTTCTTCCGTAACACGCGGATTATTAGGGTCACTCTTATCAATCTTACGATAAGGAGACTCAATAAATCCATATTCGTTAATTCTTGCATAAGATGCAAGGGAGTTAATCAAACCAATGTTAGGACCTTCAGGTGTCTCAATAGGACACATTCTTCCATAGTGAGTATAATGAACATCTCGAACCTCGAATCCGGCCCTGTCACGTGAAAGTCCACCGGGACCCAGTGCTGAAAGACGTCTCTTATGAGTCAGCTCACCCAATGGATTGTTCTGATCCATGAACTGTGACAACTGTGAAGAGCCAAAAAACTCTTTCACCGCAGCCTGTACAGGTTTGATATTTATCAATACCTGGGGAGAAATTTCCTCAGCGTCATGAGTCGTCATTCTTTCGCGGACAACCCTCTCCAGTCTCGCCAAACCTATGCGGTACTGGTTCTGAAGCAGCTCTCCTACCGCACGGATACGTCTGTTGCCCAAATGGTCAATATCATCATCATTTCCAATACCATACTCCAAATGTATGTTATAGTTGATGGAAGCAATAATATCTTCCTTAGTAATATGCTTCGGAATCAATTCATGAACATTCTTCTGAATCGCTTCTGCAAGAATCTCAGGATCCTCGCTGTATTCTTCAATAATCTGCTGCAATACCGGATAGTAAACAAGCTCCGTAATACCAAGCTCCTTAGGATTACATTCCACGAAGTTGGTAATGTCTACCATCATGTTAGACAATACTTTAACATTCTTCTCTTCTGTCTGAATCCATACATAAGGAATGGCTGCATTCTGAATTGCATCCGCCATTTCAGCAGTCACTTTATCACCTGCTTTTGCAAGCACCTCACCAGTCAATGTATCTATAACATCTTCCGCCAATATGTGATGTCTGATTCTGTTTCTTAACATCAGCTTCTTATTAAATTTATATCTTCCGACTTTAGCTAAATCATATCTTCTGGGGTCAAAGAACATAGCATTGATAAGGCTTTCCGCACTTTCAACACTGAGAGGTTCACCGGGACGGATTTTCTTATATAACTCTAAAAGACCTTCCTGATGATTTTCAGCAACATCCTTCGTAAAACTTGCCTCTATCTTAGGCTCGTCACCGAACAATTCCCTGATTTCATCGTTTGAACCCACACCTAAAGCCCTGATTAATACAGTAATAGGTACTTTTCTGGTTCTGTCAACACGCACGTAAAACACATCATTGGAATCTGTTTCATATTCCAACCATGCACCACGATTAGGTATAACAGTAGAAGAGAACAGCCTCTTACCGATTTTATCATGACTGATTGCATAATATATACCGGGAGAACGCACCAGCTGACTTACGATAACACGTTCGGCGCCGTTAATTACGAAAGTACCCGTCTCTGTCATAAGAGGCAAGTCTCCCATAAAAATCTCATGCTCCGTAATTTCGTCCTTCTCTTTGTTTATAAGGCGAACTTTGACTTTCAAGGGCGCCGCATAAGTTGCATCTCTTTCTTTACATTTCTCGATAGAGTATTTAACATCCTCCTCGCACAATTCAAAATCTACAAATTCCAGACTTAAGTGCCCACTGTAATCTGAAATCGGAGAAATGTCATCAAAAGCTTCCTTCAAGCCCTCGTCCAAAAACCACTGATAGGAATTCTTCTGAACCTCTATCAGATTCGGCATCTCAAGAACCTCTTTCTGTCGTGCATAAGTCATACGCGTGTTCTTGCCCGCCGCAATCTCACGTATTCTGTTCTTTTCCATTGACAACTTCACCCCATTCTTTAATGATAAGCGCCTATTTATCGTAAATAAGTATCTATAAATAAGCATAGCACTGCACAATAGTGCATCTTCCATTGTACTACAAGTGGAAAAATGAGTCAATGATAATTTTCAGAAAATTCGGGGATTTTTAATCGGATTCGGAAATGCGTTCAGTTTGTTTGGCTGTAAGGATGAATCCGTTTTCGTTGTCTGCGGGCCGGAGGGTCAGGACGGTTTCCCATATTATGCCTGAACCTAGGCCGCCTGCGCCGTTAAAGCTGTGTTGTACGGCCACATAAATTGTGCCGTTTTCACCCACGGTACAGTCGGTGATTATATAGCTTTTATCGAACCAGTCGAAAGGAACGAAATAATAGAAGTCATCCTCATAATAGCAATGTATATGCTCTTCTTCATAAACGGGTTTTATCCCCGGCCATTCTACGTCGAAGACCAGTTGCGTATAATTTTCCACTTCCTCATAGCTTACTCTGTAGCTATAATCGGAACGATATGTCGCAAGCGACTCCTCGCTAACCCGCTCCTTTTCACGCCACCATCCGGCGCCATAAGAGAGGTTTAGGAAGTTACGCCAAAATACTTCGTCCATTTCCTCCAATCCTGTAAAATCATCAACTGTCCAGCAGAGATTTTTTAATAACTCTTTATGCTCTTCACTAAGTCCATAAGCCGACAAGTCGATGTCTTCTTTTTCGAACCATTCCCAATCTATGTCGTTTGTGTCATTTTCTGTATTCTTTTCTTCTATGCCATCCGCATTATCATCTGTATTTTCTGCGATATTTTCTTTCTCTTTATCTGTGTCATCCTCGATTTCATTCAGTGTCAGGTTCTGCTCAATACGATTTTCCTCAGCTTCAGTCCCATCAGCCTCTTCCACTGCAGCAACCACTTCTTCATCCTCCGTATATTGTACGGAATCGCTCCCTCTATCCGCGCCGCAGGCTGTCAAGCTCATGAGTGCTGCCACTAAAACTGCCAAATAAAATTTCTTCATACCCCTTCTCCTATTATTCCTTTTCAAGAAAAAGAAGGATGCACGCCATTCGGCACACATCCCCTTGTCTTTCTTTTCACAAACATAAAGACTGTTCGCAACGCGTACTGTCCGCTGTTTTTATTTAAGTGTAACTTTTGCACCTTCTGCTTCAAGTTTTGTTTTGATGTCCTCAGCTTCTTCTTTAGAAGCACCTTCCTTAACCATCTTAGGTGCAGCGTCAACCAGATCTTTTGCTTCTTTCAGACCAAGACCTGTAGCTTCACGAACAACTTTGATTACTTTAACTTTGTTAGGACCAACATCAGTCAGCTCAACATCAAATTCTGTCTTCTCTTCAGCAGCTGCTGCTTCGCCGCCTGCACCTGCTGCTGCAACTACTACGCCTGCTGCTGCAGATACGCCGAATTCCTCTTCACAAGCTTTTACTAAATCATTCAATTCCAATACTGTTAACTCTTTGATTGCATCAATTATTTCCTGAGTGGATAATTTTGCCATAATAATTTACCTCCGTTTAAAATATAATTCTCTGATTTTCAGTTTCTTTACCGTATAAATATCTAATCTGTTCTACATTATGCTTCAGCAGTCTCGGCTGTCGCTTCTGCTGCAGGCGTCTCTTCTGCAGGTGCTTCCTCTTTAGCCGCAGGTGCTTCGCATGCTGATGCGCCGCCTTTTTCTGCCAGCTGATTCATAACACGTGCAAAGTTCGCAATAGGTGACTGGATACTTCCAAGCAGCTTGGAAAGCAGTTCTTCTCTGGATGGAATCTTGGAAATATTCGCAATTCCCGCCGCATCATAAACAGTACCTTCTACAATGCCGCCTTTCACTTCAAGTTTGTCTGCTGTCTTAGCAAACTTACACAGAATTCTTGCAGGCGCCGTTGCATCGGTTGTGGAAATAGCAACCGCACTAGGTCCTTTCAGATATGGAACAAGACCTTCGCAGTCAGTACCCTTGAATGCAAAATTCATCATTGTGTTCTTGTAGACCTTATAGCTGATTCCTGCTTCACGAAGCTGCTTACGAAGTTCCGTATCCTGTTCTACTGTAAGTCCACGATGATCTACCAGAACAACAGACTGTGCATCCTTGATTGCTGCAGAAATTTCTTCTACTATAGGTTTCTTCAATTCAACTTTTGCCATTGCATTTACCTCCTTATAGATTTTGTGCCGATAGGAGTTTAACTGTTTCTATTATAAAAACCTCCCTGAAGACAGGAAGGTTTGCTTTTAATCATAAACTCTTCTCCTCGGTAGGCGGTATCCTTACGCCATAATGGCACCTACTGTCTTCGGCATGGTCACAGCGACCTTGTTTAATATAGCATAGCAGTTTTTTATTGTCAAGCTGTTTCTTATAATTTAAAAATCATATTAATTCCAAGTCACATAACCGTCTGCGTCAATCTGCACATTCTCAGACATATTTCGCATTACGCCAAGTATTCTTTCATATTCTTCCCCTGTTACCAAAGTTGTCCTGTAATCACTCTGCAGACAGGGAATGAAACGTATACTTTGAAGCCCGTCTTCTGAAAGCGTAATTTTCACCATACCTGTATCCACAGTCTTGGAATTAAACCAAAAGTTCCCCAGGCTATAAACGACTGGTACTCCGCTTATCACATCGATTTTCTGCAAAATATGCGGATGGCTTCCGATAATTATATCCGCCCCAGCCGCTACCAGTTCAGGAGCCTGCTTATCCTGTGCCCAATCGGTTTCTTCCTGGTTTTCCGTTCCCCAATGGACATATACAATTACAAAATCACTGTTCTCTTTCGCCTCTGCAACTACCTGAAGCAACTTTTCACCATCCCAGCAGCGGAAAACACCTGGAGAATCCCCCTCCGCTCCTTTTGTATCAGGATAGTCTGCTTTCTCGATCTGGGTTGCTGAAACAAAAGCGATTTTCATATCATTGATAATATAGTAGACCGGTCTCATTGCTTCCTGCTCATTGGCACCTGCCCCCACATAAGGAATACCGGCAGCTTTAAGCGTACTCATCGTATCAAGAAATGCTTCTTCGCCATAATCGTAGGCATGATTATTGGCAAGAGATACGATATCTACGCCCAAGTCATGAAGGTATGACACATATGAAGGATCTGCATGAAATGTGAACTGTTTTCCTTCCGTTGGAGTTCCTGCGTTTGAATATGGAAATTCATTATTGAGCATCATGATGTCGGCGCTTTTCATTTCCGTAATAACGTCAGGTAAGATGCCGTTTGAGATATTGCCGCCATTTATCTGTAATGCTGCCATAACGCCATACTCAGGGTCAAAAAGAATATCTCCTGCAAAAGTAATGGTCACATAATCCCCATTTTTCGCTTCTTTAGCATAAATATTATTTTCGACCATATACTCATCATTCCACAAAATATCCGAGTATTTGTCATTTTGTTCGATAATCTCCTGAATCTCTTCTTCCGATATTTTTTCTCTCGTCGTTTGAAAATTTTGATATTCCTTACTCCTGTCCGCAGTAATCCACATATAAGAAAGCATGAAAAAAAACCCTAATGCAACAACACATATCAGAGTAATGAAAAATGGCTTTATGAAGTTGGATTTTCTTCCAGGTCTCTTTCTTTTCATAAATTCAATTATACCATATAATCATATAATGTAAAATCAAAAAAGCATCCCGGGGGTTAACAACTCCAGAATGCTTCTTTATTATTTTATAATATTCATAGTAACAATTAGTATCTCGCTGTGTTTACTTTCACGCCGGGACCCATTGTTGTTGTAAGAGTAATGCTTTTTAAGAACTGACCTTTTACAGCCGCAGGTCTTGCCTTTACGATTGCTTCCATCAGTGCATCGAAGTTTTCCTGTAATTTTGTTTCATCGAATGAAACCTTTCCTACAGGCACATGAATGATGTTGGCTTTATCAAGTCTGTACTCGATCTTACCTGCTTTAATATCGTTAATGGCTTTGGTTACATCCATTGTTACGGTACCTGCTTTCGGGTTCGGCATCAATCCCTTAGGACCAAGCACCTTACCAAGACGTCCTACAACGCCCATCATATCAGGTGTTGCTACAACTACATCAAAATCCAGCCAGCCTTCGTTCTGAATCTTCGGGATAAGCTCGTCGCCGCCTACGTAATCTGCGCCTGCTGCTTCTGCTTCCGCAACTTTATCTCCTTTTGCAAATACCAGAACTTTGACAGTCTTACCTGTGCCGTTGGGTAATACTACCGCGCCACGAATCTGCTGTTCAGCATGACGTCCGTCACAACCCGTTCTGATATGAACTTCTACGGTTTCGTCAAACTTTGCGACAGATGTTTTCTTTACCAATGCAACCGCTTCTGCCGGATCATACTGCACGCTGCGGTCTACAAGCTTTGCAGCTTCCATATATTTTTTACCATGTTTCATATCCGTTCCTCCATTACTCTTCTACTGTGATGCCCATGCTTCTTGCAGTACCGGCGATCATGCTCATAGCTGCTTCTACGCTGGCTGCATTCAAATCAGGCATCTTAAGCTCTGCAATTTCCTGAAGCTTCGCTTTGGAAATTTTTGCAACCTTAGTTTTGTTAGGTACTGCAGAACCTGACTTAATATTGCATGCTTTCTTCAAAAGAACTGCAGCAGGCGGAGTCTTGGTAACGAAGCTGAAACTTCTGTCTGCATATACTGTGATAACAACAGGAATGATAACATCACCCTTATCAGCAGTCTTTGCGTTGAACTGTTTGGTAAATTCAACAATGTTAACACCGTGCTGTCCAAGTGCAGGACCAACCGGCGGAGCTGGCGTAGCTTTGCCAGCAGGGATTTGTAACTTAATATATCCTTCTACTTTCTTTGCCATAATGGCACCTCCTAATAAAATGTGGTATAGGCGTAAACTCTTAACGTTTACTCCCACGTATATCTACACCGCCGAAACGGAATAAATATCATAAATTTGCAGGTGAAAATATATTTTCACCTTTTTATTGCATACTTCTCACTTCAGCAAAGCTGATTTCTACCGGTGTCTCTCTTCCGAACAGCTCTACATTAATCGTTGCAGTCTGCTTGCCATAATCCATTCTCTGGACTACACCGACCGTATCTTTCCATACGCCTGCAATAACTGCAATGGTATCGCCTTCTGCGAAATCTACGGTTATATTATCAACCTTGATACCGAGCGGTTTCATTTCAGCTTTTGAAAGCGGAACCGGTTTACTTCCCGGTCCGACAAATCCTGTTACTCCTCTGGTATTTCTGACAACATACCATGTATCGTCATTCATAACCATATTAATGAGAACATATCCAGGAAACATCTTCTTCTGAACATTTTTTCTGGCTCCGTTCTTTACTTCCATTACATCCTGCATCGGAACCCTGACTTCCAGAATCTCATCTTCCAAATGTCTGTTTTCTATTGTCTTCTCAATATTTGCTTTTACTTTATTTTCATACCCGGAATAAGTATGAACAACATACCAGTTTGCATCTGCCATACGATTACCCCTCGCTCTACAATTTCAATGTTGTCAGGAAATCCACTCCATACTGAAGCGCAAAATCCAACACGGCAATAATTGCTCCTACTACAATTGAAATAACGGTGACTGCAATGGATTGTTTCAGCAGGTCTTCTTTGCCGGGCCATGTAATCTTTTTAAATTCAGACTTCACGCCGTTATAAAAACCTGCAATTTTAGATTTCTTTTCTGATTTTGCAGAATCTCCCATAGTATACTCCTTTCAAATGCGGTGAAACAATTATTTAGTTTCTTTATGCAAAGTATGTGTCTTACAGAATCTGCAATATTTCTTAATTTCCATTCTGTCCGGATGTGTCTTCTTATCCTTCGTAGTATTGTAATTACGACGCTTACATTCTGTGCATGCTAATGTGATTCTTGTACGCATTCTTGCTACCTCCACGTGTCTGTTTTAATTCATTGTGATAGAATATCCGTAAATCATGTTTCTATCAACTTGACATTTATTGTTTTATACAAAATTTGAGCATAAAAAAAAGACCTAAATCTTATCTCGTTTGAATACTATAACACAACGAAGGGGTTTCGTCAACTCATTTTCTAAAAATAAATTTGTGATAAAATTCATTTAATTTAATTGTAAATTTATAGAAAATAATTGCAAAAAAATGTAAAACAGGTGTTAAGAATATATAATTTTCATCCGATATAATAAAAGATAAGATAGATTAGATGATTTTTGTTCTTCGGGGCAAAGGTTTTATGGTGAGGGGTGTAAAGATGAACATATCAAGCGCAAACCAGATGTCAGGCGTTATGTCTACAAGTCAGGCAAACCAGTCAAATCAGGACAGCCATGAAAAAAATATTCAGAATCAAATTGTAAACCTTCAGGGTAAAATGCGTGACCTTGCCTATAACACCGAAATGTCAACCGATGAAAAGTCTGATAAGAAAAAGAAGCTTCAGGAACAAATTCAGAATCTTAACAGCGAGTTAAAACAGTATAAGATTCAGAAGCGTCGTGAGGAAGCGGAAAAACGTCAGAAAGAAGCAGAAAAGAGCGATGAAAGCACCAAAAGCTCTTCTTTCAGTAAATCCTCTGTTAATGAAACTTCTGTTTCAAATACATCTGATTTCTCTGACAATTCTAACAGTGCCGCAGCAGACAGCGGCATCGGTAATACTGTAAGCAGTCGGGATGTTGATAGTCAGATGCCGGCGGAAGAATCTGAGTTTGGTCTTAATGGTGCAGAATCAGAAATGATGGTTTCCTTTTCCAACGCCCAGAAGCAGCTTTCAAACATGGAGAAAATCCAGACAAATCTGACCGGTCTAATGCGTACTGCCGAAACTGATGAAGAGAAATTAAAGTTGCAGAAAAAGATTGACAGTGTATCAAATATAATTGAAGATAAAGCACAAAAAACTGCCAATAAGCTGGAAGAGTCACGTGAAGAAGATAAGAAAAAGAAAGAAAAGATTCGCCAGATGCTAAAGGAGCAGGAAGCCAGAAGAGCTAATATGAAGGCTGCGGTTCCAAAATCCGGAAAGCGTCTATTTGGATATAACGAAGACGGAAAAGTATTACTTACGCGAAAGAAAGCTTAACCTATAATTTTAATAAATATTTTAGGAATCTGCTTGCATATAGCTTTATTTAATGATAGTATTAAGATATACTTCTGTATCTT
>JAIDPH010000246.1 GCA_029062885.1 Lachnospiraceae bacterium
GGATAAACGATGATTTTACCCCTCATCTTGAAAATTTTAAAAGAAATTTGGAAATAGCAGAAATCCTTGGTACAAAACATATGCGGATTTTCAGTTTTTACGTTCCGCAGGAAAATACGGAAAATTACTCGGAGGAAGTTTTCTCCCGCTTGGAAAAATTTCAGTCAGCGTCAAAGGACAGCGGAGTTCTTCTCTGCCATGAAAATGAAAAAGGCATATACGGAGATATTGCCCCCCGATGTGAAGAGATACATAGAAATTTCCCTGAAATAAAGGCAATCTTCGACCCCGCAAACTTTATTCAATGCGGACAGGATACAATGGCGGCGTGGTCAATTCTTGCTCCATATGTTGAGTATATGCATATTAAGGACGCGCTGGCTGACGGCTCGGTTGTTCCCGCCGGAAAGGGCATAGGAAATATACCTTACATACTTGAAAATTATCAGGGAGAAGTACTGACAGTTGAACCGCACCTAACGGTATTTTCGGGATTTGAAAAACTTGAGCAAGACAATGAACTGCGAAGCAAATATTGTTATTCATCATCACTGGAAGCCTTTGAAGCGGCGGTTTCAGCATTAAAAAATTTAATCATATAAGGAGCAACGATAATATTATGGAAAAAATTCGTCTTGGAATAATCGGCGTAGGAAATATGGGAAGCGGACATTTACAGAACGTTATAGATGGGAAATGCCCTAAGGTTGAGATTACCGCCGTTGCTGACATTGACTCTGTAAAGCTTGAAAATGCAAGCAAAAAGCTGCCGTCACTAAATTGTTTTGACAATGCAGAAAAAATGCTGGACAGCGGGCTTATTGACGCGGCGCTTATTGCAGTACCTCATTATGAGCATCCTAAATATGCGATAGAGTGCTTCAACCGCGGTATTCACGTTATAACAGAAAAGCCTGCGGGAGTGTATGCAAGCCAGGTTCGCGAAATGAACGAGGCTGCTGAAAAAGCAAGAGTGAAATTCGGGATAATGTTCAATCAGAGGACTAATCCAATTTATAAAAAAGCCCGCGACATCGTACAGAGCGGTGCTCTCGGAAAGCCCAAAAGACTTGTGTGGATAATTACAAACTGGTATCGTACCCAAACCTACTATGATTCGGGAAGCTGGCGGGCGACGTGGAACGGAGAAGGCGGCGGCGTGCTTCTAAATCAGGCTCCGCACAATCTTGATTTGTGGCAGTGGATATTCGGCATGCCTAAAAGAATCCGTGCATTCTGCGCCACGGGAAAATATCACAATATAGACGTTGAGGACGACGTAACACTTTACGGCGAATACGAAAACGGAGCAACAGCGACATTTATTTCTACAACCGGAGAAGCCCCCGGCACAAACCGCCTTGAAATTTCAGGCGACCTTGGTAAACTTGTTCTTGAGGACGGAAAACTGAAATGGTGGAAACTTTCCGTTCCGGAAAGAGAATTCTGTTTTACCTCAAAGGAAGGCTTTGCGTGTCCGGATATGACATATGAAGAATATTCCGAGGAAGCCCCGGACGGTCACTCAACGGTGCTTGAAAATTTTGCCGAAGCTATTTTAGACGGTGTGGAGCTTATCGCCGATGGACGTGAAGGGCTTAATTCTCTGTCGATTTCAAACGCCGCATACCTGTCCTCCTGGACCGATACATGGGCGGAAATTCCCACAGACGAAAAGCTTTTTGAACAACATCTTGCAGAACTTTGCAAGAATGAAAATATTAAAAAACCAAGCTCCGAATATCCCAATAATGATAATTCCCTAAACGAACGATGGAAAGTAAGATGGTAAAATGAAACCTGCATTTAAGCCTGCATCCGCACTGATGCAGGCTTTATCTGTTTTTACGGCAACTCACGTCATAAAAACGGCAAAATCCCGCCAATATACTTGTAAGAAATATTTTGGCTGATAAAATATAGCTAAATGGGGAGGTGTATGACTTGCATATCAATATTGACATACAGGAAGATGCCACAGACACTGTTGTTACGATTAAATGCCCAAAGCAGGACGCTTTTGTCGAGCGACTGATAGCAGCGCTCAAAATTATAGATAAACAGATAATGGTTATGCATGAAGGAAACATGACTTCGATAGACTTAGAGGATATCCTCTATATAGAGTCGGTAGACAGAAAATGCTTCATCTATACCGTAAATAAAGTATATGAATCCTTCAATAAGTTATACGAATTGGAACAACAGCTTGAGCAATATTTATTTGTCCGGATCAATAAATCATGCGTTGTTAATCTGAAAAATATTGATTCAATTAAAACATATCTTGACAGGCGGCTTCTGATTACAATGTCGAATAACGAGCAGTTGATTGTATCAAGACAGTACGCCGGCGATATAAAGACCTTATTAGGAGTTAATAAACACAGTCAGGGAAAGGAGCGTGATTATTGAAATGTTAGATGAAAGAAAACACTTATTGGATTATCTGGCTCAGGTCATGCTGGTTTTTGGTATAACATTGTTAATCATTGCATTTATCTGCTGTCTCACAGGAGACGATGCAAAGGAACATTCCACTGTGTTTGCCTTAGGAAGCGCCGGAATACCGATAAACACCATTTTTCAGTATTTATTATCCTCCGCATGCATTACGTTACTCAGATTTCTTTTTTTTACGGATACAATAATCAGGAAAATGTCGATTGCAATAAGAACTACATTAATGTTGATTTCAGTCATCATCTTAATCGGTATATTCGCTTATATTTTCGGTTGGTTCCCGGTTGACGAACCAAAATGCTGGATTATCTTTTTAATTTGCTTTGGAATCTGTTTTGTGATCAGTATGTTTGTTTCCGTTTTTAAAGAGGCTATAGATAATAAACAACTGGCTGTTGGTTTAAAAAACTTAAAGGAGGGGCAAAATGGCAGCACTGATAGAAGTAAATAAGCTATCTCATTCTTATGGGGACAAAAATATTTTGAATGAAATCTCATTAACAATTAATAAAGGCAAAGTAATAGGTCTTCTGGGACCGTCCGGAGCCGGAAAAACAACTCTGGTAAATATACTGACAGGTCAGTTAAAGCCAAAATCCGGAACCGTCAGGATATCGGAAGAAAACTTAGTAACCGGAATCATGATGGACAGTTTCGGTCTGTACGAAAGATTGACAGTCTGGGACAATTTGAAGCTATTTGCAAAAATCTATCAGGTTCCACCGGCACGGATAGATTTGCTTCTTGAGAGGGCTGAACTGCAAAAAGCCAAAAAGACCGTCGTAGGCAATTTATCAAAGGGTATGCGCAATCGTGTGAATTTCTGCAGGGCATTGTTAAAAGATATGGATATCCTGTATTTAGACGAGCCTACATCCGGCTTAGACCCGGCTACAACAGATAAGATACACGAATTGATTGAAGAAGAGAAAAAAGCCGGAACCACAATCTTTTTAACCACACATAATATGCATGAGGCTGAAAAGCTGTGCGACAGCATTATATTGCTGAATGAAGGAAATATTATAGAACAGGGCGTCCCCAAGGAAATCTGCATGAAATACAACAGCGAAAACTCAATAGTATTGATTCTGAAAAGCGGGGAAAAGCGTACTCTTAGAAATAATAGAGAAAGTGCTGATATCATCTCGGAGCTCATGAAAAATGAGCAGATTGCAGGCATACATTCATCAGAGCCGGATTTAGAAAAAGTCTTTTTACATTTGACAGGAAGGAAGTTGAACGAATAATGAACAATATCATTACCATTATCAAAAAACAGCTGATTGACACTCTGAAAAACAAAACAGTACTTATACAATTTATCATGTTTCCGTTACTTGGTATCATTATGACAAAAGCAATCAAAATTGAAGGCATGCCCGAAAACTTCTTTGTCAACCTGTTCGCAACCATGTATATCGGTATGGCGCCGCTGACCAGTGTCTCTGCTATCATTTCAGAGGAAAAGGAGAAAAACACCCTGAGGGTTCTGTTAATGGCGGATGTTTCACCGATACAATACCTGCTTGGTATAGGAAGCTATGTGTTTTCGGTATGTACGCTTGGCGGAGTAATCTTCTGCTGTCTGCTGAACGGCGTCACAAACACGCAGAGAGTTCTTTTTCTTGCAGTCATGGCAGTCGGCATCATTGCCTCAGTTATGTTAGGAGCGGCGATTGGCGTGGGAAGCAAAAATCAGATGTCGGCAACCTCCGTTTCAGTCCCGGTAATGATGGTATTTTCATTCCTGCCAATGCTTTCTATGTTCAATGACAAGATAGAAAAAGTCGCAAAAATTACATATTCGGAGCAGATCAGGATTCTAATGAGCAGTTTAAAAAACTGTGAAAATCATACTGAGAATGTTGTAGTTATCTTTATCAACATTGTACTGTTTGGAATTGTTTTTTCAGTATTATACAAAAAACAAGGACTTACATGAGAGGGGGCAAATCATTGCATTGCCTCCCCTGTCATTTTAAAAAATCCTCAACCGCTATATTTGCCTCTTCATCCATGCTAAAAGGTCTGGTATCACAGGCTCTATTCCTCCGCATATTCCGCCAGCTCATACACTCTGTCCTTAGTCAGTTCAGCCGCCCTCATGAGTTCTGTCAATTCCTGCATACTTCCGCCTTCACATCCCTGCCCGGCGGCTTGCACCTGTTCATCCTTGAAAGCTATCCACTCTCTTTCCTCTGTCCTCAAAGCTTCCATCGACGCATCATCAAGCTCTGCCTCCAACAGCTTCCACACAATGTTCAAGGTATCATCCCATGTCTTAAACAGCTCCTTACCGGTCTCATTCATATCAAGCTGTGTAATGGCCTCCTGCAGCTTTGCCTCTAATTCCGTACTGCGCTCTTCCGCAAAAGAAATCTCCATCGCGATTTCTTCGGCAAGGCTTTTCTCCTCATACACATAACTGGTGAAACCATCTCCCGTAGTTATATTATAAAGCCCGTAATACGGAAGTTCAGCCTCTGCGTCATTTCTCAAATAATATATCCAGCCCCTGTAAGATTCCGGCAGGTCAGCCGATTTTATCCCCGGAAGGAATATATAAAATTCCTCACCGCCATTCAAACCGTGTGCTATCGAATAGATATGGCGCATCCCGTCTATGATTTCTTCTTCTCCCGGCTCTCTCGCATATTCCAAAGAAATCAGGTTTATTTTATAAGTGTACTCATCCACTTTCTCTAAACCGCCGAATACTCCTGAAAATTCACTATTATACTCACTACCGTTTGGATAAGCTTCTCCTATATCTCCCATATCGTCGTCCACGAAGAATCCTTTAAAACTCCCATCGCTGTTGATATGAAGCTCGGTAAACCATCCCCCCGCGCCGCTGCTGAAATTAAAGGTGCTGTCAGACAAATCCGCGAAACTAAATTCCGTACCGACAGTATTATCCTGTGATGACCCGGACGGCTGTATTTCCGACGTCTGCCCATTCTGCTGTCCTTCTCCCGATTGCGCTGCACCAGACGGTATATCTTTTGACTGTCCGCTACCCATCTGCTCATCAGTAATTATTTCAACTTCCGGAATCTCTACTCTGCCGTCGCCCATATTTCCGCAGCCCGCCAGAAATGTCAGTGTTATTATTGTAGTCGTTAAAATATGTTTCTTTTTCATTTTGTCTCTCCTTGATGTCATTATTTTTATCCTGTCATTCTTTTTAAACAGTCTGAATCTTATATCATAACCCGAAAAAAGCGCTGACACCCCGTCAACGCTTTTTTATCCACACTTCATTATGTAGTTTAACACAACTAAAAATAAAAGTCTACTATTTTTTTATTTTTTCTATTAAAATTATAAATGTGCTAAAAATAAGAGTCATCCACACCCGAAAGGAGCGATAAAACATGAGCAATACCCCTTCACCGAAAAACAACCCTAAAGACAGTTTTAAAGCCACCTCCCGTCCCGATGAGGAATCCCATCTTGAGCAGACTCTCGCCATAGTGCGTGAAAATGTAGACAACTATGGAAGAGAAGCCGCCAGAATGAACGCAGATATTGAAGAAATGCTCAGACATTACCACGACAATGACGTGGAGGTCTATACCATTTTAAACAACACCATCACCATGCACGACCATATGAAACGCGCGCTGGTAAGGAATGAAAAGGCCTTGAGCAAACCATATTTTGGCAGAATAATCTTTCATGACGAATCAGTAAACAGGGATGAATCCATATACATCGGCAAAGGCGGCATTGCCAAAGATACTACGCATCAGATTGTGACAGATTGGCGTGCTCCGATTGCGAATGTCTATTATGAAAACGGACTGGGAAAATGCAGCTATACCGCGCCAGACGACAAAGAAATTTCCATTGATTTGAAACTGAAACGCACCTATGAAATTGAAGACGGAAAGCTCCTTGACTATTACGACACTGAAGTCGTTGCCAACGACGATTTACTTACAAAATATCTGGCAAAGAACAAACAGGCAGTATTAGGAGAAATCATAGCAACCATCCAAAAAGAACAAAACGACATTATCAGAAAGTCTCCATATCATAACATCATCGTTCAGGGTGTCGCAGGTTCCGGAAAGACTACGGTTGCCATGCACAGGATTTCTTACATTCTGTATAATTACGAAGAACGCTTTAAGCCTGACGACTTTTACATCGTTGGAAGCAACCGAATTTTACTGAACTATATTACAGGCGTACTGCCGGATTTGGATGTCCACGGCATCAGGCAGATGACTATGGAACAGCTTTTCGTAAGGCTTCTGTATGAGGATTGGGACGAGCAGAAATACCATATTTCGGATACTGATAAAATGAGTTTGAAAGGCAGCATTAAGGGAACACTTCAATGGTTCCGGGATTTGGAAAATTACTGTGAGAGGCTGGAATGGAATACAATTCCAAGGGAGAGCATCTTCTTGAATCGAAAGCAATTTGTTGAGGGCATAAGAAACGGAAAAACAGGAGTTTTCGATGAAACGAATGGCAAGACTGCAGATCCCAAGGACCTGACCGAGCTGCTATCCCAGGAGGCAATAGAGCGTTATATAAAACAGAATCCTACGATTTCCGTTCAGAGCAAAATAGATATGCTAAATGACAGACTCATTAATAAAATCAAGGATGAATTTCTGGGAAAAGGAATCTCCTTAACCGAAAAAGAACGGAAAGCCATACTTAAAGCTTACCGTGGACGATTTGGCACAAATGTCTGGAAAAAATCAATTTATAATATATACCATGACTTTTTGGCAAAGCAGACTACAATAGGTTTAGATGTTGATATTCCGACTACAGAATTTGATGTTTATGACCTTGCAGCGCTGGCATATATTTATAAGCGGATAAAGGAAACGGAAGTAATCAGCGAGGCTCACCACATTGTCATCGATGAAGCGCAGGATTTCGGTATGATGGCATATAGCGTACTGAAATATTGCATAAAGGACTGCACATATACGATAATGGGCGACATATCCCAAAATATCCATTTTGGATACGGATTAAATGATTGGGAAGAGCTGAAAAAACTTATTTTGTCGGGCAGCAGGGACAGCTTTGGCATTTTGAAAAAAAGCTATCGTAATACAATAGAAATTTCTGAATTTGCCACTAACATTCTACATCATGGACAATTTTCCATATATCCGGTAGAGCCAATCATCCGTCACGGCTCACCCGTACAGCTTGAGGAAATTTCCAATATTGATACAATGCTGCAAAAAACCGCTTTGGTATGTAAGGAATGGCAGCAAAAAGGGCTTGAAACAATTGCCGTAGTCTGTCGGAACCGCAGTCATGCAAATGAAACTGCCAAAGCGCTTGGTAAGTATGTCAATATAATGGAAAGCGACTTGGAAAATGCAGTTTTCGGCGCCGGAATCATGGTACTTCCGGTGGACTATACAAAAGGTCTGGAATTTGACGCTGTTTTGATTTTCAATCCGACAAGAGATGATTATCCCGTGGATGACGGACATGCCAAGCTGTTATATGTGGCGGCAACCCGCGCTCTGCATGAACTATGTATCCTGCATACAGGGAATCTTACCGGACTTATCGCGGACCCGCTGCCCGATATAGCCATGACAAATAAGGACAGGTTGAATAAATCTTCTCTTCACGACAGTACTAATGGTACATCACTAGACAGTACCAATAACAAAGCATCAGCTGCTTCGGGCATAGGAGTTACTTCCCGTAAAAAAGTTTTTATTGCACAAAACCGAACGCCTGAACAATCACCAAAACAGACAGCTGCTTCAGATCAAAAAGTAAACAATATTATTAATGCAAACAATATAAATCAGGAAAGCGAACTCCCTGAAATCTCTTTCGGTGATATGCCTGCCACTGAGAAGCTGCGCCCCTCCGGACATTCAAAGATTGACCTTTCCATCCGCTGGGTAACAAAACAAAAAGACGGTCTTTATATGCAGAGCCGGTATGGTATTCTACGGTTAAGTCCTGTGGGCAGCGCAATTATCCGTGTCACTTTTGTCAAAGGAAAACAGCCTGATACGGCAGTTAATTCCAAAATTGCCGTCAGCCATATAGAAAATACATGGATGTATAAAGAAACGGGATCCGCGGTGGAACTTAAGACTGATGAACTTTGTATACAGGTTGATAAGAATACCGGTGCAATCCGATATCTGACGCGCGATAAAAAGCTGTTACTCGCAGAGCGGAGCAAAGAGTGCCGTCAGATAGCTGATACCGTCTCCGGAAGAAATAAAGCATGGCTTTTTCTGGACTGGCAAAAGGATGAAAAATTGTATGGAATGGGCACCGAAGATGTAAACGGAATAAATCTTCGAAATACAGCAAGATATATATCTCATGGGAAAAATGTGAACGAACTGCCTTTTATCCTCTCCGATAAAGGATATGGAATCCTGATGGCAACGGACAAACCTACGATATGCTGCGATGTACCCGCTTACGGTTCTTATCTTTGTGCGGAAAACGAATCGCAGATAGACTTTTATTTTATAACAGGGAAACAGCCCAAGACAATTATGAACGCTTACGCATACCTATGCGGCATGATATAAAAAATCGAGTGCCAGCGCACTCGATTCCAAGAATGCTTCGCATTCTTCTTGGAATGATTTACGCTGCGGCATAATTTCCTATGATATAAAAAGACGAGTGCTTGCGCACTCGTCTATAAAAATTACTTCGTAATTCTTATTGACATTTCAATCTATAACCTGATACTGCATATACTCATAGAGAAGCTTAGTGCCCTCGGCAATATCAGGGGGCAGCAATGCCCTTGCCACCAGTTTGATTTCATCGCTCTCGATGTCAATACGCCTTAAGTTCGCATAATCACCATCAATGCTCTCTACCTGATACTGAAATGTGTTCATCATCAATCTTCTGCCTCATCATCTACTGCTGCCGCTACTCCTGAAACAACAGCGGATACCACAGAAATCACAACAGGAATAATAACAACTACCAGACCGCCCGCTAATAATAAGAAACCAGCACCTGCATTCATATTCAAAATCCTTCCTTTCCGTATCTCCATATCTCTTTGTATATCTTATATATCCTTATATGAAACTTTGAATATACTATATCCTATATTCTACATGAAACCTTCCAATTTTTCAACCATAAAGCCATTAACTTTTCAATTTTTCACACTGCTCTACTTAATGACCTGCGACCAGCTGCTGATGCCTATGAAACTTTTTGCCCATGCATCGTATGTTGCTTCTTGTGATGTACCAAGACTGTTGTATACAAGCTGTGACTGACCTGAAAGCCTTGTGTCTAATCCTGCTTCACTATAATTAAACAAATAGATAATCTCATCCACATAAGGATTTGTTTTTGCTGCCGTGTATGAAGCATAAAGCGCCGCTGCCTGCACGTCTACTCCCTGCGCATTGGTCAGACCGATTTCGCTCAAGATGACGCGTCTGACTTTTCCGTTAGGCGCTAACATTTCAGATTTTTTCAGGTAGTTTGTAAGCAGTGACAGGTTTTGGAATGTCATCATCTTGCCTGACGACACCTGTGCTGCCATATAGTTTCCGTCCGGGCAGCCTGACATATTCCAGAACATAGCATAAGTAAGCGGCACAGGATACGGGTGCTGCGCCACACACCAATCAATGTTTCCTTCACTTGAAATCAATTGATTAAATTTGGCAAGAAAATCTTTTCCATCAATATATTCATAATATTCTGCATGGCTCGCCGGACGGTTTCTGTCCCAGTTCTGATCCAGACAGATAAATACTCTGGCATTTGCATTCTGGCTCTTAATTGCGTTATAAGCTACTCTGAATACCTGTGCATACTCTCTTATATAGCTGTCCCAGTCCTGCCAGATCATATAATTCCACATACGGACATTAACTTCATTACCTATAATATAGTTCTCTGCCGATGACTCTGCCGCACACTTTGAAAGAGTCGTCGTAATAGCTGTGATACCTGCGGGTTCTGATGCATTAAGCATATAATACTGTGGTATTACAGGATGTGTTTCTGACGGCAGCATTGCCGCTCTTGAATAAGGATTTGTAAGCACATCATTACCGCCCTCATTCATAACCTGTACCGTAGTATATTTTCCTGCAATTACTCCGTTTATATTTGACGAAACCATATATAGATTACAGAAATCCTTACCCTGTTCTGATTTTAACGGTCTGTTCTGTCTTGCTCTTGTATGTGTGGCAAGTAATTCAGGATTTGATATGTACTGCGGATTTGCTATCAGCACATTCTGACCGCCCACCTTTACAGCAAGCCCCAGCTTGGTATAGAGTCTGGTATCTGTATACGGCACTGTAAATGCAGGTTTAGTTGATGCCGGCGCTGACGCTATAGGTACTGCCGCAGGCGATATCGTATACTCGAATGGCTGCATTTCATACAAATAAAGCACTCCGTCGTCACTTGACGGTATAGTCGGCAGCACAGCTGAATAAGAAATCGTTGACTTATCTGCAAGAACACTTTTTGCCGATTTGGCAAAAGACTGATTCAGTGTACCGGCAGCCTCGACCCGCACTCCCATCATTATAATAAGCATGACCATAATCAGGCCATAAATACCTTTGTTAAATTTTAGTGTTTTCATTATATCCTCCATATTTGTTACAAAATTATTTCATATTATTTAACTTAGTATAACATTTCATTCCATATGATGCAACTGTTTTAAAGTTGAAAACAACCGCCTTATATGATATAGTAAACGCATGTATAGTGTGAAAAATGAATTTTTCACACGCGAATTTGTGCAGACACCCTTGATTTCTTGGGCACATAAATTCGCAGGATGAGAAAGAAGAATGGGATTTTTATGAATAAAGTCAAAAAGGACATACCTATTTTGTCGGTATATCTGTTAGGTTTTACAATTCTGGCTATGGCGCTTGCGCTTTTCCAGCCTCTGGCGGATACTCCACCGTTGTACGCGAACCCGCCCGATGAATATGCCAGATATCTGATTCCACAATATATATGCAAACACGGAACACTTCCAACCGGTTTAGAAACAGAGGTTCGCATACCGGGATATGGGACCTCCTATGCGTTATATAATATTTTTCCGTATATTGTTCAAGGATATCTAATGCGTTTTGTCAATCTTTTTACGGACTCGGAAATAATGCTTTTATATACCGCAAGAACAGTAAATGTGTGTTTCGGAACATTCATGGCGGTGATGGTCTACCTTATTTCCCTGGAGCTTTTTAGTGACAGACGCTTCAGGTGGCTGTTTTGTTTTGCTGTTATGTATCTTCCGGAAAATATATTCATACACAGTTACGTCAATACTGATTCCTGCTGCCTTTTAGCAACAGCCATGATGATATATGCATTAATCAGAGGCTACAGAGAAGGCTTTAAAACCTTCAATTGCTTATGGATGTGCGCAGGCATAATCCTGTGCGCCCTATCTTACTATAATGCCTATGGCTATATTCTCAGCTGCATTATGCTGTTTGTCACATATTATATCAAGTCCGACAAAGGACATCTTCAGTATGACTGGAGACAAATGCTGAAAAAGGGAATCTTTATCAGCGTTATAGTCCTTTTGGGCATAAGCTGGTGGTTTGTTCATAAATATATTGTTCTCGACGGCGATTTCTTAGGCTTTGCCACTAACAATAAATTAGCCGAATTATATGCAATTGATAAAGTCAATCCCCTTACAAGTCAGACATATCAGAAAATGGGTTACACTGTCTGGCAGATGATTAGAGAGAGAAACACCTGTGAGATGGCATTCAGGAGTTTCATTGCTGCTTACGGTTCCATGGCTATATATAGCAGTGACTGGCTGTATTTTGCATATAAGGTTCTTCTTATTACCGGTATTGCAGGCGTCTTCTACTGGCTGCTCAATAGGAAATTTTTCACCAAGACCCGTCGGCAGCTAAGCGGTAAAGAAATGTTTTTCCATCTTAATATGCTATTCTGTATTTTTATGCCAATTATATTAATGATTTATTATGCCTATGCCATGGATTATCAGAATCAGGGACGGTATGTTCTCCCTTCTCTGATACCGCTTATGTACTATATCGTCAAAGGACTTGAAAAATTATCATCAATACGCTTCGGTAAGTATACACTGCCAAGACCGCTTATAAATGTATGTCTGGCGCTTTGTTTCCTGCTTATAATAGGCGGAACCATAGAAATGGTAATATTCCGTACCATACCCATATGCATGAGAGCAGGCATGGTACTTCTACCCGAATAGCTTTTTATACCTCCTTTCGCAGGTGCAGAAGAATGCGCTTTTCCATTCGGCTGACCTGCACTTGGCTTATACCCATTTTTTTTGCCACCTCCATCTGAGTTTTATCCTGAAAATAACGCAGACGGATAAGCTCCCTCTCGTTTTCTTCCAAGCCATTCAGAAGCTGTTCTAACAGCATATGATTCAACAGCTTCTCTTTTTCCATATCTTCATAAATTTCATTACCGCCCGATGCACCTTCCAGTACAGAGCGTCCGATGCCGCCGGCTTCACCGACTACCTGATCCACCAGATAAATCTCATTACCGTCGGACTGATATACCGACTTATAGATTGATTCCACTTCAACATTGGCGTCCAGAGCCAGTACTATATCCTCAATACTAAGTTCTGTCTCCTTCGACAACTCCTGCATCGTCGCCTCCCTGCCATGCGCATGCGCAAGTTTTTCTGCCGCCTGTTTGATTTTCCAGCCATTTTCTTTCAAGGTCCTGCTCACCTTTACCATACCGTCATCCCGTAAAAAGCGTTTAATTTCACCCTGTATCATCGGGACGGCGTATGTGGAAAATTTTACATCAAAACTTAAATCAAATTTATCAATTGCCTTCATCAGGCCTATGCAGCCTATTTGAAACAGGTCTTCCGCATCATACCCCCTGTCCAGAAACCTCTTTACTATGTGTCTTACTAACCCCAGATTTTCCTCTATCAGTTTCTCTCTTGCCTCTTTATCTCCTGCCTGTGAACGTTCAATCAATACGGCAGTTTCTTCCATAGGCTAGTCCTCACTCACAATCCATGATGTAGTCCCGAGTTTTTTCACCATGCGCACTGTCGTGCCATGTCCCATCTCGGAAATCACCTCCAAATCATCCATAAAAGCTTCCATAAAGGCAAATCCCATTCCGGAACGGTCTAATTCAGGTTTCGTCGTAAAAAGAGGCTCCATTGCTTTTTCAACATCCTCAATGCCGACTCCTTTATCCCGTATCTCCACTTCCAATACATCGTTTTTAATCAGACAGCTCACCCACACCATATTATTCTCTCCGTCTTCCCCATCATATCCGTGTATTATGGAATTAGTCACTGCCTCCGATACTGCTGTCTTAATATCCGAGATTTCCTCTAATGTCGGATTCAACTGTGATACAAAAGCCGCTACTGCCGTTCTCGCAAACGCTTCGTTTTCCGATATCGCCAGAAATTCTATCCGCATTTCATTCTTCACCTGTGTATTCCGATTTGCATTTACAATTTCAATCATATCTATCTTCCTTTCAAAAAATATTTAAACTATTGTTTATTCCATAATTTCCACAATATTATGTAACCCTGAAAGTGACAATATCCTTCTTATCCTGTTATCTGCATTGATTATGAAAACCTTGCCTCCAAAGCAGGAAATCTTCTTGTATCTTCCGACAATAACGCCGACTCCCGAACTGTCCATAAAGCTTGTCCTTTCAAAATCAAATACCACGTTCCCTACATTTTCATCTAAGATATACTTATCAGCCGTTTTACTTATGTAAACCGAATGATGATGGTCTATTTCTTTCGGCATTCTTATCATAAGGTAATTATCAATTACTTTAAACTCATCTTCCATTGTTTTCCCCTTTCACTGTTAATCTATATAGATAATTGCACACAAAAAAGAGAACAAGGAATATCCCTGCTCTCTTTCGTACCTAAATTATTTACTCTTCGCTCTCCATCTGTGCCAGAAAATCCGTTGAGTTTTGTGCTTTCACGGTTCCCGGGAACATCTCAATAACCTGTCTGTACAGTTCCCCCGCCTCTTCTGTCCTTTCCACATTCCTGTAGCAATTTGCCAGATAATAAATTGCATCACCATTTGTTGCATCGTACTGTATTGCCATCTCAAAATCCGGAATTGCTTCTGCAAAATTCCTCTGTTGATAATTCGCATAAGCGTTGTCATAATATGACTGCGCCGCTATAGGTCCTGTAAGCGCATAAAGCGTATTATACAGTTTATCATAGGCTTCGGAGTTATCACTCTCTCCGCCCTCAAAATCGGTATTAACTTCGTCCAGATAAGCAATAACCGTCACAACATCTTCAGGATTTGTAATATATGCATCTGCTGCCTTAAGCAGAGTATCATAGGTTTGTACATCTCCATCATTTCCCGAATAGGCTTCTAAGTCACGTTCGAGAGTCTCCTTTGTCTCCTGCAAATCTTTAAGCTGCTGCTCCAGTTCATCAATGGTTGCAGTCTTGACATCCAATTGTTCACCGACATTTCTCAATTCATCGTTAACGATTGCCTTCTCTTCTGAAATCCTTGCCGGAAGAATCAGGCAGACGGAAATCGCTATACCGATTAAAAGCCCGATTCCCAGATTAAGCAGGGAGCCCGCTCCCTTACCTTCCTTCATATCTACAGGCTGGATTATCATCTCATTTCCGCTCTGATACTTAACAACATCGCCTGAACGGGATTTTTTCTTTCCGCTCTGCTTAACCCCTTCTTCCGGTAAAAGCATTTCATTTACTTCCTTAAGATACCTAAGGGTGGTTGTATTATTCGTATCAATTTGAAGGCATTTGGTTAACTCCCTTTTCGCCTTCTCCCATTCTTCACTGTTGATATAAAGAAGCGCGAGGAGCTGATGCGCTCGTATAAATTTCGGGTTAAGCGACAATACCTTTTTCAACTGTATGATTGCCAAATCCTGACTATCCTGATTACAGTAGGTCAATGCCTGATTGTATTTCTTAATCGTCTGATTAATAGTATCAAGCCTCGTCGGATTAGTCTGTATCATATTAATATAATCATCTGCAATATTCTTCTTCGGCCGCAGATTCTTACTTATTACCCATTCACTTAATGCTGCCACAACCTCGCCAGTCTCAAAATACACAAGCCCCAGCAGATTTCTTGCTTCCACATTACTCTTATCAAATTTTAAACACTGTCTCAAGCTTGAAATAGCCCCCGACAAATCCCTGATGCCCGCCTTCTCCAATCCATCGTTATAGAACCGATTGGAAATATATATAATCCTTTTATATATCGAAACATCAACTCCGCAGCCGGTACAATAATCATGTTCAGACAGCTCACATCCGCAATTATAACATTTCATCTATAATAATCCTCTACTACGCTATGACGCTTAAGTGGCGTCATGCCGGCACTATTCTCTTATTTTCTTAGACTCTTTTACCACTTTTACCATCAAATCCGCCATATCTGTCAAATCCTGATTGTATATCGCTTCTTCTGCATCTTCCACTTCAAGGCTTGGATGGAATTTCTTCAACTCTTCTTCAAAATTAATCACGTGAGGACCTCCTTATAAGGGCTTTTACCTCGCCCACTAAATATAATGACCCGACAATATACATTCTGTCTGTATCCCCACAACTCATAGTCATATCCTGTATCGCATGTTCTAATTTGTCGTACTCCAACGTTTGTAATTCTGTATATTGTCTAAAATTATCTACTATTATCTGCAATGGCAGCGCCCTTGCATCCTGCAATTCCACTACCCCAACAACATCAAACAGTCCCGATGATGCAATCATGTCTATAACTGCCTGATACTGCTTATCTTTTACCATAGAGAAAATCAGCTTTCGTTTTCCAATGCATCCATCCTGCTTCACTGATTGCAGGAATGCCTGAATCCCATCGGTATTATGTGCACCGTCCAGATAAACCGAGGATGAGATTTCTTCCATTCTGCCTTCCCAGCGAGCCTTTCTCACTCCCTCTGTCAATTGCTCTTTGCTGATATATTCCCTGTCAGCCAGATGCTCAACTGCCATAACAGCCAGAGCTGCATTCTCTATCTGATACAATGCTATTGTAGGCATATTAAACCTAATATAACCATAATAATTTGATTGAAGAGAAAAATCAATAGTTTTATTCATACTATTTATTTCTTTTATCGCAATAAACGATATTGGACATGCCACAGCTTCAATTTTTGCGGCACATTCCTCCAGCTTTTTTGTAACTTCCTTATTTTTATCAAGAAATACTGCGGGTACATTTTTACGAAAGATTCCCGCTTTCTCAGCAGCAATTTCAGGAAGCGTATCTCCCAGATATTCCGTATGGTCATAACCGATTGACGTAATGACGCACACTTCTTTTCTGTCAATGGCATTAGTCGCATCCAGCCTTCCGCCAAGCCCGGTCTCCAATATCATATACTCAACCTCAAAGTGCTCAAAAAGTACCATTGCCATAAAAAAGAGATATTCAAAGAAAGTCGGATGATATGATATCTTCTGCAAATTTTCCGGCATAACCTTAAGTTTCTTAGCCACCTGATTAAACGCCCATAGAAATTTCTCTTCCGAAACCATTTCCCCGTTTATGACAAATCGCTCACGCATCGTCACAAGATGTGGTGATGTGAACATTCCTACCGAAAAACCGGCTTCTCTCAAGATGGAACACAAATAAGCACAAACAGAACCCTTTCCGTTTGTGCCTGCTACATGTATAGTCTTTATTTTCCCTTCCGGATTCCCAAGATGCTCCAAAAAGCACCTTGTATATTCCATATTATTCTTTTTTGTGAATTTAGGAATTTGAAAAATATATTTTTCCGCCGCTTCATAACTATCAGCCGCACAACTTGTCATAGAATCAGTTATGTACGATAACACTGCCTTCTATCACTCCCTTATCAGCAATGTATTTCATATAACATGTATTACGTTCAATAAACATCTGCTCTGCATTGATACAGATAACAACACCTCTGAAAATATTACCATCTATTTTAATCTGGCTTCCCTTACTCTCTTCCACTATTTCCTCAAGGTTGTTCTTATCAGCCTCAACCTTATCCAGCTCCGCGAAATACTGGTCTTTCAATTTATTCCACTCAACCAGCTTCTTCTCCGTAGCCTCTGACGTATTGGCACCACGCATACGTTTCTCACGCAGGGCTTCTGACATGGACTCGACCAAATCGGATATCTTCTCTTTAATATCCGCTTCTTTTTTCCTAACCTCTATCATTCGCTCATGCGTCTGCGCTTCATAACCGCAATGTATAATTGTTCTTAATTCCACATCATTGCCTATACATACTGCTTCTACACCTTTGACCGCATGGACATATCCGCCGATAATTGTGCCCTTCTTACCGGTTGCTATAACCTTATCCTTGGCTGATACATTCGAATTCATAATAATGTTCGCCTGTACCATTCCGCCTGCTTCCACAGTCGTATGTTCAATAAAATCAGCAAATACATTTCCCCTGGCAGATACCTTGGACTTATTTCCGCCCTGAATGCCGCGGGATAAAATAATATCACCGCCTGCATACAAATTGGCAAGACTTGTAGAGCCATGAATCTCTATATTTCTGCCGGCACGAATAACAACGCCCTCTTCCACATTTCCGTAGATGACGATATCACCAAAAAACTCTACTTTTCCGATAATCATATCCACATCACCGGAAATCTCATGCACATTCTGTATATCTACCCTTCCGTCTTTCACTTCAATCTTGCCGTCATTCTGCGCATAATACGCC
>JAIDPH010000247.1 GCA_029062885.1 Lachnospiraceae bacterium
CTTCTTTATGCTGGGCATAGCATTCCTTAAGCTGCTGCTTGAGCGGGTACAAAGCTGCACCTGCATAATTATCCAGAATCTCCATCTGCTTATCGGCATGCAGCAGAGATTGATGTTCATGCTGACCGTGAATGTCAATCAGTATTTCCGCAAGTTCTTTAACCTGTTTTACGCTGACAGTTTCGCCTCCGACCTTACATACTGATTTTCCAGGCATAATCCGCCTTTGTATTATTATCGTGCCGTCATCATCTATTGGAAGCTCCATCTGTCGTATCTTAAGAATCTGCTCCTCTTTCTGTGTCTGAAAGACCAATTCAACCAAAGCATACTCTTCTCCGGTGCGAATCATTTCCTTATCTGCTTTTGCACCAAGAGCCAGATTTACCGAACCGATAATGATTGATTTGCCGGCTCCTGTTTCTCCCGTCAGTATGTTAAGTCCGTCTCCGAAATATACTTCTGTTTCGTCAATCAATGCGAGATTTTTCACATGTAAGCTTATTAACATATATTTTTATAACCCTTTCTTTTTTTAGCTGCCGTTCATCTTCTTATGCAGGATTTCCAGAAAACTTTCTGTATTGAGTTTCAATATTCCCGTTGTCTTCGACGCTTTCTTTATTACAACCTTATCTCCCGTCGTAAGTGTAACCTTGTGAGTTCCGTCGAAATTGGCTTCCACAGTCTGTACCGTGTTCTCTTTTCCTTCAGGAATCACAATCGTCACCTCATCCTCCGGCGACAGGATAATACTTCTGGTATTTAGTGTATGCGGACAGATTGGAGTAAGTAGAATCAGGTTCGCCCCCGGCTCCGCAATCGGACCTCCCGCAGACATATTATATCCGGTTGAACCCGTTGGAGTCGCCACAATAATACCGTCAGCGCTGTATCCATTCAAAAAACGCCCATTTACATAAATATCAAACTGAAGAATCTGAAGTGAGCCACATCTGGAAATCACTATATCATTAAGGGCGAAATTATTTACTTCCTCTTTTCCCTTATGGAATACTCTGCCGTCAAGCATCATTCTGTATTCTTTGGTATATTCTTCCGACAGCAGCATATCCAATGCCTTCTCAACATTTCCGATCTCTACTTCCGCCAGATATCCAAGCGTTCCAAGGTTGACACCGAGCAGTGGGATCTCATATTCAATCATATCCCTTGCTGCCTTGAGCAATGTGCCATCCCCGCCCAGGACGATTGCGCACTCAGCTTCATCCGGGACTTGCGTATGCTCCGCCATCCTTCCGAATATTGTGCAGGAGGCTTCTGCCCCATGCGCACGCAGATATTCTGTTATCCTTCCGGTATAAATGCCCTCCGGATCTTTTGCTTTATTAGTAATCAGGAAAAAATGTTTCATATTTCTTTTCTCTATACTTTCTTTTTACCAGCCTTCATTGAATCAGATTCAGACTCTGATGAGCTTTTTTTACATTCTCCGCAATCAATATACGCACAGACTCCTCCATCCTGCTTCCGCCGCCCGCACTTAATTTATCCTGAAGCATTTTCTCTGCTTCCGCTTCTTCAAGCGTTAGCACCGACTCTTCTATATGCTCTTTCTTCTCCAGATACACCAGATATTCAATATTACCTTCCGGACCTTTAATCGGAGAAAAAGTAAGACATTTTACCTCAAATCCAATCATATCTGCATAAGTTATGATTTTCCGAATGACCTCTTCATGGATTTCAGGCTCTCTTACAACACCCTTTTTCCCTACCTTCTCTCTGCCCGCTTCAAACTGGGGTTTAATCAGACAGACCATATGGCCTTTTTCTTTCAATAGATTTCTCGCAGGAATCAGAATTTTCGTCAGAGAAATAAAAGAAACGTCTACAGACGCGAAATCCAGCATATCTGCTATGTCTTCAGGCTTCATATAACGAAAGTTCGTTTTTTCCATACAGACTACCCTCTCGTCATTGCGCAATTTCCACGCAAGCTGTCCGTGCCCTACGTCTACAGAATATACCTTCGACGCCCCACTTTGCAGCATACAGTCCGTAAAGCCGCCCGTAGAGGCTCCAATATCCATACACACCGTACCGCTTAAGCTGATCTGAAATTCTTTCATTGCCTTTTCAAGCTTAAGTCCGCCTCTGCTGCAATATTTAGGCGTCTCTCCCCTTACTTCGATATGAATTTTGCTTTCTTCAAAAGCAGCTCCTGCCTTATCCTCACGCTGTCCATCGACAAAAACGTTACCTGTCATGATGATGGCTCTGGCTTTCTCTCTTGACGGCGCAAAGCCCTGCCTTACAAGCAGTATATCCAATCTCTCTTTCATCTTTACAGCCTATTCCTCATACTCATTCGTAATTCTCTTTACGATGGTATCCGCATCAATACCGACTTCCTTCTTTAACAGTTCAACATTGCCATGCTCCACATATTCATCGGGAAGGGCGACGCATATAACTTTTGTTTTAGTATGTATGGTATCCACATATGACCTGACTTTTTCACCAAAACCGCCGCTTGCAACATTTTCCTCCATGGTAACGAGCAATTTATGTTCAAGGCATGCTTTGTTTACGGCTTCTTCGTCAATCGGCTTTACGAATCTTGCATTTATAAGGGAACAGGAATAACCTGCCTCTTTAAGCTGCCTTCGCACTTCCACCGCCGTTTTTACCATGCTTCCCACTGCAAACAGCGCTATATCCTTTTCCTCATATATACTTTCACTCTTACCATATACAATCGGTTCCCTGTTATCCTGCAGACCGTCATAAGCTTCACCGCGCGGATAACGTATAGCCATCGGCGCCTGACAGTCGAGAGCAAACTTAACCATATCCGAAAGTTCCCATTTATTCTTAGGAGCCATAATATGCATATTGGGAATGGAAGAAAGATAGGATAAGTCAAAGATACCCTGATGAGTCTCACCATCGCTCCCTACGAGCCCCGCCCTGTCAATCGCAAATACTACAGGAAGATTTTGAATGCAGACATCGTGTAGTATCTGGTCATAGGCTCTTTGCAGGAAAGAAGAATATATAGCCACAATAGGCTTCAAACCTCCTGCCGCAAGACCTGCTGCAAAAGTAACCGCATGTTCCTCCGCTATTCCCACGTCAAAGAACCTTTCAGGATACATATTCCTAAAACGCTTCAAACCCGTTCCATCCGGCATGGCAGCCGTAATAGCTACCACTTTTTCGTCCCTTTGTCCAAGCTTGCACATAACCGTGGAAAATACATCGGTATAGCTCGCCTTTGCTCTGGGATTGCTCGGAATACCGGTGTCTATGTCAAAAGGCTCCGCTCCGTGGAATCTGGCAGGATGCCGCTCCGCAGGTGCATATCCTTTACCTTTCTGCGTAATTACATGAACAAGCACTGCCTTTTTTATCTTTCTCGCTTCTCTTAACATCCGCATCATCGCCTGAATGTCATGCCCATCCACCGGTCCAAGATAGGTTATTCCCATATCTTCAAAGAACATACCCGGCACGACTAACTGCTTAAAGCTGCTCTTGACACGGCGAATCTGCGATACCAGCTTATTTCCATACTTAGATTTTCCGTACAGTGAATTATATACACCCTCCTTTAAATCCAAATACATATCAGTTGTTCTTATATTATTCAGGTACTTTGAAATTCCGCCCACATTCTCGGAAATCGACATATTATTATCATTCAGAACAATGATAAAATTCGTATCAAGACGGGATGCATTATTTAACGCCTCATATGCCATGCCGCCTGTCAGGGAGCCGTCACCGATTACGGAAACTATGGTATTGTTTCCGCCTTCCAAGTCTCTTGCCCTGACCATGCCAAGCCCCGCTGAAATGGATGTGGAGCTGTGTCCTGTGTCAAAACAGTCACAATCGCTTTCCTTTCGTTTCGGAAAGCCGCTCATTCCACCGTACTTACGCAGATTTACAAAACCATCCCTTCTTCCGGTGAGAATTTTATGAGTATATGACTGATGCCCAACATCCCATATGATTTTATCCTCAGGCAGATTCAGGGCAAGATGTAAAGCCATAGTCAATTCTACGGCACCCAGATTGGAGCCCAAGTGCCCGCCCGTCACACTGATGGACTTAATTAAGAACTGCCTTATTTCTTCTGCAAGGGCGTCATAGTTCTCCGCCCCGATTTCCTTTATATCATTGGTTTTTTCAATTTTCTCCAGAAACATAGTATATCCCTCTATTTCTTACGGTAAATCAACTGTTCTACCAATTCTTCCAAAAATAAATTTCTCGTTGGGAATGAAGCCAGGATACGTTTTGCCTCACTTGATAATAATGCTGTCTTCTCCTTCGACTGTTCCAACCCATGTAATGTTACATATGTTATTTTATTATTTTTTTCATCGCTTCCGATAGGTTTTCCGAGAACCTCCATACTGCTGGTTACATCCAGGATATCATCCTGAATCTGAAAGGCAATGCCGATATTATAGGCGCATTTTTCAATTGCAGCTACCTGTTCCTTATCAGCTCCCGCGAGTATGGCCCCTATCATCATGGCACTCTGTATTAGTGCGGCGGTCTTATGCTCATGTATAAAGAGAATAAGTTCTTCTGTGAGATCTGTCTGCATATCCTCAGCTTCGATATCTACACATTGTCCTCCGATCATTCCGTAAATGCCGGCTTTCTTACTCAAAACGGCGAGTGCTGACGCTGCTTTTTTATACTCTTCATATGTCTTGGCCACTTCAAATGCCCGACATGCAGTCTCAAACGCAAAATTTAGAAGACCGTCTCCCGCTAATACCGCCATTCCTTCGCCATATACAACATGAGTAGTCTTTCTGCCCCGCCTGTATTCGTCATTATCCATAGCCGGAAGGTCATCATGTATAAGAGAATAATTATGAATCATTTCAATAGCTGCCATAAACGGTTCTATCAGTTCTCCGCTGCCGCCAAACATTTTATAAGTCTCTTCCATAAGCATGGGACGCAGCCTTTTACCTCCGGCCATTGCAGAGTAGTTCATAGCTTCGATGACTGTCTTTTGAAAGCCTTCCTCCTTTGGCAGGAAAGCCTCAAGTACTTCTTCCATATGAACTGTTTTTTTCTTTAATTCTTCCTCAAAACTCATCCAGCTCACCATCTTCATTTATTTTTAAGACCTGTTTCTCAACCCTGTCTATCTTTTCGTTACAATATTTTAACAGTTTCATTCCATCCTGATATGCACGGAATGAATCCTCCAGTGTAATATCCTCATCTTCCAGACGAGCTATTGTCGCCTCAATCTGTTCAAACGCTTCCTCTAAAGAACACTCCTGAAAGTCTGTCTGTTCCATATCCTTATCATTACTTTTTCCCGCTTTATTCATATACCAATCCCCTGTTTAAGCTTAGTAAGGTCATAAAATATCACGTGCTATTTCATGTTTATCTATGACTTTGGTAATAAAGACTCCATTTTTCACATAAACATTGAGCAGATCGTCAGTTGAAGCCTGATCTATCCTGTTTACAGTCTTTCCCTGACTGTCGGCTGCATATGCATACCCCTGATTTAATTTTTCAAGTGGCGACAAACCCTTCATCTGCTCAATATACAGCGCCAGTTTATGCCTCTTATCCACAAGCTTCCGTTCCATACAATCATGCAGCGTTTCTTCCAAATTCATCATAAATGTGCGTTTTTCCCTAATCTGATTGGATGGACTTAAATATTTAATCCTCATTTGATAATTAGCCAAACGCCCTCTATATCGGTCTATCACGCTCCTGCATAAATGCTGCATGGTATATGCATACTCACTCAGGCGCTCCATAAGCTGTTCTATATCATATACTGCCAATTCTGCTGCCGCAGAAGGTGTAGGCGCACGCAGGTCCGCTACAAAATCCGCTATCGTCGTATCCGTTTCATGTCCTACTGCTGATATAATAGGAATAGGACAATCGAAAATTGCCTGAGCCACCGCTTCTTCATTGAATGCCCACAGATCTTCGATTGAACCGCCGCCTCTTCCGACAATAATCGTATCAACCCCATAATGCTCCATAGCATGAATACCGTTCACAATGCTTTGGACAGCCATATCACCCTGAACTATTGCCGGATACAGGATAATCTGCACATAAGGATTTCTCCTCGATGCTATCTGAATGATATCCCTCACCGCCGCGCCTGTCTGTGCCGTAACTACGCCAAGTCTGCTTATATATTTTGGTATGGGCTGCTTGTACTCTTTAGCAAACATTCCACGTTCTTCAAGTTCTGTCTTCAGGCGCTCGAAGCGTTCATATAAGGCTCCTGCACCATCCTGTTTGATTTCCTTGGCATAGAGCTGATACTTTCCATCCCGTTCATAGACATCAATAGTACCGCTTACAACTACCTGCTGTCCTTCCGACAATTTAAAGGCAAGACCGTTTCTGTATCCGGCAAACATAACGCATGCTATCGTTCCTTTTTCGTCTTTTAACGTAAAATAAATATGCCCGGAGGAATGATATTTGCAGTTACTGACTTCACCTTTTACCGAAATATACTGCAGCATAAAATCCTGCGTGAACATATTTTTAATATATGAATTAACCTGCGCTACTGTATATACATTCTGCATCACAACACCTTTTATGCAAATTTCGCCAAAATACCATTGACGAATCCCGATGAAGCATCCTGTCCGAACTTCTTCGCCAATTCTACCGCTTCATTAATGGCTACGCCTGTAGGCACGTCCTCATCAAAAGCGATTTCATAAACCGCCAGCCGAAGAATCGTCAAATCTACCTTGCCCATTCTTGAAGTAATCCAGTTCTCAGTCTTTTCATTCAGCATATTATCTATTGTCTCAAGCTTATCCTCGATTTTATGGTACTTGGTTGAAATATACTCTGCATCCGCCCCATCGGCCTTACAATCATCTTCAAAAAAAAGCTTTTCCTGTTCAGGCATATCCTCAGGATTATTAAATTCTATCCGAAACAGCAGTTTAAATATTTGTTCTCTTAATTCTCTTCTGCTCATGAAAACTCCTACTTCGCGTTATTTTTCCTTTGTCACACTGATACCTGCAATACGGATATTCACATCGGTCACATCTAATCCGGTCATGTTCTCCACTGCATTTTTAACCTTTGCCTGTACTCTCTGGCAGGTAGCCGGAATATTGTAGCCATATTCTATGGTAATAGCCAAGTCTATTTTTACTTTCTTCTGCAACACTTCTACCCTTGTGCCTTTTGTGGCATTTTTAACTCCGACTCTGCTTAAAAGTTCATGTGTGACATTTCCTGCCATAGATGCAACTCCTTCTACCTCTGTCGCTGCCAGCGCCGCAATCATAGCAACCACATCATCTGCTATTTTGACTGAGCCTACCTTTGAATTCTCATCTAAATAAGTATTCTTTTTAGATTCCTGTTCCATATAAATCCTCCATTCTTATTTTTCACGTAAACTTTTTGATTTTGTCTAAGTATAACAAAATTTATGTTTTTTGCATAGTACCGCATTGTATAAATCTTGTACTGTTTATTTTATAACCAGAAACTCATACTAAATTGTTCATCGCTGTCAGTATAAGAAACAATTCCATCCGGACAATCCAGATAATGAAAGATTTCCTGATTGTTAATGAGCTTCTCACACATTTCATCATAAACTTCCTTTGAAGCGCATTTTAAAGTGACATAAGCGCTGCCCTTATCATAACCGTCGTTAAAAATTCCGGTCAGCTTTTCTTCATCAACCTCCGTAAAATACAGTCCTTCCCTGACATAGTAATTCGCATCCATTGAAGTACACTGTGGCAGCTCTACAACATTATCAATTATATGGGTTGTGGCAATCTGAGCTGTTGTTACGCATAAATAATCATAATTGATTGCCGGCACCTTTTGCTCCGGAAAGACTTCTTCTCCATTCTCTGTCCGGTAAGAAGCGTCACCCCACGTTGTATCAACATAATACCAGTTTCCGTCAATCTTTACCAGATTCCATGCATGTCCTTCTCCTGATGACACTCTTCCCAGTACCAGTTCAGCACACATTCCTGCCTGCTGCAATAAATACTGGGTTGCCTTCGCATATCCCTGACATACAGACCTGCCATCCGTAAAAACAGAGCATATATTCTGGTTATCTTTTACCGATGCATCATATTCCGTATGTTCGATCAAATACTCATAGATATATTTGACCGTCTCATACTCATCAGCGCCCTCAGGGATTCCTGCCAGGCATTGATTTACATAATTATTTATCAAAACCTGCTTTTTTTCCACTTCTTCCTTATCCATGCTATAGGTTCCGGTGAACGTAAGTTTCTTTGGAATATCCGCTAATGTATACTGTGTATAGCTATATCCGTTAACATAAAATATTTCCGGATGGTCATTCAATACACATTGGAAAATATACGATATTTCACTATTATCAAGACTTGAAAGCTCTACATTTTCCTCAAACTCTAAAAGTGAAAACAAAATCTCCAGATAAACATTCTGTTCTTCTTTCGTCAACTTATTATAAGCATAAGCATCTGTAAGCTTCTCCTGTAAAAAACGCTTCTCGTCTGCTGATTCTTTCGCTACAAGGATTCCTTCATCCTCATGAATCTGAACCGTCCGTCCGGCTGCCATATAACCGCCGTCTGTTTCTACGATTTCCGTTTCACTTTCCGAAATATCCGTTCCCGCATTCAAAAAACCAAGCACATTCGACGATAATATTTCCCGCACAATATCAGGGTTAGCAGCATAAAGCAGACAGCCGCCAACTACCATCACACTGATTAAACTGACCAGTCGTGAAAAAAAAGACTTTTTCATATTATGAGCTTAGTCACCTCAATTCCTGCCAAATTCGGAGAGTATCAGTCCGTCATTTCTATCCTCCGTCATTTTTATGCTCCACGGATTGACAAACAGAAGCAACGGATTTCCCTTTAAATCCTTAATTTTCTTCATATCCGAAGTTCCACTCAGCTTGTCCAAATCAATATCTTTGTTCTCAATCCATCTGATATGCTCATATGGAAGGTTATCTAACCTTATCTCTACATTATATTCATTCTCCAGACGATATTTTAATACATCAAACTGCAGAACTCCGACCACTCCTACGATAATCTCTTCCATACCTGTATTAAATTCCTGGAAAATCTGAATTGCACCTTCCTGTGCAATCTGCGTAATTCCTTTGACAAATTGCTTTCTCTTCATCGTATCAAGCTGCCGCACTCTGGCAAAATGCTCCGGCGCAAAGGTAGGTATTCCCTCATATTGGAAACTGTCTTTAGGCATACACAAGGTATCGCCAATGGAGAAAATTCCCGGATCAAACACTCCTATAATATCTCCGGCATAAGCTTCACTAAGGATTTTACGTTCATCAGCCATAATCTGCTGCGGCTGTGAAAGCCTCATCACCTTACCGCCCTGCATATGCTTAACTTCCATATTGGCGTCATATCTGCCGGAACAGATACGCATAAAGGCTACCCTGTCGCGATGCGCTTTATTCATATTCGCCTGTATTTTAAATACAAATGCTGAAAATTCATTTTCAACAGGGTCAATCAAACCTACATCCGCCTTACGCGGCAGCGGCGTAGTCGTCATCTTTAAAAAATACTGTAAAAATATTTCCACACCGAAGTTCGTCAGCGCCGAACCGAAAAAGACCGGCGTCAACTCACCTGCACGAACCCTGTCCAAATCATATTCTGCACTGGCTCCGTCCAATAAATCTATTTCATCCATTAACTGTTCTTTAAACTGTTCACCGATATTGGAAACAAGCGCATCTTCGTCAGTAATCGGAATCTGCAGCGCCTGTCCCTCTTTCGTTCCTTTTTCCGTATCCGAATAAGTAATAACGCACTTGTCTTCTCTGTCATATACGCCCTTAAAGCTCTTACCCGAACCAATCGGCCAGTTCATGGGGCAGGTTGCGATTCCAAGTTCTTTCTCTATTTCATCCAGAAGCTCAAAGGTATCGTTGGCATCCCTGTCCATCTTGTTGATAAATGTAAAAATAGGAATCCTGCGCATAACACATACCTTGAATAATTTTCTGGTCTGAGCCTCAACGCCCTTAGAAGCGTCAATCACCATTACCGCCGAATCAGCCGCCATAAGGGTACGATAAGTATCCTCTGAGAAATCCTGATGCCCCGGAGTGTCCAGAATATTGATGCAGAAACCGCCGTACTGGAACTGTAAAACGGAAGAAGTAACCGAAATACCTCTTTCCTTTTCAATTTCCATCCAGTCTGAAACCGCATGTCTTGCCGTAGCCTTACCTTTAACACTGCCTGCAAGATTGATGGCTCCGCCGTATAAAAGAAATTTTTCTGTCAATGTCGTTTTTCCCGCATCAGGGTGCGAAATAATTGCAAAAGTCCTTCTTTTGTTAATCTCGTCTGCATAACTGCCCACGTTCTTATCCTCCACTCAAATCATAGATGTTCCGGTAAACTCCGGCTTTATATCAAAATAATCAAGCACCGTAGCGCCGATATCCGCAAAAGTATCTCTGGTTCCAAGGTTTGCAGGTTCTATCCCTTCGCCATACATCAAAAACGGCGTGTGCTCTCTGGAATGGTCTGTAGAAATCGTATATCCGGGGTCACAGCCATGATCTGCCGTAATCATCAGGATATCATCTTCCTTAAGTTTCCCACAAATCTCCGGCAGCTTCTCATCAAAATAAGCAAGTGCCTTAGCATAGCCGTCAATATCATTACGATGCCCATAGAGCATATCATAATCCACCAGATTAACAAAGCATAAGCCTTCAAAGTCCTTATCAAGATACTCCAGAGTCCTCTCGATTCCTTCCTCATTACCGCTTGTATACACCGATTCGGTAATGCCTTTTCCCGCAAAAATATCCTTAATCTTACCTACCGAAATAACAGCCTTACCATTTTTTGAAAGCTGGTCCAGCATCGTAACTGACGGCGGTAAAATCGAAAAATCATGTCTGTGCGGCGTTCTGGTATAAGGTCCTCCATGTGGACCAATAAAAGGACGGGCAATTACTCTTCCCACACCGTGTTCTCCTTTAAGAATATCACGGGCTATACGACAGTATTCATAGAGCTGCTCTAAAGGAACTATATCTTCATGCGCTGCGATTTGGAATACGCTGTCAGCGGAAGTATATACAATTAAGTCTCCGGTATCCATATGGGCATCTCCATACTCCTGAATTACCACCGTGCCTGAATATGGCTTGTTGCACAGTACACCTCTGCCTGTCTTCTTACTAAATTCATCCAGGACTTCCTTCGGAAATCCATCAGGATAAGTCGGCAGCGGCTTAGGGGAATATATTCCCGCGATTTCCCAATGCCCTATAGTAGTATCTTTGCCCTTTGACGCTTCCTTCATACGGGCAATCCTTGCCGTAGGATTTGCAGTCTTTTCGCCACAGTCTACTCCATCTAAATTAAAAAGCCCCATCTTACCCATATTGGGCATATTAAAATAGGAGCTGGAAGATACGGAACGGATAGTATTGGTACCTTTATCACCATAGTCCGCCGCATCTTCCATCTCACCTATTCCAAAACTATCTAATACAATAAGAAATACTCTCTTCATCTTTTGCCTCTCTTCCTATTAAACACTGTATATGCCGAGCCTGCGTTTAGTATACCACAAAACTTTGGAACATGCACCTAATTTGATATTGAATTTACTGTGCTGATTACTATAGCGTCTGCACTTATACCGGTCTTGCGTGTCACGATATCCTCGATCTGTGCGCGCTGCGCCTCCGTAAGATCAGCCATATTTACTACCACATCTACGCTTTCGCCGTCGATGCTGACAATAGAATCCGTAAATCCCTTAGCTTCTAACAGAATCTCAGCCGCTGTCTCTTTTTCCGCGATATCCGTCATGGAAATCATACTGTTCACAGCTTCCTGCTTCTGATCTTCGCTGATATTTTCATTGTTTATGAGTCCCAAAAGAGTTTCCTTAGTCTGAGCCCTTGTCTGTTCTTTCTGTAATTTGGCTCCGTATAAAGTGGACAACCCCGATGATGCTGTAAAGACCGCTTCTCCCGGTACTTCATTTCCTTCAAGATTCTCTGCCATGCCCTCATCCAATATATCCGTACTGTTCACTTCCACATCGCTGTCCAGGCTCAATATGTCACCGGAAGCCTGCTCGATGTCTTCTTCTGAAAGGTCAAATAAAGCGCTATAATCAATTTCATCATCTGTCAATGACATATTACCTAAATCATCTGTAGCTATCCCGCCGTTCACGGTCATAATGTCTTCATCTGTAACCTTAGTGCCTGCGAAATTCAGATAACCTGCAACTGCAATCATAATTGCCAGGGCAGTAATCATTACCTGATTCTTCTTAATCATATTCTTCAAAGCATTCTCCCCTTTATTTGATATTTGTTTTCATCTTTACTACTCTTATCTTATTCACATCAATAGCAAATAATACCTTAATTGTCTCAATAATATTAAGTTTCACAGTGTCGGAATCACCTCCCTGCGCAATTACAACGACACCTTCTACAACAGGTTGTATGACCTTGCTTACATACGGCACATTCTGTCCTGCCTCATTAACTGTATAAATAGTAGATTCTTTCAGACTCTTTTCCATAATCGTACGATTTCCGCCCTCTGCGTCCGTCTCTACAGTCTCTTTTATTTCTTCAGGTATATCCTTCTCCGGGACTCTTTCTTCCGATTCTTTCAGGGTTATCAAAACTTCAACCTCACCCACTCCGTCAATGCATGATAAAGACTGTTTAAGCTTCTCTTCCCAATAAGATATATATGATAAATCGTAGTCTACGGAAGTCCCTGTGGTTTTTCCTGATGTATCCTGATTGTTATTTTCCACTATATCATAATCACTGTCCGATTTATTGGACGTCTTTCCGAAAAAAACTGAACCGGAATCTGAGCCCCCTATCGGCAGAGCAATAATACATAGTAGAATTCCGCAAAGTACCATGATCAACAACTGATCCTTTCGCATTTTAGTACCACCTGTTATTTTATTCATCAGTTTCTTAATTTGCCCCATATACTACCACCTCCATATACTTCTCCTCCATGCCAAGCACGCTGCAGAACCTTCCGCGCAGATTGTCTGTGGTTTTGTCCTCATTTTCTTCCATGCTGTCCGATGTTATGTTGATTTTATCGACCTGTATCTTATCTATTTTGTCTATACTATTTACATCTCCTGTAGCATCTGTATCTGACACACGCTCCGAACCGACAGCATTTTCTGTATGTTCCCACACTACTACCCTTATCCTCTTAAGCGTATATTCTGCTGTATTTACATTATTTCCACCTGCCCTTTCAAGTTCTATCGTAACACCAGTTACTATATAGTTTTCCTTCGAATCTCCGCTCGTTAAATAGTTGTTTAATCTATATTTAATTTCCTGTTCCATGCTTTCTTCCACGGTTTCAAGCGACGAATAGGAATCCGTAAGATTCTCTGACACCCCATATGTATCAAACTCCATCTCCATGTCTGACAACTTCTCACCCCAATCCGCCTCCATTCCGCTTACAATTCCATATACGGGAGATAGGAACTGTAGTAATATCATGATCCCTACGATGAGCTTCATATATTTTGCATACTTTATATCCGGTGCAAAGTGAATTACCGCCTGCGCAGCAATCATAAAGATACCGATTTTTTTAATCAATTCCACCAATGCATTCATTACATTCCCCGATTTGTTGCACAAGCCATTATAGCTATACTTATGATAAAAAGAGCGATTGCTGACAAAGCCAGCTTAAGCAGCATGAAACTGCCATCGCCTACGCGGTTCGCACAGTTCGTCAATCTTTTATCACTGACGATACCAACTAATGCTGAACCCGCCTTTAAAACTCCTGCCAACAGCAGAATCTTGATAATCGGAAGTGCACATATAAAAAGCATAACAAGCGTAATATATATGCCTATGCTATTCTTAATCAACACAGCCGAACCCACTACCATTTCAAAAACACCTTCTGTAAGATTTCCTATCCCCGGAATGGCGGACACCGCTTTTTTGAGTGCAGAAGTTTCCAGGGCATCCATTATCGGTGAAATCATCGACTGCATCATGCTGAGCCCGGTTATGATAGCAAACGTTATTTTAATACAACTGCCTATAAGTTTATGCAGAAGGTCCAATAGAAGATTCAGCTTCTCTTCCATCCATATTCCGTTAATCACTCCAAGCAGGGCAAAGCAGTATACCATTGGCACCAGTATTGATATATAGATTTTTTCAATAATATATACCGCCATCAGAAACAACTGATAATATGCCACTGCCGAAGCGGCTCCGGATGCGGTTCCAATAGTCAGAATATATGCCGGAATAAACAGTTGTATAAAAGTTATAAGTTGATTTAACATTTCTTTTACTATAGATGCAGCATTCCCAAACGACTTTATCAAAACCGTAATAAGCATAAGATAAATAAAGTAGAATGCTATATCCGATACCTGATGATTTTGAAAAACATCTGCAAAATTTGAAAACAGCGCTGCCGTAATTCCCAGAATGAGAATCATTACAAAAAGCGTCCTGATTTCTCCAAACTGTGCCTTTACCGTATCTACGAGTCCTGATATCAGAGCTGATACCGCCGCCATAATCTTTCCCTGCGCTATTAATGATAACACTTGTTTTCCATCAAAATGATATTCCGGAAACATAGACTTGAAGCTATCCTCAGCAGCGTCCAAATCCATCTCCTGCCATAGGCTTTCCCCTGCATAAGCATGCACTTCCATCGGCTGTGACAAAATATTACATATGACTACAATCACCATAATCGCAATTTTTATCTTTTTCATTTTTCCGCCATCAACCCGCTATCTCGTTGATACTTTGCATTAAAGCAAACAGTACAGGCATCCCGATTAATAAGATATACATCTTTCCCACGGTCTCAACTTGTCCTGCCATACCGACATATCCCGCATCTTTGCATATAGCGGAACAGAATTCGCAGACATAAGCCGCTCCTACAGCCTTAAACAGAACCGAAAGATATTGGAAGTTGTCTCCCAGGTAATTCTGCAGGCTCTCCATGCCTGTAAGTATGCGTGTAAAGTAATTGACGGAGTATGTCAGAATCAGCAGGCATACAGCAAGTCCGATATAGACGCTGTATTCCGCTTTATAACTTTTCAACGGAACTGCAAGCAGTACACCTACAAGTCCAATCATGGCGATTTTGATTATTTCCATAAGTTATCATGCTCCCTTCTATTCTATATAAATCCCCATATAAATCCCTATATGAATCAAATCGAAAACAAATCCTGAATCATCAGGAATAAATCATATATGTATGGCACCAGCCATGTCAGCACCAGAATAAGGCCGGCGAGACTGACTAAAAAAGCCTGGTCTTCCCTGCCGCTATGCTTCAATATCTGATTTAAAATCGTTACCAATATACCTACTGCCGCAATCCTAAAAATTAGACTTATGCTCATTTCTATATTCATTCTCCCATCTTAATCCTATAAATCCGCCATTTACGCTTATATAAGCCATATTACAAGAAACAATCCCGCCATTACGCTTACGCTCATAATCACTTTGGCTTTGTTCTCATATTCCGTCTCTGTCTTAGCAATATGACTTGTGAGCAAATCCAGAGATTGTCCTATATCAGCGGCCTGCATTGCTCCGTCCATTATTCCCATATGCTCCGGAAGACTGATTAGAATATTTTTTTCCTCTTCTCCAAGCGGCATATCTTCCATGCAGTTTTTTAACTGCTCTTTCCAGATATTATCAAGGACGGTTCCGTCATTTTCTTCCAATCTCTGAAAGATATTCATAAAAGTATCACTGTATGGCTCTGTAGAGTTTCGGCCAAGAATCAAACAAATCTCAGGAAGCGTACGCTTGCCATATACCATTTCGTTTTGTATTCTTACTACTATATTCCGAATTTCACGAAGCTCCCTGATACGTCGTTTTTCTTCCGAAACCTTATTGATACCAAGTCCGATACAGCCGAACATTAGTATAATTATTCCTGCCAGTTTGAGCATAGCCGCCTCTCTTTTTCATAAATTCCAATTATAATACACCTGTTATTTTTCTTTCCAAGCACCATATATCTGTCAAAAAGCTGTTCTTCCATCACCGTTTTCATATACTCTTTACGCCCTATTTCTTCTATGGAAAAACCATGAATCGTGGCAAGCATCTTACAGCCGCACCGAATAGCCTGATGCATCGCTTCTATATCTTTCTTTGATCCAAGCTCGTCTACTGCCAGGATATCCGGCGCCATAGAACGAATAAACATCATCATGCCCTCATGCTTCGGACAGGCATCCATCACATCCGTGCGTAACCCGATATCGTTCTGCGGTATACCTAAGAAGCTTCCTGCAATTTCCGAACGCTCGTCAACAAGTCCGACATTGCATCCTTTTCCGTACTCATTCCCTACCGAAAAACTGCGCACCAGATCTCTGAGCATAGTGGTCTTTCCACATCCCGGCGGTGAAATAATCAAAGTATTCAGTACTTCTCCTCTATTGTACAGATAAGGGAGCGCTTTATCAGATACTCCTATGACTTCATGGGCAATACGGATATTTAAATAGCGGATATATTTTATATTTCTGATCTGCTCATTGTTTTCCAATATGACCTGTCCCGAAATACCTACTCTGTGTCCGCCCGGAATTGTCATGAATCCTTGTCTGATTTCATCCGCAAAAGCATAGATGGAATATCGGCACACATGCGTAAGCACTGCTTCCAGCTCTTTTTCACTACTGTATACCGCATGAGCCACGTCTGACGTAAGCCCGCCTTCCGTTTCAAGAAACCATTCCTTATTATCCATGAGTACCGTAACGGGCTGATTAACACGCAGTCTTATTTCCTGCAGCTGCTCCGCCCGCTCTGCCACCTTCTCCCATCTTGTACGCATAAAGTCCGGAAAAATATGTAAGATTTCTTCTTTCTGCATCCTGCTGCCCCCTTATCTCAATATATGAAATGTGGGTCAAGTTATGACTGAATTATTTTGTACTTTTACATTAAAAAATAGAATAAAAAATAAGCCCCCTGCACATACGTCAGAATGGCTTATTATATATAAATTATATCCTTCTATTTATTTAATAACATGAAAACTTATGCGTGGCGCTTCACGATACAACCCTATTGATTCTCCTTTATAATCTTCACCTATGTATATATTATGGGCATCAATCCTTACGTTGACTGTTTCGTTACTTGGAATAATTAAAACCATATTTTCCTCATCAACCTGTCCGTTTCCACTTACTATTTCTATTTTAGTAACCTCATACTTTTCTTCTTTCATGCATTTTTCTAAATGATTCCAAGTATTCTCATTGTCTACTTCAAAAACTACTTTTTTATCTTTCCATCCCCCATTATATAGTGTTACGTATCCGCAAGCCCAAACATCATCGTTTTCATCTTTAGATATACCTCCTATATGGTTGTTATCACCTACAAATTGTACCCTGCATGAATATATACCATAGCTTATGCTTCCTGAAATTATTAAAAATATAAGTATAAAACTAACTATTACTTTATTTTTCTTCATTAATACAACACCTCGCGATTGTAATAAATAGAGTATAAACCATACTACTTCTACTGCTTCAGTTCCACAGCATACATCGGTCTGTCTTTCTCCGGAATCTCCAAAACCGCCATAGCCTGCTCCAGAGGCATGTTGGCGTTCTTAATCAGGTTCTTTAATGATGTAATTATGCCTTCACGCTTTCCTTCACGCCTTCCCATCTCTTCAACATAATCACCATAATCAAACATTTCCTCTGCCTCCTTTTCTATTGTCTTTGTCATTGCTATGCCAAATTCTTCTTCAAGTATCTTCTTTTTTTCATCTGCGCTCTTATTCTTAGATAATAATACAG
>JAIDPH010000248.1 GCA_029062885.1 Lachnospiraceae bacterium
GAAACGTATAGTACTATATACCTATCGTCAGTACTATGCAGCTAGTATTATGCAAATTTAAAGAAGGACAAATTATAAGAATTTTTTGTAGGAGGTATAGAAGCATTGGCAAGAAATATACCGATTAAAGTAGCAAGAGCCGAGAAAGACATGACGCAGAAAGCGCTTGCGCAGGCGGTCGGCGTATCAAGGCAGACAATAAATGCAATCGAACAGGGGGAGTATAACCCGACTATTAATTTATGCCGCTCTATTTGCCGCGTACTTGGTAAAACGCTGGACGATTTATTCTGGGAAGAAGATGAAGATAGGAAAGAGAGGATTAAAGGATGAAGTGGAAGAAATCAATAAAGATGAAAAACAGATTAGATGAGATGCAGGAGCAAAAAATGCTGAAAATAGAACATAATGGCTACTGGATGGCTTTTTGGGGATTATTTACAGCACTCTTTGTACAGCAATTTGTATACGGACCGGGAGAGTGGAAGTATGTGGCTGGAGAATGGATTGTATTCATGTGCATAGCATTGTATATGGTCTTTGGCTGTATAAAAAATGGTATTTGGGATAGAAGGCTTGCGCCTACGAATTGGGTTAACATGGGTGCAAGCACAATAGGAGGTGTGTTTGCCGGAATTTTTGGATTTTTAACTTCCTATCGGCAATACCATAAACTTTACGGCTCAATTGCAACAGGGGTAATATTTTTTATTATGGTTGTTACAGCATGCTTTTCAGCACTGACTCTATCAGCATTTTTATATAAAAGGAAGAGGGATAAAATAGAGAATGAAGAGGAGAATGAGTTAAAAGATGAGTGAAAGTAGAATTAAGGCAGACAATCTGGTAAAAACGTTTACCAAGAATGAAAAGAAAAACAAAAAAGTAGATATCAACGCCGTAGACGGGATTTCACTGACTGTGAACGAAGGTGAAATCGTCGGCATTTTAGGACCGAACGGTGCGGGAAAGACGACGCTGCTTCGTATGATGTCGAAGCTGATGAAGCCGACAAGCGGGCAGGTCAGTATCAGAATCGGAGAGAAAGAGATTACAGATGACATAGAGGTGAAAAGGCATATAGGCTATCTGTCTAACAATACCAAGCTGTATGGCAGGTTTTCCGCCAGAGAACTGATGCAGATGCTTGGAGAGCTCTATGGAATGACAAAAGAAGATGTTGAGAAAAACGTCGCAAATATAAGCAAAGTCCTTTCTATGGATAATTTCATAGATAACAGAATCGAAAAATTATCGACAGGACAGACTCAGCGTGCATCAATTGCCAGATGTCTTGTACATGACCCGCAGGTGTACATATTTGACGAGCCAACGCTTGGACTTGATATTATAAGCAGCGCTGCAATTATTGATTTTATGAAAAAAGAGCGGGAGCGGGGTAAGACTATTTTGTACTCAACGCATTATATGGAAGAGGCGGAGTTTCTTTGTGACAGAATTCTACTGGTTCATCAGGGTAAAATCGTGAGCGAGGGAACACCTGCCGAATTAAAAGCGCGGACAGGAAAAGAAACTTTGAGGGATGTTTTTGAAGAATTAATCATAAAGGAAGCCGAATATGAAAATGAGATATTAGGGCAGTATGAAGGAGGACGCGGCAGATGAATACAAAAATCATAAAAACCTTGATGAAGAAAGAAATTCTTGATGTTTTTCGTGATAAAAAAACTGTGTTGATGATGTTGGTTGTGCCTGTTATCCTGTATCCTTTGATTTTTCTGGGCGCTATGCAGTTAGTCTCAATTATTTCTTCCGGCATGGCGACGCAGGAATACAATATATTAGTGTATGTGGAAGGTGATGATGACGCCTTTTTACAGAAACTGACGGAAAAAAGTAAGGAAAGCTCAGATGATGAAGAAGGCGCTTATATGCTTACAATAGACGATCAAAGAACCTTTGGTTCTCATGACCCGTATGAGTGGTATCTGAATGAAGAAGTATATGACGTTTATATTACAGGTAATCTTCAGGACGGAAAAATGCAGTACGAGGTATATTATCTTTCTTCAGTAACCAATTCGGGCTATGCGAAGAACATAGTTATGGATGTATTTGATGAATTCAGGGACGAACTGACAGAGAAGAAAATAGAGGAAGCAGGTCTGGACGTGCATGAGATTCTGGAGCCGGTTTCTTATGAAGCAAACGATATAGCGAGCAGTGAGCAGTCTTTGGGAAGCATCATGGGCTCCATCTTGCCGTTTATGCTTGTGATAAGTCTCCTAATGGGAACTATGTATCCTGCAATCGATACTACTGCGGGAGAGCGTGAGAGGGGAACCTTAGAGACAATTCTGACACTGCCTGTTACGAGCAGACAGCTTATTATTTCCAAGTTTTTGACTGTTGCGGTAATCGGTATCATATCTGCATTCCTCAACATTCTTTCTATGGGCGGAATTGCGGTCTATATGTATAAGATAATGGAATTGCAGACCGATGCGCAGGCTTTCGATATGGCAATGTTTCTGCCGGCAATTTTGGTATGTATTTTGACAATTTTTGCATTTTCGTTATTTATAAGCGCCATAACAATGTGTACGACATCTTTTGCAAAGAGCTATAAAGAAGCGAATAACTATATAACTCCGCTTATGTTAGTCGTTATGTTCATTGGCTATATCGGGTTTATTCCCAATATCGAATTGACGCATACGATGGCTATGATTCCCGTAGCCAACATCTGTCTTTTAATTAAAAATATGCTGGTGTTCAAAATAGATTACGCCGCAATCGGGGTGGTGCTTATCAGTAATGTTGCATATGCGGCGCTTGCTATTTTATTCCTTAGCAAAATCTATGACAGTGAAGCGATTCTCTTCGGCGACGCCAAAGGCGGAATGCAGCTTTTTGAGAGGCGCAGTAATCTGAAAAAAGGCGGAGTGCCCGCAGTATCGGATGTATGGTTCGTGGTTGCGCTTACGATTATGCTTGTATTATATGCAGGCACCATGCTGCAGATAAAATTCGGTCTGGCGGGAGTTTTCGGAACTCAGTTAATTCTGCTCATCGTTCCGCTCCTGGTGGTGCTTTATACGAAAAAGGATATCTGCCTGACATACGGATTTAAGAAGACTAAGGCAAAAAGCTATTTGGGCACGTTGTTTATTAGTGTCGGAATGTACTTTATCAACATCGTACTTTCAACATGTTTAGTTCAGCTGTTCCCAAGTAGTGCAGAAAATGTAAACACAACATTTGAAAGTATTATGAGCGGCAGCTTCTTAAGCGTTTTCTTAGTCATCGCAGTGGCTCCTGCAATCTGCGAGGAAATGCTTTTCCGTGGAATGATTTTTCACTCCATGAAAAATAAGTACCGTATATCTGTAGCTATTGCTATTGTTGCTGTATTATTCGGAATTTATCATATGAGTCTGGTTAAACTTATTCCGACAGGACTGCTGGGCTTGGTATTATGCTTAGTGGTTTACATAACAGACAGTATCTATCCTGCTATGATGATGCACTTTATAAATAATGGATTAAGCGTTTTAATATCATTATATCCGGAGCAGATGGAGAAAGTATTACCGATGTTCTATAAGGATACGCTTGGGGTTTTGGATGTTGTGATCATGCTGGTTATCGGACTGGTGCTCTTCGGACTTGGGATTATTGTTATAAGACGTAAAGAGGAAAGTTCCAATAAGTATATATAGAAAGAGGAAACTATGTCAGTAACAACCGAAAAAGATTTATTACAATTAAAGAACAGACTGCTTGAGTTAGCGGAAAAATCCTATAGCAGAGGTATATACACGTTCACCCCCTTTTTAAGTCTGTCAGAGCAGCAGGTCTTCCATGCAGTGGCAAAGGAGGTCGCTTACGCGGGATACGGCATGGAAGGCGGCTCTCCTATCTGTGACAGAAAAATCATACGTTTCGGTAGTCCTGAGAATATGGGCTACGAGGAGGCATATCCGATTGCTTGTCTGGAAATGCTTCCCACTGCGCCGAAGTTTGCGGATGCCCTTACGCACAGGGATTTTCTCGGAGCAATTATGAATCTGGGAATAGAACGGAGTACGATTGGAGATATCTTTGTAAAGGAGAAGAGCGGTATTATATTCTGCTTACAGAGCATTGCTCCGTATTTAATTGAAAACTTAAATAAGGTGAAACATACCAATATAAAATGCCGGGTCCGTGAAAATACGGAGGGCTTGCAGGGGGCAGAACCAACCCCGGTATCCGTCACGGTATCTTCCTTTAGGATTGACGGCATAGTTGCAAAGCTTTATAATATTTCAAGGAGCAAGAGCCTTGAGCTTTTTCAATCCAATAAAATCTTTGTCAACGGAATTACAATGGAGAATAACAGCTATCAGTTGAAAAAAGATGATGCGGTAACTGTGCGCGGATATGGGAAATTCATATATTATGGGCAGACCGGAGAAACCAGAAAAGGTAAAGAAAGGATAGCTGTTGGGATATTTGGGTAAGCTAAGAAGCAATATCTGACAGAATACACGATAGAGGAAGAGGTACGGTTTATGCACTATAATATTACACAGTGGCTGTTTTTCTTTTATTTCTACAGCTTTTTGGGCTGGTGCTTTGAATCCGCATGGGTTTCCCTTAGAAGCAAAAAACTTATTAACCGTGGTTTTATGAGAGGACCGTTTCTGCCATTATACGGCAGCGGAGCCACTATGATGTTAGTAGTATCCATGCCGTTTCGGGATGATGTGTTTTTGACATATATAGCGGGTTGTGTAGGGGCGACAGCGCTGGAATACGTGACGGGAATTGCGATGGAAACTCTGTTTCAGGTCAGATATTGGGATTATACCGACAGAAAATTTAATTTTCAGGGTCGAATCTGCCTAAGGTCTACTGTTGTATGGGGGTTTTTTACAATTATGATGACGAATGTCGGACACAGACCGGTAGAGCAGCTGGTATTTTCGATTCCACCCAAACTTCTATACTATATAACTTTCCTGCTTACCATTTATATTGCGGCGGATTTTGCTCTTTCATTTAAAGCAGCGATAGACCTGCGTAATATTCTTGCAAAGATGCAGAGAGCAAAAGAAGAACTTATGCGGATGCAGAAAAGACTGGATGTTATTTCGGCGTTCAATAATGATGAAAAAGAACAGAAGAAGCATGAACGCGGTTCCAGAATGGATGACCTAATCGAAAGCCTCGGACAGCGGCTTAACAGTATTAAAGAGATGATACAAAACGCACCGGGTGCATATATGGATAGTGTACGTGACGAAATTTCCGAGCTTCGCGCCAGATACTACCTGTACATGGAAAGCCGCAGAAACTACAAGGAAATGCTGGATTTCTATAAACGCGATATGATCCGAAACAATCCTGATATGGTTTCCACGGCATTCAACGATACATTAGACGACATAAAAAGTGTTGTTTCAAGCGAGGAAAGTAAATAAAAGGCTTTGTGTAACCTGCGAGTTTGGGCGTGTGCCCAAACTTGCAAATGAAAAATCTTTGATTTTTCATTTTATGATAAAGTGATGTATTTAACTTTATGATATTTTGCCTGCTGCATCAGCCTGCTTTTGATCAATTCTTTTTTTCTTGGCTTACTTCTGAACAATGCCAGAAATTTATTATAGAACCAGAAAGAGTAGACGAGAATATCGTTTGCTTTTCCAAGTTTTTGTTTAGTAGTATGGTAATAGCGGACACCGCCTGAAGTTACAGGGTGTCCGTTTTTAATATAGTTTATTAGTTCCGTTTCATTTGCAACATTATTCTGTAAAAGCGTGTAACCAAATCCAAGGCTGTCTTTTTTGTGTGAGTCACTGCCGCCTATTCCCGGCAGATAATATTTTGCGGCAAGGATTTTAGCATTCCTGTTAGCCTGTGCATCTTCGCAGGCGTTATAGGTCTCTACGAAATCGAATCTCTGCATCAGTTTATCCTTTGCCCTTTTGCCAAGCCGGGTATTGAAAGCGCTTAAGAACTTTTCCCCATATGGATGAGCGGGACCAAGAATTCCACCCAGACGGTGTACAAGCTCGACCAGTAAAAGAACAGGAAGCCCGCGGAGTTCCATAATTCTCGGCAGCATTCCCGTTGGCAGGATGACTATGATGTGGCCTGCGTCCAGAGTGTCGTATTCTATTCCGCACAGTACGGTGAAATCAGCTGGCTTATCTTTAAGATTCTTATAATATTTGCATGCTTTATATGAATTGTGGTCTGTTATAAGCATGCCGTCGTAGCCTTTTTCCTTTAATCTGGTAATATAGTCAAGAAGCGCTGTTTTTCCGTCAGGAGAGCCTTCTTTTGTGTGACAGTGCATATCGAGTTTCATAATATCAGCGTACCTCTCTTCTGAATAGTGTATGTTTTTCATTTTTTATATATAGTATATGATATCATATTTTTTGAAAAAGTAGTATGACAATTTGTAGCAGACTAAGTTTATACAGATATGTTTTTATGGAGAATTGGCAGATTTGCTTGAAAACGGAATAATATAAATGTAATATAAAGGTAATATAGTATAAAATGCCATTAAGAATAAATACATGCCGATTGGATATAATGTACGCTAAGGCAATGCGCAATGTCTAGTAGTACAGAAAGGCAGGGATTATTCAATATGGAACAATTCGAGTATCAGATTAAAGACGAAATAGGAATTCATGCCAGACCGGCAGGTTTGTTTGTAAAAGAGGCAAGCAAATACAGTTCTGTAGTTCAGATAAGTTGTAATGGAAAAAAGGGTGACGGCAAGAGCATCTTCGGTATCATGGGCCTTGGCGCAGCGAAGGGCGATACGATAACCGTGAGCGTAGAAGGAGCGGATGAAAAGGAAGCAGCAAAAGAAATTGAAAAATTTCTTCAGGATAACTTGTAGGACATAGACGACGGCTGTTCAAGTTTTAGGAAAGGGAAAGGATCTGTATATGGTTACTCTATATGGAGAGAGTGTATATAAGGACATCTGCATAGGAAAGCTTTCGTATTATGCCGGAAAAGAATCTACGGTAACACAATATCAGATTGAAGATTCTGATAGCGAAATAGCAAATTACAAAGAGGCCAGTAATAAGGCCGTCGAGCAGCTTAAGATGCTTTACGATAAGGCTATGCGAGAAGTCGGTGAAGACAGCGCGGCTATTTTTGAAGCGCACAGATTGATGTTGGAAGACTCCGAGTATCAAAAAGCAATTGAAAATTTAATAAACACGGAAAAAGTCAATGCCGCTTACGCGATTTCTGAAACAGGGAAGAAATTTGCTAAGATGTTTCAGGACATGGATAATGATTATATAAGAGAGCGTGCCGTAGATGTGCAGGATGTGTCTGACAGGCTTATAAAGACTTTGTCTAATGAAACTTTGGACGGGAATAAATTTGATGAGCCTGTAATAATAGCGGCGAGAGATTTAACGCCATCGGATACGCTTCAATTTCCCAAGGAAAAGCTGCTGGGTTTTATGTTGGAACAAGGTTCCGCCAATTCGCATACGGCGATTCTGGCAAGGAGCATGGGTATTCCGGCGCTTATTTCAGTGCAGACTCTATGTATGGAGAAATATGACGGACATCAGGCGATTCTTGATGGTGAAAATGGTGTAGTATATATTGACCCGGATGAAGAGACATATTCAGAATATAAGAAAAAGGTCGCAGAACTGTCGAAAAAGAAGAAAAAGCTGCAAGGTTTAAAAGGTAAGGAGACAATTACACGCAGCGGAAGAAAAATACGGCTTTATGCGAATGCCGGAAACCTGATGGATGTAGACAACGCCGTGGAGAATGACGCAGAGGGAATCGGTCTGTTCAGAAGCGAATTTCTCTATCTGGAGAATAATGACTTTCCCACGGAAGAGCAACAGTTTGAAGCATATAAACAGGTGCTTGAAAAAATGGGTGACAGACAGGTTATCATCAGAACGCTGGACATTGGCGCAGATAAGAAAACGGACTATTTCAAGCTGGAAGACGAGGAAAATCCGGCAATGGGTTATCGGGCGCTTAGAATATGCCTGACCAGACCCGAAATCTTCAAGACACAGCTTCGTGCGTTATACCGCGCCGGCTGCCATGGTAATCTGGCAATCATGATTCCTATGGTTATTTCATTGGAAGAGATTCAGATGGTCAGGGAAATAATATCGCAGGTACAGCAGGAACTTAAACAGGAAGGAAAACCATATAAAGAGAAGGTAGAGCTGGGTATTATGATAGAAACCCCGGCAGCTGCGCTTATTAGTGATAAACTTGCCAAAGAAGTTGACTTTTTCAGTATCGGCACGAATGACTTGAGCCAGTACACTATGGCGATTGACAGACAGAACCAAAACTTACAGCACTTTTTCAATCCCCACCATGAGGCTGTATTTAAGCTGATTGAAATGTCAATAAAGGCAATCCACAATGAAGGTAAGTGGGTGGGCATCTGCGGTGAACTCGGCGCAGACTTTGATGTGACGCAGAAACTTATAGAAATGGGTATAGATGAATTCAGCGTATCACCGGGAATTTTGCTGGAGATGCGAAAAAAGATTCGTGAGAGTTGAGGAAATTATATATGGAGCAGATGACATTATTCGATAACAGAGAAGAAACAATCCCTCTTGCCAGCCGCTTAAGACCGCAGAAACTTGAAGATTTCATAGGGCAGGAGCATCTGCTGGGGCAAGGGAAGATGCTCAGGCAGCTGATTGAGAAAGACCAGATTTCCTCTATGATATTCTGGGGACCGCCCGGAGTCGGAAAGACCACACTGGCAAGCATAATTGCCGGAAGGACTAAGGCGGACTTTATCAATTTCAGTGCCGTAACAAGCGGAATTAAAGAAATCAAAGAAGTTATGAATCAGGCAGAATTAAGTCGCAAAATGGGTGTCCGCACTGTTCTTTTCGTAGACGAGATTCATCGTTTTAATAAAGCACAGCAGGATGCCTTTCTTCCGTTTGTGGAAAAAGGAAGTATTCTGCTTATCGGAGCAACTACGGAAAACCCTTCGTTCGAGGTCAACGCGGCGTTGCTCTCCAGATGCAAGGTATTTGTATTAAAAGCATTAGAAGAAGACGAAATAGTTAAACTTTTACATAATGCCATACATAATCCGGCAGGTTTTCCAGGACAAAAAATAGAAATCCGTGACGAGCAGCTTCGGGCAATCGCTGTCTTTGCTAACGGTGATGCCAGAACCGCGCTTAATACATTGGAAATGGCAGTCTTGAACGGTGAGATTACGAGTCAGGGAAGCATAGTTGTAACAGACGAAGGTCTGTCACAGTGTATCAACAGAAAATCCCTTCTATATGATAAATCGGGGGAGGAGCATTATAACCTGATATCCGCCTTACATAAATCCATGCGAAACAGCGACCCTGACGCAGCCATATACTGGATGTGCCGTATGCTGGAAGGTGGGGAGAATCCACTTTATATAGCCAGAAGGCTGATTCGTTTCGCCAGTGAGGATGTCGGCATGGCGGACAGCCATGCCCTGCAAGTGGCAGTTGCCGCCTATCAGGCGTGTCATTTCTTAGGAATGCCCGAATGCGATGTTCATCTGACACATGCGGTCACATATCTTGCCATGGCGCCGAAATCAAACGCCCTGTATGTCGCATGTGAGAAATGTAAAGAAGATGTCAGAAACCGTATTGCGGAGCCTGTCCCCTTACAGCTTCGGAATGCACCGACAAAGCTTATGGAAGAGCTGGATTATGGAGCCGGATATCAGTATGCGCACAACACAGAAGAAAAACTTACCAACATGGAATGCCTTCCTGAATCCATGAGAGGAAGCCGCTACTATTTCCCGACCTCACAGGGGGATGAGGCTAAAGTCAAGGAAAGACTGGATGAAATTATGGAGTGGAAGCGGGAAAATAATAGGAAATAATATGAAAGGTTTTTCGTGAATATAATAAAAAGTTTGAAGAAACTGAAAGTTTTTACGGAAAGCAAGCAAAAACTATTGATATTCAGGACTTTTTTGGTTATACTATTGGCAAAGGAGACGATGCTATGATAGTTAGACCACAATATATAGATAATGTCTCTTATAAACATCTGACGCTGCCGACGAATAAATAGGTGTAGATATCGGTTGTAGC
>JAIDPH010000249.1 GCA_029062885.1 Lachnospiraceae bacterium
TCGGTCATGGAAGAATCCTCACTCCTTGCTCCTTTTATGGAATCACCGGCTGTAGTTTCGTCCTGATGAACTGCCTCCTGTGCAACCATCGGTATACCCTCGATATACTTCTCTTCAATGTCCTTGAGGCTGCAATTCTCATATTCTTCTACGCATGTCTTTAATATCCATGCCAGAATACTTTTGTTTGCAAGAATTTTCTTGCATACTGCGTCAAGCGCTGCTTTTTCGCGGTCAGCGGTTTCGATGTTCTTTGCTAATGTGTTCTTTGCCAATGTGTTTTTTGCTTTCATGCTTTCTCCTTTACTGAATTAATACTGTTAGAACTAATGCGTAATCTCAGCAGGAAAGCTAAAACAACATGGTTATATGTCAATAGCGTATCTTATGTGTTAAACACTATATTAATTTTCGGTACATATAACCTGTACCAATCTTTTTCAGCAGTCCTGCCAAACAAATTGAATCTCTGGCAGAACTGCCGGAATCATGTAACTGTATTTGTGCCTATGTTAGAAATGCTATTATATAAACGACACAGTTATCATGTATAAGAATCAAGATTTGTTTTATTTCGTATATGATATCATAAAATATAAAGATATGCAAGTTTTTTATATAAAATCCTGCATACCTTCTCAACGTAGGAACTTATAATTTCACCCTTTACATTCCGGAATCTGTACCGTAATATACTCTCCGTTATGGAACAGCAGTCCTCTGCCCATTTGCGGATACTCACGCTGTGACCTGACAGGGAAGATATTTAAAGTCCCCTGCGGGCTCAGTACAAGACCATGGGATGCCGTTTTTACCCACTTCGACAGCGTATCAAAGCCCTTGAGTTTCGCTGAATGCACGGTAATGATGATGCCCACGCCACATTCAGCCGCGTCGGTCATAATGCCGTGCAGTTCTTCCGCAAAGGCGCTGCCAAAAGTTATAAACTTATCCATATCATCAATTACGATATAAACAGGTTCCTCAGTCCGGTAATAAGCAGCCGCTGTTATAGCGCCGTTTTTATCCAGTTCCTGCTTGCAGCGAAGCTTTCTGTCTGCGGTAAGCTGCTTCATACAGTCCACGAAGTCCTCAAATTCTTCCTCGTCCTGAACATAGGTGAGGCCTTCCATGTCCTGATAGGAATGCAATTCCATAGACGCGGAATCAAACACATAGGCGCTTCCGTAAGCTGAAATCTGATTCAGCAGAACCTTAATCATGTTGGTCTTGCCTCTTCCGGTCTCTCCGATAATTACAAACGGAGACTGCATACATGTAAAGCCTGCTCTGGTAACGGATTCAACTTCAAGGCCCACAGCGAGGTCAAAAGGCTCTCTTCCGACTGTATAATCAGGCAGCATTTCATACCTGAACTGTTCCGGGAGTACCGGTATCCTCGGCGCCCGTCTGTCAGGATACTTGCCTGATATTTTCTGAATTAATTCCTTTATTTTCCTGTTATACTCTATGTCGCTTCCAAACTTTACCATGGTGTAAATCTGCATGATATTCACATTGAGGGTCTTTACCAACGCCCTTCCTCTTATCTCAGGCAGCTTGTATTCGCTTTTGCCCACCAGTGCATTGGCTTCCGTACTGTCGAAAAGATAACCTGCCAGCTTTATTTTAAAATTATTAAGGATAGAGTACTTGACGCCGTTTACCCTTGTCGCCGTAATAATCATATAAATGCCAAGTCCTGCACCATCCCTTGAAAGTTTGGTGAAAAAATCCTCCACATCAGGGCTTAATTCGCGTACCACGTCAAAGTTGTCAACGACAATCACGACCGCTTTCAGCGGCTCATCATTGGTCTGATTATATACGGTAAAATTCTGCACCATTTTTTCGGCAAAAAGCCTCTTTCTCAGCGCAACCTCATCCTGTATGATATTGATGAATTTCCCAAGCTTCTCCATGTCGTCATATAAGATATAGTCCGCGGTGTGCGGCATGGCGTTTAACGGTATCAGTGCACTGTTTCCGAAATCAAGGATATAGAAATTCAGGCTCTCTACCTGATTCTGCAAGGCAAGGCTTAAAACCGCCGTCATTAAAAACATTGTCTTTCCGTATCCCGCGGAGGACATGAACACAATATTCCCCTCCTTTGCCAGATTGACGGAATATTCCTTCTGAAGCTGTTCCTCAGGAATATCAATCATGCCGAACGGAATCGTAAGGTTGACATGTATGGTTTTATCATATGGCTTAATCTCATTCCAGCCTTCATTATCCGTAACAGTACTTAAGGGGCTTACCAGAACCTGCAACAGGGAAGGCAGCCATGGTCTTTTGACCTTTTCTACGCCTTCTTCTTCAAAGAGTTTCTTCAGGTAATCGATAGTCACGTCAAGCTGGGTTGCTTTAATGCCGCCGTCTTCCCCGGAGCCGCTTAAATCTTCATTCAAAAGCTCACCCTGTCCTAAATCATTTAACAGATAGACCCTGTTATCCTTGGTCTTTTTCGCTCCGTCTTCCACAAACTCCGCGCCGCTCCACGCAGACTGGAATAATTCATAGATTTCATTGTTGCCCACCTGAAGATAAGCGCGTCCCGCCTGTGTAATATAAGCCGCATCGGGCGTCTTGATAATCTCACGGCTGTCTGCTTCATCCTGAACCTTCAACGCCAGCTTAAACTTTGAGTTCGTCCATATCTGGTCGTTTACCACGCCTGTAGGCTTCTGTGTGGCAAGGATCAGATGGATGCCGAGGCTTCGGCCGATTCTCGCCGTGGAAACAAGCTCCGTCATAAAATCAGGCTGCTCTTTCTTCAATTCGGCAAACTCATCACTTATTAAGAAAAGATGCGGTATCGGCTCCTGCACTTCCCCATTCTTATACAGCTTATTATAGGCATTGATATGGTTCACGTTATATTGTCCGAAAATTCTCTGGCGTCTTGCCAGCTCGCTTTTTATGGAAGCCATCGCTCTTTTGCTCTCGCTTCCATCCAGATTCGTAATCGTACCAAGCAGATGCGGTAAATCCCTGAATAACCCTGCCATTCCGCCGCCCTTATAGTCAATCAGAAGAAAGCCGACTTCATAAGGATGGAAATTGACTGCAAGTGATAAAATATACGACTGTATGATTTCCGACTTGCCGGAGCCTGTAGTTCCTGCCACAAGTCCGTGCGGACCGTGTGCTTTTTCATGCAGGTTCAGGAAAACGATATCATTCTCAGCCCTTACGCCCAGCGGAACCGCAAGGGATTTATGTGACTGGTTCTTCCTCCATCTTTCCTCGGAACGGAACTCCTCCGGTTTCTTCACCCCGTACATTTCAAAAAAGGTAATGCTCTCCGGTATCTTGGACGTAACCCCCTGGTCGTGAACCAGTACGCTTAAGTTCCTTGCCATCCACTCCAGGTTGCAGCCGCCCACATGGTTTAAGCGGAAGCGTTTGTTTACCACCTTATTCTCATTCAATATTAATGCAGCCTCTTCCGAATCATGTATCTCCACGACAGTCCCGATGATTTCAGGCAGATTTCCCCTTAAATAACTGGTATAAATCACGGAAAATCCAAGGTCCCTGCCCGATTTATTCAGATATTCCATAATGGAATGGTCCATAATCAGCTTCGGTTCATCAATGATAAACACAAAATGAGGCAGAAAACGTGACTGTTTATTGCTCTCCTCAACCTTCAGCTTTCTGTCCTTTAATATCTGGAACAAGCTGCCGAGAACCTGGTCACGCATCTGCTCGGAATTGATATCGCCGGACATATTGAGGCTCTTTATCGTCAGATGCGGATACCACCTCATCCAGCGGAATTCATCATTATACTTCTTATTATGTATCAATATAATCTGTAAATCATGATAGCTCTGCTGGAAAGTCAACTGTGCCACGATCAGTTTAAGCTGCTCTATAATAATATCCTTTTCGCCTACCAGACCAAGATGTGCGTTCTTAAGGCTTACGGTTACAGCCTTGTCATCAATATAAGAGAATTTTTCAGTAAGAAGCTTCGCCTTTTTGTCCAGCTCGTCTTTTTCCATTTTCAGTTCATCATCCTGATAGCTGACAGAGAAAGACGCTTTTTCCCTGCGCTTGCCCAGTGATATTTCAAGAAAGTCATCATCCTCCGCGCTCCGTTCATAGATGCGGCTGCTGTAGTTTCCTGTCATCTTTTCAATATCCGCTATGTCCGGATAATTATAGTGATAGGCCCTCTCCTCTTCCTGATAAAGCTCATTTAATTCCTTCCGCTTTCTGAGCAGATAATCCATGTACAGGTCGTCCCGCGCCTTGTTTTTCTCCCTGCACTCCTTCTTGTCATTAATATAACCGGTAATAGAAAAGAACAGCGTCATCACAGTTGACGCAATAGACATGAGTACAAAAATACCTCTGTTCATTACGATGGCAATCACTACCGTGATACACAGCATAATGACCGGAGGCACAATGGTCTGAACCAGACTGCCCTTGGGCATGGATGCCTCTGCCGGCGGATGATTGATTTCCACCTTCTTATCCGGAGCATGCATGATCAGCCGGGGCGACCTCGTATAATGCGGGAAACCGTCAAACGGCGTCTTTACGGCATCACACTCAGGCAGCAGAACCCCTGTTTTATCCATATCGGAAAAGACATCAACAAAGCCGTCGTGGTAGATAATAAGCACGTTTTCAATGAGTATCTGGTCTCCGGCAGCTAAAGAATATTCCATGTCAGTGTTATCAAGCCTTTTACGGTTTAAAAATAAACGGCTCTCAGAAGCATTTCCAAATACTTCCAGTCTTCCATCTTCTATGGATACAATATAATCCATATCCGGGATGTTTATGTCCCCGTCCTTTTTCATAACGGCTATATTTCCCTGATGCTCAAAGCGGCGCGGGGAATCCGGTATGTTTATGACCTGCTCGTAACCGTTCTGTGTTGCTCTCAATATGTATTCCATCTGTTTATTCCTCTGTCAGTGTTGAAAATTCTTCTTTTAATGGTTTCAATTTATTATCAATATCCGATAAGCGGTCATTCTTCTCCTGCCCCGATAAGGAAGAGTCATTTTCTACGACCGCTTTTTCTTTCAGGTATGCATAGAACAGAAGCTGGTCGCTGGATTCCTGCATCGCGATATCCGCAGCTTTTTCCGTGTCAAGGCGGTTGATATATATCCAGTATTCCATCAGCTTCTCGTCTCCGTTTAGAGAAATCGTGTTGAGGATGTTCCGCATGTTGACGTCGCTGAAGCTTTCGCACCTGACGCAGGAATACGCCAGAATGTATTTCTGGTATACGTTCATCCTCTCCACTTTGACAGCCTCCATCGCTTCTACCGTGCCGTTGTAATCCGACTGCAGATATGCTTCATTGGCGGCAATCACGGCATCCTTGTATGGGCGCTCCCATAGAAAAAGCCATCCAAAAAAAGCCAGAGCCGCAGCAGACAGCACGCCCATTATACCCAGCGCAATCTTACTTCCCCGGCTCCCTGCTTTGGAAACCTCCACATAGCGTTCCTCGTGAATCTTCTTATAATGAAAATACTCATCATGCAGCCTGTCCAGAATCTGCCCTACGTCAGTGCACTCCATAATCCCGCCAAGAAACCTGTCCTCAGCAAGAAGGTCCTGTCCGCCCTTGTCATAGTCCTCAAACTTATATTTCTTTATCAGGGTGCAGCCAATCAGGGACTTGTATTCCCGCATGAATTCCTCCTGCGAGTATCCGCCATCAGCACCGTAGACATCTCTGGTTTTTACATACACCCTGCCCTGAATGTCATAGTAAAGATTTTCCGGTGCAAGGGTAAACCGATACATCTGCGCCCTCTGCTCCAGTCTGCCAGCGTCTATCAAGGCTGAGAACATCAGCTCCTTTGGTTCACGCCTTATACCTGTCCATGGGAGCAGGTTATTGATCTCATATGTCATTATCAGGCTTTCTTTTTCCTCCTCCATGGAGCAGTTCAGGAATCCGTCCTGTGCTCTTACAAGTTTCTTTAGTTCAAACTCATTGGAGGCGGTAAGCTTGGATTTTCTGATGGTTTCTTTGACAGAGCCGCTTTCTTCTGTTGTATGTCTGGCTCGGCGGGTTGGTTTCTTTTGGATCATGGTTTTCCCCTTTTATTAACAATTAATTATTTCTGAATAGCGCTCCTAGTATAAGGTCTGTTCTTTCTGACATGTGCTGTCATCCGCTATCAGAAAGTTATAGTACACAGTTCGATAGTATAGCGTATATACCTCTCAGGTTACTGTAGGTTATAAGAATAGTTTATGGTTATTGCATAGCTTCAGGCTCTAAAATTAATATAAATCAATCTTTATGTCTTCATAAAGTACTAAGTTTTTCTTCTCTGCCAGACCCTTTTTTAATATTTTCCACTGTCTTTCAATAAATTTCCAATGTTGTTCATCACATTTATATTTCCACGCATTAACTACTACTTTTAACGGTACAAGATTATATGGTTTTCCTATAATTTCAGGGGTTTTAAAATGCTCTGGAAACAGCCATTTGTATGAACATATTTCACATGATTTTTCCCCTATAAAAGCAGCAATTTTTGTAAGTAATTCTTTTACTTCTTCATAGGGTAATTCAGCACTGTCAATCATAAGCTTCTTAATAATATGAAACCACTCATCTATTTCCTCCAGCCGTTCAGGCTCTGCTTTTATTTGATACTCCTCTATAAAATCTTGTGACAACTGCTTAGGGTTAGTAAACAGTTTTTCTGACATCGCTTTCGTTGGTATAATCTCATCTTCATGGCTCATTGTCTCCAGAAAATCCAGACCATACTCAATTGTCATTTCAACAAGCGTGTTCAGCCTTTCCTTATAGCTATCCTCGTCCAAATATGTTATCCATGTGCCAGTTCCATACTTTCTCAGTTCTTCAAGACTTTTATCCATCTCATATCCATATACATCTGTACAAAAGCGAACAGTCAATCCTTGAGAGTGACAGCTTTCCTGAATGTTAATATACTGTTCCACCACTTGATTTTCAGGATCATAATACCTTTTTACTCCCTGCACTTTCCGGATAAATATCCGGCATGGACCTGACGTTTTCAGGAAACTAAAACCGTAATCTTTTAGTTTTTCCCCTACTATTTTTTTGATAATTTGTGTTTTATTCATTTACTACAACCTCCTATCATTTGCTTACTTCCCGTTTTGTAATAAAATCTTATTCAATTATGGTTTTATCCTACCCCATTACATATATATACATTTGGCTATCTTCTCTTTTTATTTCTAGGGAGGTTATTATCTGTGATAGACATATAAGGTTATATCGCTGATGGCGTTAATCCATATTCTCTATAGAATTTATTCCTCTCTTCCTTATTTATAAGCGCTAACTTAGCATCTTCTGTCCTGCCATCGGCAAATAGCATATTTAGCAGGGTTGCCAGCAAATTTTCGCCTTCTCTTAGTCCTTCCTGTCTTCCTTCACGTCTGCCTTCACGCATTCCTTCACGCCTGCCCTCCTGTCTTCCCATCTCTTCAACATAATCGCCATAATCAAACATTTCATTTGCCTCCTCTTCTATCTCCTTCGTCATTGCTATGTTAAATTCTTCTTCCAGTATCTTCTTTTTTTCATCTGCGCTCTTGTTCTTAGATAATAATACCGACAGCAGTCTTATCAATCCCTTACAGTTTTCGTCATCCTCATCTCCAAGACAGATCATGACTACCGTAATCAGGTCGTAGTTTTTCTTCTTCTCAACTACTTTTCCAAGCAGCTGCTTTTCGCTGTATGAATACCGGTTTATACTGTTCTTTCTGTATTTGGGCGGGTTGGTGCATATCCAGATGCTGTATACCTTCTCGATTTTCTCATAGTGGTTGTTTTTAAATACCGTGCCGTACTGTGAGGAAATCATTCTGCAGCCGTAATATATACCCCGCATAATCAGCGGATACCCCGGATAGAATTTCGTCTGTCCTTCTATGTTTATCATCATCAGGGCTGAGTCCCTTGTGTTTGGACGAAGGATTTTTAACGGGTTAATGACATTAAATTTGATATCATATGTAACTGTCCCCTCGGTCATGGAAGAATTCTCGTTTCGATCCCCTTTTACTGAATCACCAGATGCGGTTTCGTCCTGATGCACTGCTTCATGTGCGACCAATGGTACGCCTTCAATATACTTCTCCTCAATGTCCTTGAGGCTGCAATTCTCATATTCTTCCACGCATGTCTTTAATATCCATGCCAGAATACTTTTGTTTGCAAGAATTTTCTTGCATACCGCGTCAAGCGCTGCTTTTTCACGTTCAGCGGTTTCGATGTTTTTTGCCAATGTGTTTTTTACTTTCATGCTTTCTCCTTTACTGAATTAATACTTTAAAAACTAATGCGCAAACATCAGCAGGAAAGCTCAAAACGACATGGTTATATGGCAATAGCGTATCTTATGTGTTATACACTATATTAATTTCCGGTACATATCACTTGTACCAATCAATTCAGCAATCCTGCCAAACAAATTGAATCTCTGGCAGAACTTCCGGAATCTGTACCGTTTTCTATTTAACCTTTTTTGCATCAAATTTTTTTTCAAAAAATGTATCTATATCTTTCGTATAAACAAACGGGACTGGCTGCAAAAATCCCTTTATAAATTGTACGGATATGCCTGTTTGATTTCCCATATTTTCAAACATAACTTTAAATGTTGGTTTAGGAGCAGTAGCTAAACTCAACATATTGTTTTTATATTCTTTAAATGTTATTAGGTAATAATCCTCTTTTTCCTCCCATACATATTTAAATTTATCATATATATTGTCATGTTTCATGTACTCTAGGCATAAATCCAACGAATAATTTGTTATATAAAACTTACTTTCCATACCTTCTCCCTCTCAGCCATTAATTTTACATTTTACAAAAGCAGAAAATCAACCAAATGTATGATTTTCACACCGTTTATGTTGCCTGCGGCAAGTTCATCGAGTGTCACAACATACTTGGGGTAGTGGTCCTTTATTTCAAGGAGGTTAGCAATCTCACGGTCGGATTCATCAGGCAGGCTTCGACATACCTGAACATATATACGTTCATCGCGCCTTGTCGCCACAAAATCAACTTCTTTGGTTCCGTTTTTCCCGATATATACTTCGTAACCTTTCCTTCGTAGTTCAAAATAGACAATGTTTTCAAGCATTGCGGCGACAGACTTGGGGTTGAACCCCAACATACAGTATTTGAGAGATGTATCCGCGAGATAGAATTTCTCCTGTGTTTTCAATACGGATTTTCCCTGTAAATCGTATCTTTTGCAACGATAGATGACAAAGGCTTTTTCCAGCCATTCCAGATAGTTATATACAGCTTCCACAGACAACGCGCGGTTCTCGCTCTTTAAGAACTTAACTATTGAGTTAGCTGAAAATGTTTTGCCTACATTCTCAATTATATATCTGACCACACGGTTAAATAAATCATAGTTTGTGATGTTGTGACGCCTTGTAATGTCATTTGTAATGACTGAATTATAGATTCCCTCAACAATTTGATACGCCGAGCGTTCATCAAATTGCCCGAGTGCAACTACGGGGAACCCACCCATACGCAGATAATCACTAAACAGCTCTTTGGGCGAAAGTGCGCTTGTTTTTTTAAATTCCAAATACTCTGTGAAAGACAATGTGAATACGGGTATCGAAATATACCTGCCTGTCAGATAAGTGGATATTTCACTTGACATAAGTTTTGAATTGGAACCGGTAATGTATATATCTGTATTTGAATTTTCAAGCAGGCTGTTGACGGCTTTTTCCCAGCCTGTTATTTCCTGTATTTCATCCAACAAAATATAATAGCATTCAGAGTCGGTTATCCTGTCCTTGATGGCTTTATACATATCTTTGTCAGTCATGTTGCTGTCAAAGTCTTCTGATGTATAGCACATACTTATAATGTGGTCACCGGCAACACCGCTTTTTTGCAGGTCGTCCTGCAACATTTCTAAAATCGTGGATTTACCGCAGCGCCTGATTCCGGCAAGTATTTTTACCAGTTTTACGTTACGGTATTTTTTTAATATATCTATATATTGTGGTCTAACTATCATAGCATCGTCTCCTTTGCCAATAGTATAACCAAAAAAGTCCTGAATATC
>JAIDPH010000025.1 GCA_029062885.1 Lachnospiraceae bacterium
GTTTAATTATATGTGTAGGAAATTGTCATTTTATATATGTAACGTTACATTTTATATTTCGTATTACTTTACAAATATGCTCTCTTACATTATAATATATGCAATTACAGGCATAATAATTTGTCCGGATATAATTTCGTAGTCTGAAAACGGAGAACAAGTACTGAAATTATGAAAAAAGAAAACACCGCACCCACCATGAAAGATGTCGCAAGAGAAGCCGGAGTCGCTCTTGGTACAGTGTCCAAAGTCGTCAACGGTCTGCCCGTGGGCGATTCTTATAGAATCAGGGTAGAAGATGCCATTAAGAAACTGAATTATCATGTTAACAGCTATGCTCAGGGGCTTAAAGCGAACAAGACTTATACTGTTGCTCTTCTTATCCCCAACACATACACACCTTTTTTTGCAGCCCTCACATATCACATAAATCTGGCTCTTTTGAAGAGAAAATACCGGATGTTGCTCTGCTCTACCGACTATGATTCAGGGCTTGAGCAGGAATATGCAACTATGGCACAGCAGAATAAGGTAGACGGAATCATAGGCTTGACTTATAATGCCAATCTTATAGTAGAAGAGAACACACCATTTGTATCAATTGACCGTTCCATGGGACCTACAATACCATGTGTCGCTTGCGATAATTTTGCCGGAGGTCAGCTTGCTGCCGAGAAATTAGCAGATTTGGGCTGTAAAAACGTCGCATTTTTAAGAATAGGTTCTTCTCTGAATAATGAACCTAATAAACGCAAAGCAGGTTTTGAAAACGGCTGTCTGTCCCGCGGTCTTAATTATGAAATGAAAATCCTTAATGATGGGGATTCTTTTGATGAATTTGAAAAATTTCTTACAGACCATATAACTGACGGAAAACTATCTTTTGACGGCATTTTTTGCGTTACGGACAGCCTTGCTTTTTCGGTCATCAAGATTCTTAATAAACTTAACCTGCAGGTTCCAAAAGATGTACAGGTCATTGGTTTTGACGGCATAAAACGTTTTGGAAATATGGATTATTCATGCTCTACAATCGTACAACCCCTTCCGGAAATTGCTGAAATGTGTGTAGAGCTTCTTCTTCGGGAAAATATGCAGACCAAACCGCCGCTTGTATGTCTTCCGGTCACTTACGCATATGGCGGTACTACCATCGAATTAAACGAAGAACAGGAGTGATAACAATGCGAATCGGTAATGTTGAAGATATGGAAAAAGAAAAAACTGAAGATGCCGACAATCTGGCGGAGCTTATTAAGTCTGACCCCGATGAAAATATGACAAAATCCCAAAAAGCATCAAACTGGTGGTACTACCATAAATGGTATGTGATCTGTGGCATCATTATTGCAGGAGCCGCATTCCATCTTATCGGAACCCTTTTGGGATTCTGGACCAAGGATCCTGATTTCCGGATTGCATATGTAGGAAGCTACACACTTCCGGAGGAAACGATTACTGCCCTTGAACAAGGGTTTGCATCTATAGCGGAAGATTTTAATGGCGACGGAGAAGTTATTGTACAAATTAATCAATATTCGCACATCGGCCAAAACGCCGAAGTTGGTCTTGGATATTATGAATACGGAAACGAAATTCCTCTTATTGGCGATATTTCAGCCTGCGACAGCTTCTTTTTCTTAACAGATGACCCTGACAGTCTGCAACAAATGACCCAGATATTCTCCGATTTAGATGGAAGCCTTCCCAACGACCAGGATTACTCAACCGAAGATAAAGTAATCGCATGGGTTGACTGTCCCATTCTTGCCGGAATGGAGCTTGGCGAATATGATGCTTCCTTTGGACTCGACGAAGACGCCGTAATAAACAATCAGGAACTGCTTTCCGGTTTGTATATCGGACGGCGTGCCTTCTATGGAGATAAAGTATCGGTTAATTATGAAGAATGCTGCGAATTGTGGGAGTTGATACGTGACAGTAAGTAACATCAAAGACTATGTGAAAGGAACACGTTTATTATTATGAAAAGGATTATAAAAAATAATAATGTAATGAAAATCTTCTACTTAATATTTGCCACAGTTATGTTAACCGGATGTTCTGTAATATCTTCCGCCTTAAGTGAAAAAGATACGGAAAATACATGGGATACGTCCGATTATGTAAAAATAGGTGATGTGCTTACCGTGCAAAAATCTGACAGCCGCTTAACACTGTTAGACAACAAAGATGCTCTTGCTTCGGACGGTTTGTTCTATTGTGCCTGGACAATCGGCAATTCAGAGCCATATGAGAACAGTGAAGGAGATACTGTGGATTTATATGACGCGCAGCTTTATCTTTTGCTTGGCGAATTCGTAAGTTCCCAAAAAGCACAAGAGAACATGAATGATTGGCTCTCGTCGGCAAAAATGAACTATGAACTTATAAAAGAAGACGAAATCACCTGTAATGGGCAAACCTACACACTCATTACCTATAGCTATATCAAAGAAAGCAATCCATATGCACGAGGCGCATCCGCTTTTGGCGTTTATGAAGGCAATGCCGTCTGTGTTGAGCTGGCATGCAGGGACAATTTTACGGATGACCCCGAAAGCATACTGACTGACTTTTTGGATAACTGCACATATAGCAGCAATTAACAGTCTTACAGCTGGCAAATAGCAAAAGACTGTTCTCCCAGAATATATTTTCCGGCCTGATAATCAACTTCACCGATTTGATAAAGCTTCTCTCCCGCCGTCGGAAGCATTTTCCCTTCAATGGCTGCTTCCTGCCCCGATGGGTTACATACCATAAGCAGATTTCCCCGCCTGTAGGCAAAGGCTCTTTCTTCTCTCTTAGCATAGAGAATTTCCAGATTTGCATTTTCCTTCAAGTCTCCATTACCGTTACGAATCGCCAGTACATCTTTTACCACGTTTAACAGAGAATCCTTATCTTTTTCCTGTCCTGCTGCCGTGGGCGCATCCTCAGATAAATCTACCGGCAGATATAAATCCTCTGCTGCTGCCGTGGAAAAACCGTGATTCTTGGTATCATCCCATTGCATCGGCGTACGTGAGCCGGTTCTCGTATAACCGCCTTCCTTCGTCTCAAGCTGCATATAGCGCATACCGATTTCATCACCGTAATATATAAAAGGATTCCCCGGCATTGTAAGCATAAATGCATATACAAGCTTTAATTCCCTCACATTAAGATAATATGACGCACGTATCGTATCATGATTTCCTGTAATCAGGCAGTAATGCCCCTGATCCTTAATCTTTTCATACTTTTCCATATATTCATCCATAAAATCCAGAATGCTTCTGTCACTATCCTTATAGAAAATACTGTTATTTTTACCGTCTGACACATCACGCATCAACAGATTATATCCGTTTCCTACCCAATCCAGAAAGAAATCCATGTGGAAGCCTGCCGGAATCGCAATCTGCGGATTATTCCACTCAGAAACAAGCGCCGCATCCGGATAGGACTCATCGAGCATTTTTCTGATATCTTTCCATACTTCGCTTGTACCGCTCTTTTTCTCATCATCCTTCTTTACAAGAGAATCCGCCATGTCCACGCGGAAACCGTCACAGCCTCTATCCAGCCAGAATCTCATGATATCTTTAAGCGCTTCTCTTGTTGCGAGACATGCCGGATCTGTTACACTCTTCTGCCAGGGTTTATCCGGATGCAGAATACCATAATTAAGTGCAGGTTGACACTTAAAGAAATTCAATACGTAAGTGCCGTTTCTCGGGCTTTCTCCCGCCACATAATTAAGTCCCTCCGGTGAATGAAACCAGCTGTCTGTCCAGATATACCGGTCTGAATATACATTCTTCTCAGCCTTTTTGCTCTCTATAAACCACTCGTGCTCCTCAGACGTATGCCCCGGCACCAAATCGAGCAGAATATGCATATCCCGTTTATGCACTTCCTCAAACAGACGAATCAAATCATCATTGCTTCCATACCTTGCGGCCGCCTTTTTATAATCGCGTACATCATAGCCGGCGTCACGAAAAGGGGAGTCATAACACGGATTCATCCATATTGCATTACACCCCAGTGCCTTAATATAATCCAGTTTTTCAATGATTCCGTTAAAATCTCCGATTCCGTCTCCATTGGAATCCTTAAAAGACTGAGGATAAATCTCATAAAATACTGCATCATTTAACCACTTCGGCATATATCTTTTCCTCCATTACATATAGTCTTATACATTTTCCACTAATACTTATGTTCTAGATAATTCCAAGCGTTCTGCACACCTTATTAATGTCCATATCCATCTGCATGTATGTAGCCTCTACATTTCCTGTATAATCAGGGGAAATATTTGAGTGGATATAATAAGTATCCAACCCGGCTCTTTTTGCTCCGGCTATGTCGCAGTTTTCATCATTTCCAATCATTATGCTTTCTTCAGGATTGAGTTCGTATTTATCCAGCAATATCTTGAAAAAAGACGGATCGGGCTTCTTTATCCGATAATCTGATGAAATCATAATAGCATCAAAGTATTTGGTTATATCAAGCATATTTAATTCGTATTCAGTAAAAACTCGTTGAGCATTAGACAAAAGATAAACTTTTTTCCCCTTCTCCTTCAATGCCCTAAACATTTCATGTACACCATCATAAAGCCGTAGATACTCGGTTGTTAGACCGCGGAAAAGCTGACATGTATGCAGCACAAGAGCTTTATCAGGCTTCACATGCTTTGCCAAATATATTTGCTCGAAAACTCTCTCAATCTGAATCTCTGGCACACCTTCATGACTATAATACACAGCCTTACCTTCTTTTTCTTCTGTTTCGCCAATATTCTTTTCGCAGTCCGTCTCAGAATCGCTGATATAATCATTGTACTTCCCTAAAAAATTCAAGTAGGGCGGGAGATTGGAACCACTTGTCTTAACCATGTTCTTATACTTTTCCAACGCTTGCTTCGGAGACAGCGTGTGATTCAGAGATATTCTGACACAACCCTCATATGTTTTTTTCAATTCTTCCGGAGCATATACCGCACCCTGATACCCGTAAAACAGCGCCAGCTTCTCCCATACCATGCTGCTATCCTCATCCGTATGAATATCAACTAATGTTCCGTACAAATCAAATATAAAATTCCTGTACATATTAAACCTCCATTCCTTCCCGACCTGCCTGTACAAGTGTACATAAGCCTATTAGATTGAAAAAAATATGGTGCAGCCCTAATTGACTGCACCGTTTTCTTTTAACTAATCTGCTACAACCAAATCACGATACCATTGCAAGGATTTGGTATAAGCATCATAAACCTGATCTATATCAATATTTTTCAGCACCATCTGTCTGGAAACCTCCTGCCATGACGCCTGCTCATACTGAAGAATAAAATCAAGCACCAGTGCAAATTCGCCTTTGTCGTTTATCAACGCCTCACTGATATTCTTGGACACCTTTACCAAATCGAGTGCTTCTGCCATGGGCTTATCAAGTATCAAATCAAGTACTGAAAACAGCCCCATCAGGAACAGTTCCTGTGAAAAGCCCGCCATCTCAAATACCGGTGCCAGATTCTCGGCAAACTTAGCACGAAGCAGAGAAAGTCTGGTAATCTCATTAGGCTTGTCTGCACACATCTCATTTGCAACCGCAGTATTAATCCATTTTTTTAATTCTTTCTGTCCCAGCATAGCCGCAGCATGCCTGATTGATGTAATCTCCGAATTAACGGTCATTCTGTTCACCATCTTAAGCAGTGAAATAACAAGCGCAGTATCTCTTCCGATTACATCTGCTGCCTTCGTCAGTTCAAAATCACTGTCATTAACCAGATTCAAAAGCTCTATATAGTTTACCTTAAGAGGCGCAACCTCCTCCTGTCCTTTCGTAACCGGAACACGGAAGAAATGACCTTCATATAGATCATATCCGCCATCTGCCTTAAGTTTATCAAAATCCTCCTGTGAATCCACGTTTACAGCACACAATTTGATATTCGGATAAAACTTGCTAAAGAATGCTTTAGCATTGCTTATATTAATCTTTTTATGGTCAAGCAAAATATAGTCCATAAGAAGAAGAACTCCGCTATATTGTTCAAAGCTGCTGACCGGAAGCTTCCTTATAGCCATTTTGTATCCCATTTTCTTCAGTTCATTTAAGCGGTTGATATACATGGCATCCGGTGTAATCGTCGGATCCATCAACAGAACCACTCTTTCATGAGATGCATGAACCCCGGCATTAATATCTGAAAATACGGAAATATTATTCACTTCCACAAATATGTCACAGTCCACAGATAAAGTTTCAATACCCATACTGTCAATAATATCAAGTCCTGCAATATTAACAGCTCCATCATTACTGCCTGTTCCAAGAAGACTGGGATTCAAAAGAAAATTCTTTTTCTGCGCAAATAATGAATAGGCGCGTACCGCCACGTTTTCATCAAATAATGGTATTAATGTTGCCAGCATAATTATCCTCCTATCAAAGATGGATTTTATTTCTACTATATGTATCATACTATATTTTTCCAAATATTCATATATTTTTTGAATATTTTTTTTAAAAAGCATCCGCTATTATATAAATTTTTAGCACATTTTGATACTACGCAACACAAAAAAATAAGAAGCCCGGATTTATCGGACTTCCCAAGAGCTGATGACGGGAATCGGACCCGTGACCTCCGCACTACCAATGCGACGCACTACCGACTGTGCTACATCAGCTTATACCATATTAAATTGAACCAGTGATGCCATAACTACCAATGCGACGCACTACCGACTGTGCTACATCAGCCCACCATGATAAACGTATATATGTTTACCATATTGTATTGTATCATAGGGCATTTTAGTTTGTCAATACCTTGACCGGATTGCTTTTTTCAGCAGCTGAGTGCTTTCCTCAGCTTGTTTTTAATTCGTTGCAGGGCATTGTCCGTAGATTTCTCATCTCTCCCAAGCACCTTTGCTATCTGAGCATAACTCATCCCTGTCAGATATAAATCAAGTACCTGCTTTTCTAATCCGCTCAGTTCTTTTTCAATAATTTTCTCAAGTTGTTCTACATTTTCTTTATCAATTACCATCTCTTCCGGGCTTTGGTCCGATTTAAGAGCCAGGATATTGACAAGCGCCATATCCTCTTCATTATGGTCATCATCTTTTCTTGAAGTCGCATATAATGAAATATATGTGTTTAACGGTATATGCTTCTGCCTTCTGGATGCCTGCACAGCTGTATACATCTGCCTGGAAATACATAAATCAGCGAAAGTAAAAAAACTCGCATCTCTTCCGCTGTCAAAATCCCTTATTGCCTTAAAGAGCCCGATCATGCCCTCTTGAATGAGGTCGTCACCATCCGCTCCAAGGATATACATGGATTTTGCCTTACTTCTGACAAGATTTTTATATTTATTCATAATGAAATCAATGATGCCATCTTCACCATCCCGCAGATGCATCATAAGTTCTTCATCACTGTACTGTTGATATTCCTCTTTCATATTCTACCATTCAAGTATCGCTTTCTGCCTCAACATAGTTTTCCTCATCAATACCACTTTCTATATCAAGACCGCCATCTGTCTCAGCATCGTTTTCTGTATCATTATCACTTTCCGACTCATTATCTCCTTCTGTCCCAATATCACCTTCTGTTTCAGTATCACTTTCTATCACAGTACTCATATTATAATATTCCACAATTTCACCGGCAAAACGCTCCGCCAAAATCCGATATCCTTCATGATTCCCATGCGTAGTATCCGGAACGAACTCTTCTACATTTTTCTCATCGTATGTATCAAGAAATCCGGTATGATACAAATCTATAAATTCAAAGCCGTATTCTTTTGATAATATTTCTATTGCCAGAGCATACTCTTCTTGTGGAACCAGATTTTCACGCTGACTCATAAGAAATCCATGTAACGAATTTGCCGGTGGTGCGACAAAGAAAACTACCGCATCCGGATAATGCTCCTTAATTCCCCTCATCAACTCATCCAAATCTCCGCAAAATGTAGAAGATGCTCTCTCTTCCAGACTGCCAAACTCCTCTTTAGTAGCGGAAAAACCGTCATTATATCCACCCATAACAATAATAATATCCGTGTCTTCAGGAATTTCCATATATCGCTCTACAAAAGGCTCAAACCAGTATCTTCCTATAGAAGATCCTCCAATACCCAAATTATATACTTCTTCTGCAGCCAATAGTTCTTTCAATACTGAGGGATAAGAATACTGCTCGTAATTCTCCTCGTCTTCCAGATTAGAAGCCGCGGTAACACTGTCTCCCAAGCACGCAATCTTCACTTGTGAAAAATCATATTCATTTTCCATTATGCGCTTCTTGTCCAACTGATTCAGTCTCAGAGTTGTTTCATACGAACCAATCGGTCCATTGACTTTGTCAAACTCCCCCACAAACAGTTCACAAACATTTTTCCATTTACTAAAAAAATCAAAATAACTACCATTGTTTATATCATCATCCGAATCTTCATTACTATCCGATTCTTCGTTACTGTTCAATTCCTCATCGTCGCCTGGTTCCTCATTATTATTAAGTCTATCATCGTCACTTGATTCTTCATTACTATTCAGTACGTTATCACCATTTGATTCTTCCTCTGCATTCTCATCATTGTTGGCAGTCAACTCTACATTTACTGCCATAATATTCTCCGAATCCTGCTGTTCTTCTGCTTTTTCTTCCGTGCGCTCAACATAACCTTTAGCTTCAACAGTCGTCACTGCCAGGACTGCCAACACATAAAATTCAACTAGCATAAATCGGAATAATTTTCTCATTTTGTCCACCTTTGCCTCACAATTTCATAAGCAATCACTCCTGCTGCCACGGAAGCATTCAGGGAATCAATATCTCCCTTCATCGGAATAGATGCTGTAAAATCACAATTCTCCTTTACTAATCGGCTTACGCCTTCACCTTCATTACCAATCACAACCCCTATAGGTCCCTTCAGATTTAACTGGTACATAGTCGTACCATCCATATCAGCACAGACAAACCAAAGACCTTCTTTCTTTAGTTCTTCCATCGTTTTATTTAGATTCGTGACCTTAGCTACAGGCGTATAGTTAAGCGCGCCCGCTGATGCTCTTGCTACTGCTGCCGTCAATCCAACCGCTCTGTTCTTTGGAATAATAACTCCGTGCGCGCCTGCCAGATTCGCTGTTCTTATTATAGCTCCGAGATTGTGTGGATCTTCAATATTATCAAGCAGGAAAATGAAAGGATCCTCTCCTTTTTGCCGTGCCCTCTCTAATATATATTCCACACTGGCATAATCATATGACGACATCTTAGCAATAACGCCCTGATGTTTTCCTGTTTCAGAAAGCTGATCAAGCATTTCTTTCTTTACGTATTTAATCTGGCAATCCTGCTTTTTTGCTTCCCTTTTTATGGTCATAATCGGACCATCCTGACATCCGTCAAGAATGAAAAGCTTATCTATGGTCTTTCCTGAGCGAAATGCTTCAATTACTGCATTTCTTCCTTCTATCGCCATTTCTGTATATCCCATTTTAGTGAATATACTCCTCTCTTAGTGTAAACATAGCTTCACTATATCATTATATCCATCTTTTCCAAGGCCAATCGTACTAATGCAAGAAGCCTGTCTGTTTCACCATTCATATACAGATATCCAAAAAGTGCCTCCAGTCCCGTAGCCATACGGTATTCAGCGACAGAAGCATTCTTTGCTGTAGTGTATGCTTTAGCATTCCTGCCTCTGTGATAAACTGCGGCTTCCTCTTCGCTCAGCTCAGCCTCCAATACTTCAACCATCTGTGCCTGTGTTCTTGCATTCACATAGCGTATTACTGTTTTATGAAGATTTTTCGCTGATCTGTTGGCACGCTCTACTACGACGGTACGAATGACTAAATCATAAATCGCATCTCCGATATAAGCTAAAGTAAGAGGTGAATATGTTCTTATATCCACTTCACCGCAGTCAAATTTCTCCTTGATTGCGTCTAAAATTGTCACGCTCTTTTCCATTTCACACCTTCTCTGGTATCTTCCAGAACGATGCCCTGTTTCAATAAAGTATCCCGTATCTCGTCAGCTCTGGCAAAATTCTTTGATTTTCTGGCGTCCTGTCTCTCCTGAATCAGACTCTCGACTTCACTGTCCAAAATTTCAGCTTCCTTTTCCACAATCAGACCGCATATATCAGAAAGCATGACAATCTCATCCTTTATAGCTCTTATGAATTCCTTACTGTTTTGCTCCGTCACCTTCGTGTTGGCAAATTTAACCAATTCAAAAATAGCTGAAACCGCATCAGCAGTATTGAAGTCATCATCCATAGCTTCTTCAAACTTATGAATAAAGCCTTTCGCCTCTTCAATATCTGCAGTCTCCTGCGCGTTCATAGCATCACTTACTGCATTATCCTGCTGCGATGCTTCCAATAAGTAATTCAGGTTAGAAACACAGGTGACAATTCTCTCATAACCGTTTTTAGCAGCCTCCATCAAGTCGGCGCTGAAATTGAGCGGACTTCTGTAATGTGCGGATAACATGAAGAAACGCAGAATCTGCAAATCATACTTTTCACTTATATCCCTTACCGTGAAAAAATTGCCTAATGACTTGGACATTTTTTTATTGTCAATATTCAAAAAACCATTGTGCATCCAGTATTTTGAAAAAGGTTTACCATTGGCTGCCTCAGATTGTGCAATCTCATTCTCATGATGAGGAAAAATTAAGTCTTCCCCTCCTGCATGAATATCTATTTCGTCTCCCAAATACTTTTTACTCATTACCGAACATTCAATATGCCATCCCGGACGGCCCTTGCACCATGGAGATTCCCAATATGGCTCGCCTTCCTTCTTTGGCTTCCAGAGCACAAAATCCAACGGGTCTTCTTTCTGATCTTCTCCTGTAACCAAAAGAGAACGATTGCCGCCACGCAAATCATCCAGGTTTTTATGCGACAGTTTCCCATACTCCTTAAAGCTTCTTGTCTTATAATATACTGTTCCGTCTGACGCTACATAAGCATGACCTTTTTCCAAAAGTATGCCTATCATTTCTAACATTCCATCTATTTCATTAGTAGCCTTCGGATGTGTCGTTGCCGTCTTTACATTCATCGCCTTCATATCTTTTTTGCATTCTTCAATGTAACGCTCGGAAATTATGGAAGAATCCACACCTTCCTCATTCGCCTTTTTTATAATCTTATCATCGACATCCGTAAAATTAGAAACAAAGTTGACTTCATAGCCCTTATATTCCATATACCTTCTGACAGTGTCAAAAATAATCATCGGTCTGGCATTGCCTATATGAATCAGATTATAAACCGTGGGTCCACACACATACATGCTGACCTTACCCGGCTGAATCGGCTCGAACTCTTCCTTTTTTCTTGATAAAGTATTATATATTTTCATATTAATACCAATGCTCCTTTCACACTAACCATTATCTCCGTCTGTACGACGCTTCATTTCCCGTACTTCGCGTTCCAAATCAATCAGACGGTTAGTCAGTTCTTCATTCTCGTGTTGGAGAATCGCCAAATCTTCCATAATCGGATCAGGCAAGTCAATTTGATTCATTTCCTCTTGTGGCAGTGAAATATTCCCTCGCTTAACCACACGTCCCGGGACTCCTACTACCGTAGAATTTGGCGGCACTTCATTCAATACCACGCTTCCGGCTCCAACCTTGCTGTTGTCTCCGATAGTAAAAGAGCCAAGTACCTTGGCGCCTGTACTAATCATAACATTATTACCGATGGTCGGATGCCTCTTGCCATGTTCCTTACCCGTACCTCCTAATGTAACGCCCTGATATAATGTGACATTATCACCTATTATAGTGGTCTCGCCAATGATGACCCCGTTTCCGTGGTCAATGAAAAACCCTTTTCCAATCTGTGCACCGGGATGAATCTCAATCCCTGTTTTGCGTACACCCTTCTGAGATATCCATCTGGCTAAGAAAAAATGCTTTTTTTCATACAATCTATGAGCAATGCGGTAATACAGCATTACTTTGAAGCTCGGATATAGGAACACCTCCATATTGGAATGAATGGCCGGGTCACGTTCTCTTATGAGCTTTATCTCTTCTTTGATATATCTGATAAGTCCCATTTATAACCATACTCCTTTAAATTTCCTATAGGATAAAGTATGCAGGATATCCGTTTCTGCCATATATAAACCCAACCGTCATGGTCTCACTTAGCCTGTATCCTACTCACCTTTTAATCTGCTTTCCCAATCCTTAAGAATTTCTTCACAGCTATCCACATCAATCTCCTCTACTGCAACTTTCAGCTTTTCAAACATCTCCTGCTGCCAGTCTTCATAGGAAAAATGATTCATATCTCCAATAACTTCTTCCATCCTGTCCATATCCAGATTCTCGAGTGCTTCCTGCATATATGAAAAATGTTCAAGAAGTATACTTACGGATGCAGTCTCCTTATCGCCTTCCTCTTCTTCAGGGAAGAAATGCTTAAATACGGATATGTATCCTTCATACTGCTCCAGCATTTCATCGGTTTTTTCATGTATAAATTCTATGTCCCTCGCATTTCCTGCTTTTTCCAAAGCAGCTGCCTTATCGGATAAAGAAAGTGCACCTATTTGTTTGGAAGAACTTTTCAGAGCATGTACTTCTATGGTATATCCTGTCCAGTCTTCGCTTTCTTCCAGCGATTTAATCAGCTTTGCCTTTTTATCAATGGCACGGTAGTATACATTTAATACATTCCAGAACAAAGTTCCGCTCCCCAGAAATTTCATGGCATATGATACGTCAAGGTCTCCAACCACAATATATCTGACATTTTTTGCATCCGCAGTTCCGCTCTTCGACATATGCACCTTTTGAATTTTTTCTATAGGAAGCCATTGCCGCACCTTGGATATCAGCATACGCAACTCTATCGGCTTGGCAATAAAGTCATTCATGCCTTCCTGACAGAACCTCTCCTTCGTTCCCTCTACAGCGTTCGCAGTAAGTGCAATAATCGGCACATCATTGTATTCCGGATGGAGCCGCCTGATAATACGTGTAGTCTCCACTCCATCCAGTTCGGGCATCATGTGATCCATAAAAACAATATCATAGTGATGCTTACCGATTTTATCAAGAGCCTCCATACCGCTTGCCGCCGTATCGGTATTCATCTTAAGCGGCTCCAATAAGCCCTTAGCAACAGTCAGATTTACAGCGTTATCATCTACAATAAGGACGTCCGCATCAGGCGCCGTAAACTCAAATTCGCTCATTTCGTCATTATCCGAATCACGTTCCTCACCATTGAGTATGATAGCCACAGACAGAATGGAAAGCGGCTTTTTTATAACAAGTAAATTCGGAATGTCATATTTTACGTTATCGAAAAAGTCAATTATCAAAACCGCTTTAATATGAGGATTGCTCCTGACAAACTCTTCAAGCGACGGAGAGAATACTGTGTTCTCGATAAACAGGAAAACCTTTTTTTTAACACGCAGCATATCAAATCCCATTTCGGAATCCAGCTCTTCATATTCAACCCCAAGTCTTTGTGCATCATCACGTAAACGCTCTGCTACATATGAGTTAGAAATCAATCCTGTTACAAGAATATTCTTCGGATCATCAATTTTGATAGCCGGCGTATCATCAATAACCTTCTGCGGAAGTTTAAATGAGAATTTGCTTCCTTTTTCGTATTCACTCTCTACCCATACACTCCCGCCCATCAGTTCCAAAAGCTGTTTGGTAATGGCAAGTCCAAGTCCCGTACCCTCGATATTACGATTTCTTTTGCTGTCCACCTGCTGGAATGACTTAAACAACATATCAAGATTTTCCGGCTTAATTCCTATTCCGGTGTCCTCAACTGAAACATACAGCTCAATCTCATCATCAGCTATTTTTTCATAATTCACTTTCAGGGTTATTTTTCCTCTTGAGGTAAATTTGGCCGCATTATTTGCCAGATTTAAAAGCACCTGCTTGATTCTTATATTATCTCCCAAAAGTTTACTGGGCAGGCTTGGCGGAATATCAAGAATAAGCTCCACCTCTTTGCCTTTTAATCTTGTCATGACTATATTTGTAACATCATTTATGATAGACATGGAGTCATAATCATCGACATTTATATCCATCTTTCCGGACTCTATCTTAGAAAAATCCAGAATATCATTGATGATGGTAAGAAGCGATCTTCCGGCTTCCTTGATTTGATTAATGTATTCCCTTGCCGCCTCAGGAAGCTCCTCCCTCAGAGCCATCTCCGCCATTCCAATAACCGCATTCATAGGCGTACGGATCTCATGGCTCATATTGGCAAGAAAATCCGATTTCATACTCGATGTTCTCTCAAGGTCCTCATTCGCCTTATAAACCTGATATTTACTGTATGCCATATCGGACAAAACACTCGAAATTATCGAAAGAAATCTGGCAGCGTTATCAAGCTCCTCCTGCTCTATAACGTTTACTTTCATGGCTGCTTCCAAATACTCATCCGGGTCAACTCCAATTTCAACCGCAGTCTTTTTGATTTTTTCCGGATCAGGTTGCTCAACTAGCACTTGTCCACCGATAAAACAGCCTACAAGCTTATCATTTGCCATAACCGGCGCCGCATAATCCATCAACCCCGCATGACAAAAATAAATAATAGAACGGCCGTTTTTCAACGCCAGTTCCGCTCCTTCTTTATCACATTTCTCACAACGCTCACAGCCAACCTTAGATTTCCTTGTATACTTCATACAGAATTCCGTAAAGTTAGAGCCTTCCGTTATAGCAACGCCATTTGCATCCGTAGTTAGAGCTGCCATACCAGTCATGCGTGAAAAAGCATCCTGTATCCTCTGTAAAGTATCTCTATCAATCAAATCTGTTAAATATAAATCATTAAAATCATTCCCCATGTATCAATCCCTCTTTCACCCGATGACATCTGTAATAACCTTCATCAGTTTCTCCCGATCAACAGGTTTCAACAAATAACTCTGCGGTTTTAATGCAAGTGCTTCCGTAATTTTCTCACGTTCCGACACCCCTGTCAGAAAAACTATCGGTATATCCTTAACGGAATCCCTGGCACGTATCTTTTCCATAACTACAGGTCCGCTCTCTTCCGGCATTTCATAATCCAGTAATATCAAATCAGTCTTCTTCCTCTCAAGGAACTTCAATGCAATTTTTCCGCTGATAGCAGTTGCAACATCATAATCGTCATGAAGCTGCTCCTTCAACACCTTTAACATAACAGGGTCATCATCCACCACCAGAATATGTTTACGCTCTGCCGTTTCAGATACCGCTGTTTCCTTAGAATCTATCTTCTGATTAGATTCGGAAGTATCTGATGGGGAAGACAATGCTGCTTCCAACGAAGAAAGCGCATTTTTTAAAGAATCAATGTCTGCAGGCACTGTCGTGCTCTTTTTATCTTTTTTCGTTTTCTTATTCTTCTTATCATTCTGGTCATTCATGTCATTCTGATCATCAGGTCTGCTGCGGTATGCCTGTACATATTCCTGACGTTCATCCAGAAAGTTCAGAATCTTTTCCTGGATTGAGTTTGCCGTATACGGTTTTACCAGCACCATGTTTGCAACATTCACGGCAAACTTCTCAAATTCGTCACACTCTTCCTTAGAACCTACCAGAACAAAAGGTATTCTTGTCGGTGCAAGATTATGTTTAATATTATTCATCTGCCGAAGGTTATCCGGTGTTTCGCCACTCAGACAATATATAAAGACATCAGGATCAAAATATTTAATATGCCTGATTATATCTCCAAAACGCGTAGATGTAGACATAACTTCAAAATTTGTATCCATATGTACGAAGAAATCATCAATAATGGAATTATTCTTTCCTGTAACCAGAGCTTTGTATTTCATTTTATATCATCCTTTCTTCCTTGGACAGCCGCTGCACCCCACACAGCTATCCATCCAAGCGGTATTCTTATCAAAATTATCTACGGCGGAAGTAAGTATACATACCGCCTGTGCGGCGATTCCTTCTCCACTTCCGGTAAAGCCGAGTCCTTCCTCAGTTGTCGCCTTTACATTAATCTGCGCGATATCTATCTGCAATGCATCTGCGATATTCTCACGCATTGTATCAATATATGGCCGCATTTTCGGCGCTTGTGCTATGATAGTTGCATCTATATTTTCAATCAGAAATAAATGCTCCTCTAATAATTCGCCTACGCGCTTAAGAAGCTTTATGGACGATATTCCCCTGTACTGCTCGTCAGTATCGGGGAAGTGTTTTCCAATATCTCCAAGCGCTGCCGCACCAAGCAGTGCATCCATAACAGCATGCAACAGGACATCCGCATCTGAATGTCCAAGCAGCCCTTTTTCATATGGGATATCCACCCCGCCAAGTATCAGTTTTCTGTCCTCTGTCAGTCGGTGTACGTCATAACCCATTCCGATTCTCATTAATTCCATACCCCCGAATACATATTTATATCTCACACTACATTTTTATGATATATAATATTCAAGCCCTTTAAAATAAGCTCATTATCACAGATAATCTTCGTCTTACAGTGAGGAACGATGCTGCCCGCAAGTCCTCCGGTTGCAACTACCGTGGTCTGATATCCGAGTTCATCCCAGATACGCTCAATCATACCGTCTATACAGGCTGCCTGTCCCATGATAATACCGCTTTTCATACAGTCTATGGTGTTTTTACCGATAATCTTCTTAGGTGCTTCCAGACTGATTCTCGGAAGCTGTGAAGTCCTGTTTACCAAAGACTCCAGAGAAACCCTCACCCCCGGAAGAATCTGACCGCCTATATAATTCTTATTTTTATCCACTACACAGATAGTAGTGGCAGTTCCCATATCGATAATGGTTACCGGCGCTCCATACTCATTCATCGCCGCCACGGAATCCACTACAAGATCGCTTCCTAACTGGGATGGATTATCCATCAGTATATTAATTCCGCTCTTTAAACCCGGACCTACTATAAGCGGTGTGATTTTTATCAACTTTTCAATTGCACATTTTATAACAAGCGTAAGCGGAGGAACAACAGAGGAAATAATAGCTCCGTCAATATCAAATGCGCTTACGTCGTGAAGCTCCATAACGGTCTTAAAATCAACCAGATATTCCAGCTCCGTTTTGACTGTGGAAGTGGAAATACGTTCCACGAAGCATATTTTATCGCCATCAATGCAGCCGATAACGATATTCGTGTTACCCATGTCAATTGCTAACAGCATGATAATCCTCCTGCTTAATAGAAGTGTCTCCTATGGGAGTCACATCCAATAAAAAATCATCCGCAGTGCAGATAACTAAAAACATCTGTACTGCGAATGATTATACCACATTCGGATTTTTATGACAATATAGTATTCTCTTCCGTATGCCTCAGTACCAGGATAATCGGCATAATCAATATCCCACAGAAGAAATTACTTATACCGTGTATACAGTCGAAAGGAAGTCCTGCGATAATCCATGCTATCATTCCCTTAAAATTTAGTCCGTACAGTATCGCCTGCGCCGGAGCATAAAGTGTTCCAAACAGAAACCCGTGCATGGCGCAAACTGTCATATACACGATGGGACGTATTTTTCTTGGCATTCTTTTGGGCAAAAGCATTACAGCTCCCCAAAGAACAATCCATAAATACAAATATGGAATCCACCATGCTGCAAAGCCGCATAAAACACCGTTCAAAAGCACATATGTATAAATCGGATATAACGCTTTTTTCCTGTAAACCACCGTAAACGCAATCACAAATACACCAAGCAGATGAACATTAGGCAGTATCTCCATAATTATCTTTGATGCATACATAACGGCCCCGAGCATTCCAAATACGACGACTTCCCTGATTGTAAGTTTCATGCCTATTCTACCTTAAAGGCATAGCTTGCCCCTTCTGTGACCGTTGTAGAATCAACTCCTGCCTGAGCATACTCGTCATCCACGTAAAATGCCCAGTACTTTCCGTCTTTATCGTAATCAACAGTTATTCCATTAACTGTTTTTACATAAAGACCAAATTCGCCCTCATCTCCGGCAATCAGTTCAAGCTCAATCAAAGCCTCTCCTACAATTTCTTTATCGGTATGGATTTCAAACCGTGTCTCTTCACCTTCTCCATCCACCACGGTAAAGGTAAATTTGGTACTGCCTTCTCCAAGCTGCTGATACTCTGGCTGAGAATTGTCGCCAACCTGGGCATTGTCTTCAATCTGCGTATTTGCTTCAGTTCCCGCACCTGAAGACGGATTTGTGCTGCCATTACAGCCGGTTGTAAATAGCGCCATAGCCACAGTAAGCGCGATACAAAGGATGAATGACAGTAATTTTTTACTACGTTTCATTTGCATTTTCTTAATCTCCTTTGATATTATATTTCCTCTATAAACCGGCACTCGCAGTTATTAAAAGAGGATTTTTACTGTTTGGATATTTCGACTTGGCACTCTGTAAGCCGCCTTCTCAGATATTATCCAATGGCGTTTCCCTAAACTGTGGCTTTAGGTCAGGCTGACAGATTGATATAGAAATCCGATGTACCTCACGGCGACGGGCTCGTACAGGATTTACACCTGTTTCCCCAAACAATACGACTTTATCATAATATTTTAAATTCATTTAGTCAACCGTATTATACGAGCAAGAAAATCAATAAAGACATAAATAACATGAAAAAACCGGAACAGCCTTAGCTGCTCCGGTCTTATTATATATACTTCTATTGAGCTTCAATTAACCTCCGAAGTATGCATCCAGTCCATCCTGTACCTGCTGCTTGAATGTCTCCTGGAACTGAGCGGGAGTCATCTCACCTCTGATAAGAAGCTCAAGTCCGTTACCTGCATCTGTTCCGTAGTCAACACCAACACTCTGCCACAAGTCAAGAGTAGTCTTAGCGCCACACTCAAACATTACGTTAAAGTTAGCATCCTGAAGCGCTGTGTCTTTAGCGGTTACTCTGTACCACCAGCTCATCAGTTCCTTAGAATCACGTATAGATGTATCTCCATCATACCAGTTCCACATATCGTAAAGTAAATGATATGCCTGCTCAGGATTCTTGCCGCCTGCAGCGATGATATAGAATTCACCGCCCATAGCATTCTTACCAGGGTTAGTGTCTTTATTACCGGAAGGACCTACCGGCCAACGAACGTATGCAATATCAAAGGGCAGTGTAACACCTAATGTACCATCCCAGTCATAGTCGCCGTTACCTGACTGAATCCATGCAGCCAGAGGAGTGAATCCGATATTACCCTGTGTATACTGATTTCTCATGCTGTCAGAAGGATTTCCGCCATCGATTTCATAATCATAAGGATAACATACGTTATTTACATTATACATATCATACATCTGCTGAAGAACTTCACCAGTCTGTGAAGAAGACAATGTTTCTTTAGAACCTGTAGCGATTCCTGTACCATTGCTCATCATAAGTTCTGATATTGTTTCCATTACATAACCGCAATATCCGTACTGGTCAATCTGTCCGTCACCGTCAGTATCCTGTGTAAGTATCTGGCAGTATTCATTGAACTTATCCCATGTCCACTCTCCGCGCTCCCAGAGATCTCTGGGGTCTTCCAGATTGTTATCTTCCAACATCTGAATGTTGAATGCCAAAGGATAAGTAGATGCAACCTGTGCCTGAGCTTCTGCTCTCATCAGGATACATGCCTTGCCGTCTCCCAGATCCAGATATGAAACATTCTTCTGCTCGGTAAATAAATCATCATCCTCAGGAAGAATTGTCTTCAAATCAACAGCCATGCCGTTCATCTGTGCCGGAATAGCTACTGCAGGCTCCAGCAGATAGATATCACAGTCAGGGCTTCCTGCCATAATGGAGGTGTTTACGGATTCCTTAACACCTGAATATGTCAGGTTATTGAAGTAGAATTTTACGCCATATTTCTCTTCAATCTTAGACTTGTTATCAAACATCATCTGATGGCTTTGACGGTTAATAGCGTTCTGCTTAAGTTCGTCTTCAGTCTGACCTTCCTTATCCTGACAGGATTCCCAGTCGCTCTTATCTGCTAAGTCTGTATTGCTGCTGTCATAATATGTATGCTCTGTCCACCATGTACCGATATATACATCACCTGAAGCTCCTGAGCTGGCAACATTGTTATTGGTATTAGTATCGGTATTAGCGTTAGTGTTAGTATCAGTATTAGCATTATTATTTGCATTGGTATTGCCGTCAGTATTTCCACTGTTTCCGCATGCTGCAAGTGACAGAGTCATAACTGCTGCAAGACCAAGCGCTAAAAATCTTTTAACATTTTTCATTCTTGCTTATTCTCCTTCCTATTCCTTATTTTACTCTACAGGTGACTGTCCAACAGACATGCTGTATACTTCCCATGCTCCATCAGATTCACACTGTATAGATGCACCCCATGTAGATACGTCATCACCGCAGTATTCTGCGATCATCTCATAAGGAATCTGGCAGGTAGAGCCATCACATGCTGCATATCCCTGTCCACTGCCGTCTGCATCGCCTACGCCAACTCTCATCCAGCCTGCTGCTGCACCATTCATTACGACCCACATATTTCCGGTCTCACTCGTGTAAGAAATGGTAATTACTGAACCCGGTACCAATGCGTCAATGAATTCCTGAGTCATATCCATACCATCCTGAGCCCAGCCGCCTGCTGATTTAG
>JAIDPH010000250.1 GCA_029062885.1 Lachnospiraceae bacterium
ATAAACTGCAGATATTCCGACAAAAGATCATAATATACCTGCTTGTCGTCAAGTTTGTTCCTTACGAACAGATAGGGCAAAGACAATGCTGCAACATAAGCTATATTGCTCAGGTATTGGTATGCGATCATAACAATACCGCTCTTTGCAAGTGTCTTTGGTTCTGACCGCCTGCTGTATACCGTGCCCATACCCATTACAAAGATAAATATGGCGGCACCCGATAAGGTGGCAAAACCGTATATTACTCTTATAACGATATCTTCATTGCTCGATGTTGCCTGATAGGCGTGTACCAGAAAGATAAACACCATAAAAAAACCTTTTAAATAATCAAATTCATTTTGCCTTGATGTATTCACAGGTTTCTTATCCAATATACGGTCCATAACAAAGTACTCCTTCCATATCTATCTGATAAATAATATACCGCAGTAATCCGAAAAAAGATATGAACCAGCGTGAATCGACCGAAAATCACCCTGAATCGACCGTAAAGTGGTATGAAACTTCTATTCTCGGCATAAGTCAGGCATAAATTGCACATTTATGATATAATAGACGCAAGCTCAGCAGCTTGTGTCACGAGAATTGCGATGCAATTCTTGCTTTAATGATTTACGTTGTGACATCTATCTATATGATATAATAAGACATGAAGTTATACTAAGGCGTCATAACGCCGCCTAAGTATAACTAAGTCATGTCTGGGAGAATGCAAAAAGCATGCATTCTCCGTGGGCTGTGAGAGTAATTTCAGGTAATTAGAATGCGAAGAACTACAGAAAGAGCAGGACACAGAAAATCGATATGCACAGACTTGTTAATGAGAAAAGAAAAAAACGTATTTTTGATATTATACAAATCGGTAAAAGAAATGATTTCATAAGCAGGGCATTTGATATCTTTATCGTTGCCGTAATTCTGGTGAATCTTGCGATCCTGTTTATGGAGACCTTTGAGCAGTTGAATCAGTATACCTCCATCTTCAGGGGCATAGAAGCGGTAACGGTTGTTATCTTTTGCATAGAATATATTCTGAGAATATGGACTGCGGAATATCTGTATCCTGACCAAAAAGGAATCAAGGCGGTACTTCGCTTCCTCCTTTCCTTTGACGGAATCGTGGATCTGTGTACCATTCTGCCCTTCTTTTTCCTGTCGGGATTTGTTGTATTCAGAATGTTACGAGTAGTCAGAATATTCCACCTGTTCAGGATCAATGCATACTATGATTCTTTTAATGTCATTACGTCTGTTTTATATGAAAAAAGAAATCAGATCATTTCATCAGTCTTTATCATTCTGGTGCTGATGATGGCCTCTTCTCTGTGTATGTACAGCGCAGAGCATGACGTACAGCCGGAGGTTTTTAATAATGCCTTTTCAGGTATGTGGTGGAGCATATCAACCATACTTACGGTAGGTTACGGTGATATTTATCCGGTAACCGTGCTGGGAAGGATCATGGCAATTTTTATATCATTTCTGGGCGTAGGCGCGGTGGCAATTCCTACCGGTATCATTTCAGCGGGATTTGTGGAACAGTATACACAGCTTCAGAACCAAAGCAAGGTAAACACCGGCGTCCGGGGAACAGTCAGCGTTACCGTAGGAAACGACAGCCCTTTTCTTAATCTGCCGGTACAGCAGATAGAATCGGGCTTTGGAATCGATGTGATTGCCGTTGTGCGAAAAGGCGCTGTCATTCTGCCATCGGACAGCTATATAATAGAAGAAGGGGATATTTTGCTGTATCAGACTTATAAACATATCTGATATCTTGTCTGTTATTTTACATCGACAGACGGAAATCTCAAATTGTAATTCACAACACTTTATTAAACATGTGACAAATAAAGTACCCATCCCACAGATACAATATCAGGAAGTTCCTCTGCTTGAAGGGTAACAGCGATTTGATACAGATCGCATTTTTTAAGTATAGCTTGCAATATTGACATTTTTTCGTTAATATTTTTGTCAGAAATATATTTACATTGATAATGAATTCGTGCTATAGTAATGAAAAGCATATTTTCTATCATGAACAGATCAGTTATTTCTTTATATTCTAAGTTTCAGAAAATCCATGCTTTGAATCCAATTCACATTCACACAAAGCAGGAGGATCTGAAGCGGTTCTCCTGTATCGGCAGTCTGCCCATCCGGAAAGATTGACCGGACACTATTAAGGAGGACATTAGATGAATGAAACAAAAGCGAACTACACAAAAACAAAGAAAACAGTAAAGAACGAAACAGAAACGAACAACTCGAAATTATGTGAAATAAGTGTACAGCGCAACTACAAGGACACCGTTTTCCGAATGCTTTTTAGTGAAAAGGAAAACCTGCTAAGCCTGTACAATGCACTGAATGACACTGCATACACGGATGTGAACATCTTGGAAATCACCACACTGGATAATGCGGTCTATATGAATTATAAGAATGATATTTCTTTTGTGTTTGATTTTGAACTGCTGCTCTATGAACACCAGTCCACTTTAAACCCGAACATGCCGTTACGAGATCTGGTCTATGTGACCAGGGTACTGCAGAACCGGATAATGGACAAAAACCTATACAGTAAATCACTCGTTAAAATTCCAGCTCCCAGATTCGTCGTATTTTATAACGGAACGGATTTCCAGCCCGAGCAGCAGGTGTTGCGCCTGTCAGATGCATTTGAAAAGAAGCCGGAACACCCGTCGCTAGAACTGAACGTGGTTATCTATAACATCAATTTCGGGCATAATCCAGAGC
>JAIDPH010000251.1 GCA_029062885.1 Lachnospiraceae bacterium
TAATTTTCTCAAGAAACATATCATTCACCGGAGTAGCGATTCCATGTTTTTTCCCCAATTCACATATTGTTCCTGCGAAGAGCACTACTTCTGTTTTTCTGCCTGCCTTGCTGTCCTGTCGCATAGACGGTTCACCATCAGGATTAAGAGTATCTATGACTGCCACCCAGTCATTTAAGTCTTTTTCCGATAAGTCTACTCCTTCCGCATTTGCTACAAGGATTGTTTCGCGCATAGCTGCCTTCATCATTTCACGCTCTTTTCCCTCCTGCTGCACACTGCGGTAAGTTCCTTCACATAAAGATAATGTCTGATTCACACCGACATTACAGAGCAGTTTACCCCACATGGCATGCCTCATATCACTCGGACAGGAATATGCGAATCCTGTTTCCTCAAAAAACTCTTTAACTGCATTCAGACACTCTTCTCTCCCACCATTCAAAATACCAAGCGCCAGTTCGCCTTTATTGGCACATGTCGCAGTACTTCCCGCTTTCTGAGCATCCATCTTCTGCGCGATACAGTGTACCACCTTTTCACAACCGAATTTAGCGCTTAAATCGTCTTCGCTGCGAATTCCGTTCAATGCAGAAATCAGAACCGTATCCTGAGCTACCAGATGCGCCACTTCTTCCATAGCCGTCTCCAAGGCTCCGTACTTCACCGCAAACAAAAGAAGCTGCGCCTTGCGGCTCTCTTTAGCTGCGTCACAATAATTAAAATCACATACTTCGCCGTTGAAAGTAATTGTTTCCTTTTTATATTTCCCAATTCTGTCATGGTCTGCAAGCACACGTACATTCTCCTTGCCCAGCTTCTTCGTAAAGAAGTCCGCATACATTACTCCAAGCGCGCCTAATCCTACAATATCGATGCTCTGAATTTTCATCCTTTTTCTCCCTCTATTCAAATGTTATTAATTCCTATATAAAGCTGCGGCATCATTACCTTCACAAAAATCATTATAAAGCAAAACAGCCACAGCGCACATACTGCAATCGCAGCATACTGCCTTCGTTTTCCCAGTATGTCATCAATCTGCTGATATCCTTTTGCCACGCACAGCATAAGTGCAGGAAGCGCTGGCATCAGATAACGTCCCTGAGCCTGATAATCGCTGGAATATGAATTATAAGCGCTCAAAATCACAGGAATTACCATGCATAACGCACAACATATATACAGCAGCCTGTTTTCGCTTCTGCCCTTTCTTTTCAGGCAGCCATATACAAAACCTGCTCCGGCTACACACATTAATACTCCATAACATATATAATATTTAGCTGATACCCATATATCCAGAGCGCCAAAACAGGCAAAAAAGCTCTTCACGCTATAACTTATCCATTCCGTTTCCATCAGCATATTCCATATCGTTTTTCCTTCATTCGCATAAGTAACACGATTAGAAGGCTTAAGAGCTTCCACAGCATAAATCTCTCCACATGCTTTCTGTGCATTTACTCCCAGGAAGTCACCATCATAAAGTACCGCATTCCTGATAAAGAACCACCCTGCCAATACCAATACTGTCAGAGCAATAACAGAGCCATGCACTATGGCATATTTCCTCTTATTCTCAATGTTCTTATCTTGTATAACAGTTCCAAAATAGTATAAAATACTGCAGACTATCCACGCATAAGCATTATAATAAGTCAATGCGCATAAGCTGATAGCAAATCCCAGAAACAGACAACTTTTATAACTCCAATGCTGCTCTTTTCCATAAAGCCAGCCAAGCAAAATGAGCATTGACGTAAATACAGCAAAAGTATCGTTGTTAAGGTATGCCGCCAAAAACACAATCTGTGGCAGAAATCCGATAAACACAGAATATAAAAAACGGCTTTCATCTTTAGTAAACAGCTTTTCTCCAATTTTAAACCCCAGCCAGACACAGCCGGTTGCCGCCAAGACGTTTACGAAACGGGATGCGATAACCATGACAACCGCATTGCTGCTAAAGACTGAAACTATTGCCATTATTCCTGCCGCAAGTATAGAGGGCAAATACGGGGTAAATGCATAAGAAAAGCCCCAAAGTTCATTAATAATTTCTTCGTCCGAGCCAGCCGGCAGTCTATGATGTTCCAGTATATATGCAGAAACATCATATCTCATTACCTCATCAGGCGCCTTATATATTGGCAAAAAGCATGATAAACTAAAACATATGGAAAATACTGTCAGTATTATCAGCCACTGCGCCAAACGCTGCTTTCTTTGTTTATCGAGCATTATGTTTCCTCGCTTAAAAACTGTTATCGCTAATTACGAACTTAGACAATATAAACAAAAACGGTGCTCGTCGCAAGCGTAATCGCACCTTATTTTGTTTATATTGTCTAAGTTCTGGTTATTCATTTAAAGGGTTATTCCGAGCGTACTGCATCCTTCGCCAATGACCTTTAAAAGCTCATCATCAGTAAGAACCGTAACGCGTCCGCCCTCATACTCTGCGTCTACCCATGTTTTAACATATGCTACAAGCTCGGAGTTCTTTTCAATTTTCTTCTCATCCGGAAGCTTAAAGTATGTATTAATCCAATGTGCGATGCCCGCAAGACCGGAAGTATTTGAAACGGCACAAAGCACCGGTCTGTGCAGGAATTTCTCTGTATCAAAAATATTATAAATTTCCTCATTCTTCAGCAAACCGTCTGCATGAATGCCCGCCCTCGTAATATTAAAGTTCTTTCCGACAAACGGCGTTCTCGGCGGAATCTGATATCCGATTTCTTTCTCATAATATTCTGCAAGTTCCGTAATCACAGTGGTATCCATACCGTTTAACGTTCCGCGCAGCTGCGCGTACTCAAACACCATCGCCTCAAGCGGTGTATTGCCGGTACGCTCTCCGATACCGAAAAGTGACGTATTGACACCGGCGCAGCCATAAAGCCATGCTGTCGTAGAGTTTGAAACCGCCTTGTAAAAATCATTATGACCATGCCACTCTATGCACTCATGAGGTACTCCTGCGTGAGTGTGAATCGCATAAATAATACCCTGAACACTTCTTGGAATAACCGCCCCCGGAAAGTTTACGCCATATCCCATTGTATCGCAGGCACGCACGATAATCGGCAGTCCGTACTGTTCTGACAGCTTCATCAGCTCCTGACAAAACGGCACGACATATCCGTAAATATCCGCTCTTGTGATGTCCTCTAAATGGCATCTTACGCTGATTCCCTCGTCCAGACATTCCTTAACGACAGAAAGATAGTGCTCCATTGCCTGTCGTCTCGTCATTTTCAGTTTGAGAAAAATATGGTAGTCCGAGCAGCTCACAAGAATTCCGGTCTGCTTCATGCCAATTTCCTTTACCAGCTTAAAGTCCTCTTTACTTGCCCGAATCCACGAAGTAACTTCCGGAAACTGATAGCCGCGCTCCATACACTTATATACTGCGTCCCTGTCCTTTTTACTATAAAGGAAGAATTCACTTTGGCGTATCATACCGTTTGGACCGCCAAGTCTGTGCAGATAATCGTAAATTGTTACAATCTGCTCCGTACTGTATGGTGCCCTTGACTGCTGGCCGTCCCGGAAAGTCGTGTCCGTAATCCAGATTTCTTTCGGCATATTGTGTGGAACCACCCTGTCATTAAAAGGTATTTTTGGTATCTCATCATAAGGAAACATATTCCTGAACGCATTTGGTTTTTCGACGTCCTGCAGCTTATACATATGCTCCTCTATCTGCAGCAGATTATTATGCTCGTTCATCGTAACCGGGCGGTTTTCAAAATATCCGGTATGCTTTTCCATTGTGCAATTCTCTCCTTTATTTTGTATATTAGCCAATTGCGTAACCATTATGGCAAGTCACCTATGAGTTTTGCAATCGGCTATTTGTAATCAAGATTAATTTTATTTGCATCACTGTATCATTGTATACAATGATACAGCATGTGTCAATATGTAAAAGGCAGACATATGGGGCATAGCTATCGCCATGCCCCACATCGCTCACCAATAACATTTGTTATTTCATTTTTATTAACCGTTGCTTAAATTCCCTTATTCTCTTTCCAAAGCGGCTTGTAACGACTATTCCGCAGATTACCATTCCACACGATAATCCCATGGCAAAATCAGATATTGCACTCATAACATTGTTCTCAACAAGACTTGTATGACTTATTATCTGAGAGCCAATCCATAATATGGCTCCTGTCATTAAGATCCAGAAAACCCTTTTGGTATACTTCTCTGTTTCACTGTTTGTGTAATCTACTGCTTTTAATACTGTTGTCTCTAATTCCTTATTCATTTTCTCGCTTTTCCTTTCTCCATCCAGTAACTCCCGCAGGTTTATTTCATAATAATCAGAAATCTGAATTAAAATATCCAAATCAGGCATATTATTTCCGTTTTCCCAACGAGATACGGTTCTGTTTGAAACATTAAATATTTCTGCCAGTTGTTCCTGCGTGAGTCCTTTTTCATTTCTAAGTTCCTTTAATAACTTACCTATTTTTTTCTGGTCCAACCAGTGTCCCTCCTTTCAGGAAAATCTTATCAATACAGAGCCAAGATTAACACGACACAAAGCGAGAAATGCCGTATTTTATCCGGGAAGACATAGGTTGTCTAGCATAGTTTGCCCCGATTCCCTTACCTTTTCTCCACAGGAACCCAAAGTTCAATATACCTATTTTCATTCTCAGGTTTCTCATACCAATGTATCAGCATGACTTCAGGTCTGTCAGCCAGAATATAATCCGATGACGGCAGCCATTCAGAGGCGATGCGTTTACGAAGCTCCACGTTCTTAAGTGTAGGATATTGACACCGCTCTGTTTCAAATATCGCATAAGTTCCGGCCGGAATCACAATATCCTTGAAACGGCAGGCTTCCTCTCCAAGCACAATGTCATCCGCCAAATGTGTATGATACCAATCTGTCAACTGTTCCGCAATATAAAAATCATATCCGTCGTCATCCACATTACAAATTACACTATAATTTGTCGGAGAACTGTCCACAGACATATATCGAAGCAGCATCTGATTGACTCTGGTATGTATATAAAAATCTTCCATCTGTTCATCATATTCTTTTGTAACATGAGGAACTCCAGTAAACTTACGTTTGTACCCGGTAAGTAATATTTCCTGTTTTTCCTCTACCCTGTATTCCATCATGCATCCTCCTTCTAAAGATAATTTTAGAGACAGTCTTGAAAAGGAGTTTAGTTTTGCACCTTCCCTGCGCGCCTGAGAAGGCGTAATGCCATGAAAACGGGTAAACGCTCTGGTAAAACTGTCGGGATTGTCATACCCGTACTTCAATGCCACATCTATGATTTTAACATCATTTCCTACCAGTTCGCAGCCCGCCAGAGTCAGTCTGCGGTTACGGATATACTCTCCCAGTGTGTACCCGCAAAGCAGTCCAAACACACGCTGAAAGTGATAGCCGGTAGAATAGCTCTGTCTGGCAATTTCATCGTAATTCAGTTCTTCCGTGATATGCTCTTCCACGTAATCAATTGCCCGCTGCATTCCCATTACCCAATCCATGGCAGTTCTCTCCTTATCTGTTCTGTCTGTATAAAGGATAGCAGGTTTTTAAATGCGTTTCCCGACATTTTATGGGAATGCATGTAGGATATTTCTAAACCGTTAATCAAAAAATTTACCCTTAAAAAAATTTTTGTTTCCTAACGGCTTAGCTGTAAGCCTAAACAAAACGCAGCCGTCAGGGCACATAATAACCTTACTGTATTTGCTATCCCCACCTATATTTTCTAAATCACCGCCACTTCTGACAGCCTCCATTATAGGATACATCATCATCATTACTTTAGAGCAGATACCCTGTCCTTGTGAATTTACCGGACAGCCATAAGTACAGGTATATTTATCTCCAATCTCCTCACCATTCCGGCAAAATCTTTCTGTTTCCTCATTATCTTTATTAAATCCTATCACTTCTATTTCCCATTCATATTCTTCATCATACCATTTCTTCATAACAATTTCCTCCTATAATGATTCTACTTTGTTATACCGATTATATCACTTCCATTCTCTATTTACTATACAAATATAGGGCATAGCAACCGCCACACCCTATATTTGTTATCTTTTTATCGACTTTCACTTACTATTTTATCGTTTTTAGTTCTTGTACAATTTAATGATTTTCTCTCCACACTGCCTTTATATCCGAAACAGCTCCACGCTCTTTCATTCCTTTTAAAATAGCTTCTATCTCTTTAACTGTTATAGTAGAATCACGCTTTTGTGCAATTTTTTCTATAAGTTGAACACCATTAAGTATCTGCAATGAATATTGACCTAAACGCATTCTCCTTTTTGCTATGTCGCGCAATAACTCAATATCTGAATCTTCCGTTAATAAGATAGGCATTTGTAAATAAGATGCCATTAAAATCATATGGACATCTCCCATACTACTACCTTGCTTATGAATATCATAAATTGTATGTCCTTTATGTAGACTCAACTTTTCTATCTGCTTCGGTCCACCTAATGCCTCCAAAGCTAATCTCATATCTTCGTATAATATTTCATAATAAGCTTCATAAGACTGCTGGTCACTTGCATCTTTTTGAAATTCATTGTATTGAATTACCCTTATATATCCTTCCTCAACTAAACGAATAAAGTATGAATGTAAAGATAGCTCATGTTCGAAAATATACGGATGCACAACAGGCATGTATTCTAACTCGGCTAACACCTTTTTTATATTGTCAATCATTTTTCCTTCCGAAGATAACTTTTGAAGAAAACATGTGTCTACAATCACCTCAGTTTTCCCCATAATTATCTCCATCTATAGAAATTTCTACAATATCATCTGTTGCACTTATATCATCGATATCAAAGTCCTTTTTTATCTTGCTAATAGTATAAACACTTAACTCGCCACTTCTTTCCGCCGTTTCTAATAGTTTCCTAATCCCAGGAATAGTTTTTTTTGCGGTCACTCTATCAAGAATTGTATTTTGATCTTTAGAAAAAGCATCAACTAAAGATAAAATCTCATCTTCATTCTCTAAAAGATACTCGCCAATGTTAGGACCTATTATTTTTGTTTCAATCATGCGTCGCCTGACAGACTCATATGGAACCATATAATCATTCATCTGAAATACCATAACACGAATCAAATCAGCAAGTCTTAATTTATTCGGCTCAAGATCAAGTTTTTTCATGTGTGCCTGAAAAGTTTTCCTAAATTCTTTTGTAGGCATTAACAATTCTGCAGCAAACCTATTAATTATTCTTTCTTCTATCTTACTCTCTAACTTTCCTTCTTCTCCGGCTTGTTCCCATATTTGAGTTGCAACACCCCAGACATGTCCCAACTCGTGAGCAGCAGTAAATACTTGATCTGCAATGGTTTTTGCCGTATTAATATATAGTAAATCTTCTAATTTATCATTCACAAATCGCTTTGTATGAAAGCCACAAT
>JAIDPH010000252.1 GCA_029062885.1 Lachnospiraceae bacterium
AATAGTTGAATGTGAATCATTATTGCGCTGGAAGACGCCTGAAATACCGGACGCAACACCCTATGAATTTATCAAAATTTTGGAAGACAGCGGTGAAATCAGGGAAGTCGGATTCTGGGTCATGGAAGAAGCCCTGCGTCATGCCGCTATGTGGCAGAAAAAATATGATAATATCAGCATAAGCTTTAACGTCTCCTATATTCAGTTGTTAGATGGAGAATTTATTGATAAAATGATTGCAAAAGCGTCTGAGCTTAAAATAGATCCGCGGTTTGTCATGGTGGAACTTACCGAAAGCTGCAATGCCGACGACACGGAAATGCTCTCCTGCCAGTTCAACAAGCTTCAAAAACTCGGATTTAAAATTGCAATGGACGATTTCGGAACAGAGTACGCCTCTTTCGGACTGTTGCATGATGTCAGCATGGATGTATTAAAAATTGACCAGAAATTTGTACGCGGTCTTATACGCGAAGGAAATAAGACGGATATGGCCATCATTGAAAATGTCGTAAATATGTGCAGGCAGCTTTCGATACAGACTATTGCCGAAGGTGTGGAGACTGAAGAAATTCAGGATATTATCCGCAGTATAGGCGTTTCGTATCTTCAAGGTTATTTATATTCCAAGCCCATTCCTGCCGCTGAATTTGAACAAATGATTATGGACGAACAATCCTAAACAATATAAGAAGACGAGTGCCGGCGCACTCGTCTTTTTTGTCAAAACCTTTATTCAACAATTTCTCCGCCCTTCATTTTATACACAACATCACACAACGAATTAATATCCTCTTTATAATGGGAAGCAACCAGAATTAGTTTCCCGCGTTTCTTCTCTTCAAGAATGTGCTCCCTTGCATTATTTACGGAACCTTCATCAAGAGCGCTAAGAGGCTCGTCCAGAATCAGAATCGCCGGGTCTTCCATAAAAGCCATGGACAGTGCAAGCTTCTGCTTCATCCCAAGCGAATATTTTCCCACCGTTTTCTTATCATCCGGATTTAATCCGAACATTTCAAGAACCTCACGTATACGCACATCACCGGCTTTCTTATTATAGGCTGCAATTACTGCAAGGTTCTTGTAAGCGGTATAGTACGGTATGTACTCAGGACGCTCAATAATAAACCCTACATCCTTAAGAAGGTCTGTCAATACATATCCATCTATGGTAATTATGCCTGACGTTTTCTTCATAAGCCCCATCAGTACTTTAAACAGTACCGTCTTTCCTGCTCCGTTATCTCCTACGAAACCGTAGATATTTCCTGAGTCCAGAGTCAGATTTATATTCTTTATAAGCTCTATGCCCTTTACTGTCTTACCGACATTATTCATCTTGATCTGCATTGCCTAAATCTCCTTTCTGATAGTAAATCCATACTCCAATCCCTGTTATGATGCTCAATACCAGACCTGAAAGAATGCCATACCTTATCCAGTATGTGAAATCATCATTCAGGCTTCTGAATGTGAAGAAAGGAATGATGGTTGTCTTTATTACATCAACAAGAACTCTTGACTGCGCAAGCGGCAGGGCCGGATTATAGTAAGGAATATAACCTCCGGGATACTCGTAGTAAATGAATAACGTCACAGCCAAAAGAAAAATCATAATCCCTGCTCCGTATTTTGTCTTTTTCGTCAGGAGCGTTACCAGGCTGGCAAGCATCCCCAGGAAAATAAAACCAAGGATGCTGCGAAGCAGGACTAAAATGAGTACCACCATAACAGAATACTCCAGGCAGCCCTCAGGTAACATAATTAAACTCATCATTTGTCCCTCGGAGAGCATACTCTTTATCATTACACTGACAAAGTGCGGCCACTCTAGAGAGAAATTGCGAAGCCATACACCTGAAATAAGTGCTGTCAGAAAAACAAACCATGCCATATACAGTACGGAAAAAGCAATAATCCTCGTAAGTGCAGCTCCTGCCGCCTTTTTTCTGGATAAGCAGTGCATTAAAGATTGTTTATCTATGTATTCTTCCCTTACGATATCCGGTATCAGTAAAATATATCCGACAATAAGTATATCTACATAAAAATACAGATAATTAAAGGTTTCAAGTAGTATAATCGCTACCGTAGCCTGTCCTTCTCCGCCAAAAATACTCGCAAACCCCATGACATTGCCCGTCTGCTCAAACAATGCAGGGATAAAAAGGAGCGTAATGACAAAGATTTTCAGACGCACCGCCGGTTTACGCAGTACGGCTTCAAGCTGGCTCTTAATCACTTACATCCCCTCCTTCCATATACAGGCGCTCCGCCCGATTCTGAAAACACCTTGCCAGATTTAAAAACAAAACTATAAGAAATATCAACAGTGCAAAATGATACAGATTACCATATGCAAAGTATCCCATTTCGGAGCGGAAAGAAAATTTTCCAAGAATCCTAGATACATTGGAACCAAGACCTAACAGGTATCTCAGCATATAAAGCAGCTTGTCTTCAATAATGAAATAAAGGATTGGACAGGCGGTCATAAACACCCTGTTGTCTGAAAAAAAAGCTATTACAGATGCGATAAGCCCGAAAAGTATTCCTTCCAAAAAATATTTAATACCTCCAACAAACCACCATACCCATGGATTAGTAACCGTTATAAGCCTATTTCCCTCTCCATATTCCCATGTAATATATCCGGGTATGAACTCATCATATTGGGTATAATACTCTACAGCGTCCTTGAAAAAAGGATTGTATGTAATAAACATAACTACAAGCAGGCATATGCTTACCATTATTAATGCGCCCAAAATTCCACTTAAGATACTGCCGGCTATCAGCTTGCACCAATAATATCTTGAAAATCCGACTCTCTGTGTCTGCTGTAGATAATATACGTTTTTCCGGTCATCAATAATAGTATACGCATAAGCTGCCGAACCAATAAACGGAAAAAAATTTGCAAGAAGCTCCATACTGGTTAATCTCAGAATTTCTGTCTGCGTGGCAAATGGTATACCGGGCATTAATTCAAATATATATCCTCTACCGCCAAAATAATGACATGTCAATGGCCAGATAGCAGTCAATATGATATGAAGTAAAAACACAAGTGAAAAAATACCAAGCACTGACCAAAACCGTTTATCGGACAGTCCTCTTTTTAAATCCAAATATAAATCATATGGTACGGAATTTGACACAGTCATACATCCTCCTCTATAGCCCATTATAATAATATCTTCCTTTCACATAATTATCCTCACCGGTTAGCCCTGTCCGGCAGAAACCTAACCGGATATGCTGATTTGGATACTGACGTACGGAAGAAAAACTCTTTAACCCCGGTGTCTCCATTACAAACCGCCCGTTAATCATATACTCGCTGTCGGCAGGATAAATCCCTACTTCTACGAAATTAACCGAAGCATTTGTTACATTCACATATACTTCATCTGAGGTATTTGCTCCCGAAGTTGTATAAACCACTCCATTATAAAGAAGTACATCGAAGTCATTGCAATACGTTTTACCGCCCGTGCTATATGTATAATTACCCTTAACCGCAGCATATACAGGAATACTAAAGGTAATAACCAGCATTGCTGTTAAAACTAACTGTGAAATACAAGTTTTCATTCTTGAAACCTCCCATGTTTTTATTCAGAAATATTTTCATAATTATAATAAAACCTTCCGGATACATAATTCTCACCGGATATTCCCGACCTATAGAAACCTGCACAAATATTTTTATCAGAAAATTGATTTACAGAGGAAAAACTCATGCCGCCCGGTATATCTATCGGAGACATTCCGTTTTTCATATTTTTATTTCCATTAATCAACTCCTCACTATCCGCATCATAAATACCCATTTCAACATATTTAATCGAACTTTCCGTTACATCTATATAAGCAGCGCCGGAATTGTTAGGTCCTGAATCTGTATATACTATAACTCCACTATAAATCGGCAGATTAAAGTCGATGTACTGAGTATTATCTCCCGCTATGGCTTCATTATTATCTTCAAGAGAATAATGATCACATATATCAATTAAAAGTGTGCTTATATGTTGTTTACAAACTATATCACCACATTTACTGCATCTTTTCCCAATATCGATTTCAATAACACAGCTGCCATTCAACAATTTTTCATGCTCCATAAATTTTCCATTCACATATGTATGGTTAAATCCTGCACATCTCTCATTATTTTCTTCTGTATCCGTGTCACAATGTATATCGCCGTCTTCGTCTACAACAACTATTGTACAATCTGATGAAAAATATTTTTGATGTTCCCACACCCACATCTCATCTTCGCTTAAATATACATCATCACCCAAAATGAAGAATGATTCTATCTCATTTCCGCTATATTCTTCTTCCAAATGTACCTTAACATTTCTCGGTGTATAAGCTGCCGCTGTCAGTGATGATGAAAAAACAGCAATTATAATAAGCAGCGTTCCTATCACCTTACTGATAATTCCATGGTTTCTTCTTGCCTTTTTTATATACACTATCCTCTCTTTCAATTGTTTTTCCCCTGCATTTTTAGCCAGACCCATAAAGAAATTTTTTCTATTGTTGTATTTTCCTTCCGCAAAGTCTATGACCATGTTAGCATAATCATTTTTTTCCCATTCGCTCTTGCCTGCAAGCGTTCTGTCATCACAGTACAACTCGGCAGTAGTGTTCCATCGTCTTAACAGATAGTATACTAACGGGTTATAGAAATTCATAACTACAACAACAAGTAAGACCATTTTTACAAGGTTATCTCTAGCCTTTATATGAATAAGCTCATGGTTTAGTACCGCCTTAAGCCTGTCTATAGTCAATTCCGTATCCGGAAGTATGACCTTTCCGCGTAATATACCTGCCGCTGTCGGCGTATCCAGTCCACAGCACAGATAAACCTTCACTCCCGTTCGTTTGCTAAGTTCGCTTATTATTGCGGTAGCGTCTTCATTAAGGTTAGAACATTCCTCTATTCCTTTCTGAAGTCTTCTGTATCTTATAACCATCCTAAAAAGCAGGCAGACGCTCACTATTATGCATATTGCCATAAAAAGATATAGCCATATATTATGCGCATAAATACTGCCATTATAGACATAAATAGTACGGCTGCTTTCATTTATTATCCCTTTATTGTTACGATAAATATCATCAAATCCCAACAGTCCTCTTACCCATGCAGCATAATTAATACTGAAAAACTGAAATGGTATGAGATACAAAAATATTGTTATTGTCAGATAAATCTTATGCCATACTATCGGGAGATATCGCTTCGTAAACGTGTATGTCAACATGTAAAATATGACCGTGACACTTCCAGCGAACCCCATCGTATGTATCAGAGTCATGTATTCTCCTCCTCTATCATTGCCCTCAACTTGTCGGCAACCTTAGCGTCTATGCTTTTTCCTCCGGTTAATGCCGACAAAAACGTAAGGATTGAACCATCATAAAAATCATTAAGCAGCTTCCTTGTCTTTTCTTTCTCATATTCCGTTTCAGTCAGTGCGGCAT
>JAIDPH010000253.1 GCA_029062885.1 Lachnospiraceae bacterium
GATATATTGAGTATGGAATAAGAAAATATAATGAAGCAAATCAGCAGACAACTATATATTCCTGCAACATGGAAGAAGATATGCTGCCGTATGATACAGAATTTTGTATGGCAGATACGAATAAGAAACCTTTTAAGACCGATTTGGCAAAAGAGATCATTCCGGAACTGGCAAATAATATATATAACTTTAGATTAAGAAATCAGGATAATACAATTTACATGTCGATTGATACATACAATATGAAAATATATGTATATGACGCAATAGCTCAATGAGTTTCCGGAAATTTGGATGATGTTCTGTACTAAAATATGTGATGGAGGGATAAGGGGACACTAAATATGCACAGAGGAAGAACTTATTTTTGTGTAGTAATAATAATCGGCGGACTTTTGGTCGGTTGTGGCGAAAGACAGAGAGCATATGAAGAAGCAAACGAAGGTAAGGCCATAATTGGTGAAGTGCTTTATACGGAAGAACAGACGAAACAAATGAATGTGGATGACAACCTGCTTTGTGACGAATTTCAGGAAATACTGCGTGAATCTATAATGAAATTAAAGCAATTTGATAAGGAAAATGAAAATCCCTATTTTTACAATAGGGAGCAGATTACACTGCAAGTCCATGCAGAATATCATAATGGTACGGAATTTGTTGATGAGATTGCTGACGCAGAGATTTACAGAGTCAAAACATATGAGCATGGCTGTGTATACCGGATGATAATTTATATTGATCCATTTATGAGTTCTTGGTATTTCAAGAGTGGAGAACCCTTGAATATATACTTCTATGTGACGACTGATGAAATTTATAGAATTTTGCCGTATGCCCAGCCGGAACCGGGCGGCAGATCAATCGATTTATATGATGACGATAATCTGCTGACAGAGACGTTAGATACAGATGAGAAGCTGCAGAATAATAGTATCGTTGTCTGTCAGGAGGAAGAATTGCAGCATGAATATTCTTCCATAACAAAAGACGGAAATAGGATAACCTATTATTTGTCCGAGACAAAAGTAAATGGAGAACCGGGTGGAGAAGATTTGTTTGTATGGGAACAGGGGAAAGGTTTAGTTGAGTTCGGAACGGGATTCGGTCTGGGACCGATGGATGTACATATTAATTCCATAGATCATGTGTGGCATGAATGCAATCTGCCACAGGAGGAATGGCCGGATTATGATTATTTTATAAATGCACAGCAGGGACACTATAATCTAACGCTGGAAAATATGGCAGCCTTTGTAGTTAAGGATTATGCGCTTGATTCGGGAATGGACAAGGAGGAATGGGAATTAAAAAGGATATGCTATTGCGAAGATGCATATCAGGTTTATGTTGAATCAAAGACGGGCAATGAACTGTATATACTTCTTTCGGAAGGACAAGGTATACAGCCCGATTATATTATAATGGCCGATATTCGGAAGGGAGACGGTGCAGACATCAGTTTGTATGAAGGGGAATATTCTTATAATTCTATGTTGGAATGGCATTCTTATATGGATTGGTTCGATGGAAAGAATACTATGGAAGAACGTCCTGGGTTAGATGTCATAGGTGATTTGCATGACTCGGTCTACGGTAATGGAATCTTCTATGCAATATATGATTATCTGGATATAACGAACGGGGATAAAAAGAGTCATTGGGAAATAGACAGTAACTATATGTACATAGGACGGAATGGATATATTGTATGTGCTTATTGTAGCAATGGGGTTGAAGATGTAGTAGTTCTTGTTGATGTGTGGAATAAGAGTTACGCTGTGTTGGAGTGAAGGTGAAAATATAAAGTCGGGGTAACATTATTTTAAGGTGATTTAGTGCTATTTTTACTGGAAAAGGATGATAAACATAGATGAAATGTAAAGTAGGAATGTTGCTCATATGTATCGCTATTATGGAACTTGCAGGTTGTGCTTTTATAAATCCAATTAGCACAAGTGAAGAAGAACCGGTTGTCTATCAGGATCTTTTATCAGAATACGAGCGAGTAATGAAGGATACAACATATACAGAAGAGCAGTGGGGAGATAACATATATGACTATATCAAGAGGTGCATTGGAAAGACGCAGCTGTATTATTGCATAACAGATTTGGTTGGAGATGGCAAGCCGGAATTGATATTAGGCACTATGCGGGAAGGAGAGTACGAGATATTAGGCACTGTATATGAGGAAGGATGTGAACCTTTTATTATTTATACTTATAATGATGAAGGAACTCACTGGGCAAGCATAAGTGAAGAATATATAATGACAATTTATAAAGGTGGGGTTGTTGAACTCATTTCAGGGGGCGTTGACACACATTTCATGTACGAGCAGATAGAAAAAGATGAGGTATTTGAGAAAACTCTGGACACTATCGTGTGTAGACAGATAAAAGATGAGGAACCGTATTATTATAAATACAAAATGGAAAACGGAAAATATGTTGACGGAGAGTATGAAGAACTATCAGAGGATGAGTTTTATAATATCAGGAATCAATACACAGCGGTTAAAGAGGAATTAGAGTGGAAACCGGTGGAAGG
>JAIDPH010000254.1 GCA_029062885.1 Lachnospiraceae bacterium
GACTTAGAATCGTCCAACATAGAAAGATACTTTGCCGTGCCGCCGGTAATACCGAAGCAAATCGCTTTTTCTTCATAAGAATACGAAGGTACGAATTCTGCCGCTTCCAGATACCGAAAGGGTTCCAGTCTGATTTGTGCCGTTCTTCTCCCGAATACCGGACTTTTTTCACTCAAAACTTCATTTTCCATAAAACTGATTGAGGAGCCGCACAGAATCAGAAACATCTGTCCGTTTATCCACTGATTATCAATCATCTTTTGCAAAACTGACAAAATGCTTTTATCCGCTGCCGCCAGATACGGAAGTTCATCAATTACAACAATACACCTTTCTTCTTCGCTGTTTTTTCCCAGAAATGTCAAAAGATCATCAGCGTTTTTAAATGTAAGTTGGTTCATCTCCGGTGCCAACGTCTCAAGGGCCTGTTTACCCCATAATTCTATATTTTTGCTGATTCCGGTTTTTGTCGCAGTATAATAAACGGCCCGTTTATCTTTGATGAATTCCTTAATCAAAGTTGACTTTCCGATTCTTCTTCTCCCATATATGACAACCATCTGAAATCCCGATGAATGATACATATTCTCCAACGTTTGCAATTCCGCTTTTCTTCCTATAAACTTATGCACGCTCATCTCTCTCCTCTCAAAACCGTCCTAAGTTTATTGCAAACAAATTTATATGAAATATATTTCATTGAATTATGTTTCATATAAATTAACACATTACGTAATTAATGTCAATGGCCGTCATATTGGCGATACCACAAGTTTTTCCATAGAAAAAGGCCGAAGCACTTGCTCCGACCCTCTTAGACCTAATCCGCAGATTCGCATGACATACCCGGTTGGCACTATCCAAATACCCCATTCTCATCTATCTCGACGGCACCATCCCAATGATCCGTCCCGCAAACTCATTAAAGTTCTGTGTCTGCAGAATAACCTTGCCCGGTCCTGTCAGCTTGGTCAGGAACAGACCTTCACCGCCCATGAAGATGTTCTTAAGTCCTTTTACCGTCTCGATGTCGTATTTCACAGATCTTTCGAATGCCACAACATTTCCCGTATCTACTTTAAGCACTTCTCCGGGTGCCAGATTCTTCTCCACTTTATTGCCGTCGATTTCAAGGAAGACCATGCCGCTTCCGCTGATGTCCTGCAGGATGAATCCTTCTCCGCCGAACAATCCGGCAGAAAACTTCTTGGTAAATGTCACGTTCAAGTTCACTGTCTCCTGCGCACACAGAAAAGCACCCTTCTGGCAGATCATACCGCCGCTTGCTCCCACATCGATGGGTAGCACTTCGCCCGCAACCGTGGACGCAAACGCTACCATGCTGCCGGCACGCTCCGCCTTATAGGTTGCCATGAAAAGTGACTCTCCGGAGAACATTCTCCCGATACTTTTGCCCAGACCGCCCCTCATATTGGAATCCATGGCAATTCCATCCGTCATCCATGCCATTCCGCCCGACTGTGTGTACATGGACTCTCCCGGTGCGTCAAAGAGCACCTCCACTGCCGGCATCGTGTCTCCGATAATTCTGTACTGCATAATTTAATTTCCTCCTTTATCACATGTATTTTTTCACATCTTTATCATTAACTCAGATTCCATAATCAACCAATTTTTTTCCAAAGGTTTTCTACTCCAATGCTCTTCTATCTGCTGTCTAAACTCCGGTCGAACCATTTTTGCTCTTTTCAGCAACCAATCACTATTGTCAAGTCGCAGGTATATCCCTTCACTATTAGAATTTCCCACTTTAGATATCGAAAAAAGATTAGGCAACTCCTCTTTTGCCCAAAGTCCATATCCTAAACTCGGCACAATGTTTAGTGTTGTCGTTTTAATTCTCATATCCCTTTTATGAACAGATAAAAATCTCTGATTTTGTTTGTCATACAAATCAAATGCCAGAAACCAATCCGGAAGTCTGTCATACTTTACAGAATGACACGCATAACACCATTCACCGTATAAAATATACTTATCATCCAAAATATCAAACAACTCATCCACATGTAAATTAATCCACTGCTTTAATGGTTTCCACTGCCCTGAATATGGCTCACGCAGAAATTCACCACGATTCTGCAAAAATAAATTTCCATTGTGATCAAAAGAAATCCCCAAATTCGCACCATCAATTTTTTCTTCCACTGTAACTTTATTATTCAAAAAAGCTTTAACTTCCGAATCTGTCAGGCAATTCTTTTCCTTTTTCTGTATAGACTTATCTAAAAAAATATACGGTGTTGATGGAAATTTATAAAACATTTACTTGGACCCTTTACTTAAAATCTTTTGCTCATACATTTTTTGAGCATACTCTCTATTAAGAAATTCTATATGTATTCCATATTTAGCAAAGGCTTTCTCATATCCAAGCCATTTCCCATCTGCTGCTTCTATAATCGGTGGTTTCTCATTATGCGCATTTGAAAGAGCTACAAATTTTTTATCGCTCTCGTCAAACTCTTTCGTATCATCATCATATGGATAATCTATATACTGCCCGTTTTCATCTTTATCTAATTTTATATGATCCTGTGGAAGAATGGTTGCATAATAGCTGTATAGCCATTTGAAAAACTGTTTTCCCATACCACTATCCTTACAAACATTATTTTGATATTCTTTCCATATTTCATGTCCCAAATCCAGAACCAGTTTTTTATCCCGTCCTGTTGTCAACGTCCTTATATATTCCATACAAGCTCTTTGCATTTCCAATTCTTCTTCCGGACAAGAATTTGGTGGAATGGACGCTTTCGCTGGTACATTAGTATCTAAAATGATTTTACTCATTGTATTTTGCATCCCTCTCTTTTATCCTACGATTCACTGCGTTCATTGCCTGATCATACATATCCTTTTCCATATCTCCAAAAAATCCTTCCGGCCAGTTCAAAATATTACCATAAGTATCTACTTTCAATTCTTCTAACACAGAGCCGTTTGTTTGGTTATGTGCAAAATATGCTCTCACATCCTCGGTTTTAACAGTTTGATCGGAAATGCGCATTTGAAGTCTTCTAAGCAGATATTCCGAATGTGTTTCAATAATAACCTGTATTTTCCGATCTAAAGATTTTTCCCGCATATTGATAGCATCAATAATAACATCTGCCAGCAGAGTCTGCGCTCTGGGGTGTAGATGGATTTCCGGTTGCTCGATGAAAATAACAGAACCTCTTGGCGCATAAAACAATTGCACAATTACCGGAAGTACCTGAGACACTCCGAATCCCACATCAGGAAGGCTTACATATTCAGCGGAACCTTTAATCTTTACTTTAACTTCATAATCCTGACGATTTTCAATACGATTAATTTTATAATCCTCAATTAATTCCATCCTTTGCAATGCTGCTCCGATCACAGCCTCAAAAGGTTTGTAATTAGTACGCGGAAAAGCAAGTTTACGATCTTCATGCTTTGCGGAAAGAATTGCCTGAATTGTGTATATACCATCATCTCCAACACTATCCGGATTAGTTCCTGCCCAACTATAGATTCGGCTCGATTTGCTTCTAAGTGGTCCCAAATAATAAAACTTAGAAAACAGATTTTCCTGATGAAGATTCAAATCCTGTAAAAAATCTGAATCTTGATAATAAGCCAGCGCTGCATCCGGAAAACCATAATACTTCATTGGTTCAGTCAATTTCCACGCTCTTCCCTTTGTCCTTTTCAATTCTTCTATTTGGGTAAATAACTCATAGTTCCTACTTCCATTTCCTTCATCTAACTTTTTCATACCTACCGTAAGACGTTGCATATCATCCTCAAATAGCTCATATGCAAACTGGTCCACTTCTAAATATTGTACCTCCGGATCATTTACTTGAATATCAGATTGAAATTTGAGATTGTTATAACGTCGTCTGCTCTTCCCAATTCCAAAATCTGTTTTTTTATCTAACGACCAATCATACTCAAACTGAATCTTTTCATTCATATCATGATTATGAAAAATATCAGCAGGTGTTCCTAGATTGACAGATGCTTTATCTCCAGACAGCATCAATACTGTTTTCCGATCAGGTTGCTGAATTGTCTGTTTGAGCATCACTAAGAACTGACCAATACTGGATTTTCCTGAACTATTGCTTCCAAAAAAAACTGTTATAGGCGCTAATTCAATATTTCCTGTATCTTTCCAGCCCTTAAAATTTTTAATGGATAAATTGTTTAACATACTCTCACCTCACGTTCGTTCTTATTGATCACTCTTTATCAATAAGAGTGCAAATCCATATATCAGACTTGCATTCCTGAATCTGTCATTTAAAGCCATACCTCACAAAAAAGCCTGTAAGTACAGCCCGCTCTTTGGAACGGGAGTACTTTACAGCAATCTTTTCTATGGCATCAGTAATATGAATCCTGCTTCTTGAAATTTTTCATCTGCATTATTTGTAATGCTTTCTATTATTATACCCCTTCTAATGATGTCTGTACAATTGATTTTTAATGTTGTTAATCAACGAAGTACAGGGCTATACCAAACAAAAAGAGCCAAACAGCACTCCACGCCATTCAGCTCTCTCACGTTCAAAAAATATATACCAAACT
>JAIDPH010000255.1 GCA_029062885.1 Lachnospiraceae bacterium
CTGATTATAGAAAATCTCAGGGAATCCAAATATGTATACTTTTTCTTCTCAAAACGTACTTTCTTCATTTTCCTCTCTCTAGCCTTTCTTATTCTATGCTTTCTCACCCTATCCTTCATTCAATACAAGTTTTTCTTCTAACCTGCCGACAGATGCTTCAAACCGTCGGAAATTAGCATAAATACCCGGCATGTTCTGCAAAAAACCTGAAACATTCCCCGACAGATTAATAAATATATAAAAAATCCCTATGCTGATTTTTCCATTTACCGCCATAGCTCCGCCAAATCCAAGCAATATCAGAAGCGGTACAAACGAAAGTATGCCTGAAAGAGACATCAGTCCGGCTGTAACCCTCTCTTTTTTGACATTCAATTTCTCATATTCTGAGAATTTTTCTATTATAGCGTCATTAACCAACTTATATGCACCGAAAACCTGAATGATCGGAAATAATTCCAGAATAATATCCGCCAGTCCATTGATTTTTTTCATACCATTCTGACATTGCCCTGTATAGTTTTTAATGGTCTTGCTGGAGAAAGAACAATAAATGATCAGCGGAACCACCGGAAGGATATAAATCAATGTCAGCTTAACATTTTGACAGAGTAAGAATGCAATCGTGACTGCAAACGTACCAAATTGTTTTACTAATGAAAAGAGATTTTCGTTTAAATAACCGGAGATGTCTTTCAGCTCATTCTGCATTGCAGACTGCTCTTCTCCGATATTAAGTCCCGAAAGCATCCGAATGTCGCTTTGTAAATAGTATCTGGCATATCCTATCCTCATTTCATGGGCAAATGTTTCACAAGTATAGGAAGCCAGATATGATGATAAATATTCGCTCAATGTGTGTAAGAAAACAATAAATATTGCAACCGGTAAAACAGCAAAAAATGTACGTGTTCTATCCTCAAAATTTACAGCAGACATATCCTCGAAAACGTCTAAAATATCTGCTAAAAATTTATTCCAGCATAAATTCAAAATGATAGAGAGAAAAGTAAACAGAAACGCCACGGAAAAAATAAATTTATGCAATTTAATCAACTGCTTTATGATTTTCAAAATAATCCTCCTGTATACATTTTTGAGTCTTTATCAGTTTTTATATAATACACTTTATGTGTAGTGTAAACTATGTCCCGAGGGCAAGGTCAAGTGCAAAAATAGAGCATATAGATTTCTATATGCCCTAACACTGTTATTGTATTAAATTTCGATTGATATGATTGATTATGCCAACTGAATAACTCTCATTTCATATTGTTCTCTCCACATCGTCTTCAATCGTTTTAATGATTTTTGCCGGCATGCCTCCAACAACGCAGTTATCCGGAACATCCTTTGTCACTACGGCCTCCGCAGCCACAACCACATTATTGCCAATAGTCACTCCGGGAAGAATCGTCACATTACCGCCAATCCACACATCATCCCCGATGATGACAGGCTTCGCAATTCCAGTATGCGTCCTGCGCTTTGCAGGGGATAGCGGATGCCCTACGGTTGTGATCAGCGTATGGGGCCTATCATGCAGTGGTAACCGATGCGAACCTCCCGGATGTCCAGTATTGTCACATTGAAATTGGCAATACAATGCTTCCCTACATGGATATTCTTGCCGTTATCACAGTGGAAATTTGGCCCTACCCAGGGAATTTCCCCTGCGCTTCCGAACAGCTCCCGCAGCGTGTCCGCGATCTTTTCCTCATCTTTTGGGTCCTGCTCGTTCAGACGTTTGCAGATGTCCATGGCATTTGCTTTTCTTGCGTTCACTTCATCATCCCAAAAATCATACTCCATTCCCGCTTCCATTTTTTCAAGTTCAGTCATACTGCTTTGCCCTCCTGCTCTTATATTTTGTACATACACCCATCCTTGTGCTTGCGCATGTATCTATTACCACTTTTTTAAATATCTCTTTTTTATTGACATAAGGATACCGGATGCCCGACAAACTGTAATTTTCTTCCTCACAAACTGAAAGCTTATCTACTTTTCCAAATTATCCTTCACAAATGAATATACATTACAGTCAAACAATTCCCCTTTTACCTCAAACCTTTTTCGCAGCATTCCTTCATTCATAAAACCTGCTTTTTGCAATGTTCTGTTAGAACCGATATTATCCACATGAGCAAATGCTTCAATGCGTTCCAATCCCATAGTTTCTATCCCAAACCTGCATACTGCCTTTAATACATTTGTGTTGATTCCGCGATTCCAATAAGATTTCTTGATAAAATAACCGACTTCTGCACAAGTGTTGTGATTGAAAAAATTAAATAACTGTATCTGACCGATTACTTTTCCTTGATACGTTACAACCCATGAATATTCCCTTTTGCCATTGAATCCCTTTATACGACTTTGCTGTACACGAATCTCTTCATCTTCATTCCAATCATGAGGTTTTTTATAGCCTCCGAAATATGAAAAATTCTCTTCATCATAATATATTTCCCAAAACGGTCTGGCATCCTTTTTCGGTTCATGTTGTCTTAGATAAATATCCTCATCCACTTGAATTGGGATGAACTCTTTAAACAAATCACAAAATGCCATAACTAATTCTCCATTCTTCTAACAGGGACATAAATATCCATCTGCGCTGTTCCCAACTGGCAATCCCAACGCTCATCATAATATTCAAAATCTAATAACGCATCTTCATCAATACAGTATTCCGAATTTGGCAACCATACAAAGTAAATGTATTGGAACGCCTTACCGATTTCCCCGTTAGCATTATTGCCATTCACCGTAAAAACAGCATACTTTGCCTTTTGCACCACTTTGCGATACATACCTTCTGGAATGGCTGTATCTTTGTCCACTTCCACTCCAGCCATATAATAAAATGACAATGGTTCAGAACAGAATTCTTCCGAATAGTCTTCAAAGCCATACATTGTATGTTTGTTTTTCCTTTTAATGATACCAAGATTGCTCTTTAGTTCAAACCACGTCTCTCCTATGACATTATAACCATCTTTGGTGTGCTTTCTATATCCGGCAATTACAAATTCTTCCCTTTCTTCAAAACGTGGTTCTATAGAAAATACTCCTTCTAACGCAACACGTTTTATATATCCTGTAATGATTTCTTCTATGCTGCGATATGTGACTTTTGCTTTTCTTTCCCTTGCCACAAGCGGCTGCATTCCAAATGTATCCTTAAACACCCGATTAAAAGTCTGAATACTATTAAAACCAACACTGTAACAAATATCAGCAACCGTCTCTGTTGTCTCACATAGTTTTTTATGTGCCATAGTAAGACGACGCTTTCGGATATACTCTGTTATAGTTGATTCTGTTACTGATGAAAAAATCTTGTGTAAATGAAAAGATGAGTACCCAAACACCTCTGCCAAACGTTCATAGGTCAACTCCTCACACATATGCTCATCAATGTAATATAATATCTTTTCTATTAGTTGTAGATTGTTCATCTTTTACCCTCTTTCATAGATGATAAAGCTATTCTACAACATTTTTTCCTATCTGTATTATCATTTCTTGTGAATTTTTCTCCACAACACCGTGCAGACGTGCGCTCTCCGAGAGGGAGGGGCAATCCAACGGACCTTCACCCTCTTGCAGTAAAGAATCAGAAAGCTGTTAATCTCCTTTATTTTCAAAATATTCTTCAAATGCAAAAAAACTTGACAAATCACGTCTTGGTTGGATATGCCGTGGTTCAAATGTACACAAAAAAACTCCCAACATCGTAATCCATATCCGAATGTTGGGAGTTTACTTTACTATAGGTAATGTAGTTATGTCTGCAGTGCTTTTAACTAATTATTTGTTGTAAGTCCTGCTTCTTCAGCGAGCTTATCAAATCCCTTCATAACAGCATCATATGTTTGCTTTGAAATGTCAGGAAGCTCACCGCCCCAAGTCTTTTCAGCCTGCTTATAGCCTTTCTTGAAAGCTTCACGCATCTCTTCAATCTTATCAGGATCGCCGCCTGTCAATGCTGTAGCGAAATCAAGGATACGCTCAGAGGTCTGTTTTACACCCCAGTAACCATCTTCAGCAACGTCTTTCTGTGCCTGTGCCTGAGTAGCAGCATCAACTTTAAGGTTTCCGCCTGCAAGAATGCTCCAGATTCCGTTAGCACTATTATATGTCTGACCCTGTTTGGTCATCAACTGCTCTACGATGCTCTGCAGCTGATTCTGTCTGCTTTCCGCATCAGCTTTCATCTTAGCAACCAAATCCGCGTTCTGCGTATAGGTTTTCTTAGCAGTACTTGTAGCTGCTGCATTTGATGGCTCATAAACAGCGCCTGCCTGCTCTTCTGATTTCTTTTCAGTGGATACCTCTGAATTAGTCTTTTCTTCTGTTGTCTTAACAGCAGATGTCTGATAAGCCTCATAAGCGCTTGTTGTACTTGTAACTCCGTTTACACTCATTTTAATATCCCTCCTTGGAAGATTTTTGTAACACCGGAAAAAATGTTTACTGTTTCTCCAATGTCCTGACTATAGTTATACCGAATTTGGCGATTCCGCCACTTCTGATTATATTATCGGCGCACTACTGTCAAAACATTAGAGTATATTGGAATATTTTTCATAACAACCAAGGATTTTTATTACATTTTTCAGTCCGTTCATTACACAATCATCATTTTTTATTGATATACAAGCTTATAATAGCCTGCTGAGGTAAGCTTGAATACAATAAAGTAAATAACTCCAAAAATTGCTACTGTTCCTATAAGGCACTGAATAAACAGTTCATTATTCGAAAGTCCGAATATTATCATAATCCGCGTAAGCATTGGAAATGCAGCAATCAGATGAATCACCGCGACAGTAATCGGCATAAAGAATACCGTGCGCACCTGTGAGTTGATAGTAGCCTTCACTTTGCTTCTGTCTATTCCCACTTTTGTCATAATGGCAAACCGTTCCCTATCCTCATATCCTTCCGATATCTGTTTGTAATATATAATCAACATTGTTATCATCAGAAACATACTTCCCAGAAAAAGTCCTAAGAATAAAAAGCCGCCGTTCATTTCCATATATGAATCCCGCTCCTCGGTTTTTGATGTTATAATACAAGCATTGTAATCCAACCAGTCTCCCACCTTTTCACGTAACTCTGATATATATGCCATTTTTTCGACTCTCGTTCCGTCTACTTCCATCTCAATATAGTACTCGCTCAATGCCTCTCCCCTAATGCTGTCCAGTTCACTGTCATCTGCCACAATAGCATAAATCACAACGGTACCAGTCATATAATCCATCAAGTCCAATCCTAAGTCAGGATAGTCTGTTTGTCCTGCTACCTGATATTCCTGTCCGAATATATCTATGGTATCCCATTCAAATCCATTCGATGCCGCAACTACCACGCTTCCACTTGAAATTTCTCCAAGTTCCTGCCCTGTACACTTTTCATAATCCTCTTTGGTCATTGCATAAAGCAGACCCATTTCCGTATAGTCATAGGTTGGATCATCATTGTCATATATATCCACCACATTTCCTTTATTGTGAGTCGTATGCACTACTTCTATATATTCTGACATATCCGTCAGCGTTCTATCCTGTCTTTTTGCCGTAGTTTCAAGTTGTTCAATAACATAATTCCTTGTCACTTCATCAGGCACATTATCAAAGTATATGATTAGATTTACCTCCTTTTTATGCTCCCTGTTCAGGAAGTCTTCCACACCTGCATACAGGCATACGGTCGTTGAGACCATTACAAGCACCATCGTGGAGAGCACACATATATTGGCAAGCCCGACAGCATTGCGTTTCATGCGATACAGCATTCCTGATACCGATATAAAATGGGACGTTTTATAGTAATACCTTTTATTCCTTTTCAGCAGTTTTAAGAATACAATACTCACTGTCATAAACAGCTCATACGTTCCGCCAATCACCAAGAGAACCGCTACAAAAAACATATTTACAGCATTTATTATATCCTTAGTAGTTATTGCCAAATAGTATCCTGCTGCTATACATGCAATTCCTGACAGCGCAGATATCCATTTTGCTTTCGGTTCACGCTCGCCTACATTGCTTCCGTGCAATAGTGCAATCGGGTTTGCAAGCTTTACCTGCATAAAATTATACAACAGCATCAATATATAGATTACTCCAAAAAGCTCCGCAGTCTGCAGACAACCCCAGCCAGATACATAAAACGCAATTTGTTCTGACAGTCCTGTCAGTTTGTATAAGAACATAGTAAGAAGTTTATTGAAAACAATACCAACAACAAGTCCTCCGACAATTGAAACAGTATATAATATTACTGCTTCCCATGCCAATACTTTTGCGATATGTTTTTTCTCCATGCCAAGGATATTGTATACGCCAAGTTCCTTCTTGCGTCTTTTCATCACAAAGCTGTTTGTATAAAACATGAAAATGAATGCGCATATTCCCACAACCACTACTCCCAGAGTAAGCACATACCCTAACATTCCGGCACCGCGCATTGATTTCAAACCATCATTTCCCTGTATGGCACGCATACTATAGAACATTGTCACCGAAACCATTCCCATCAATATATAAGGCAGATAGAACCGCCTGTTGTTTTTTAAATTCGTAATCGCCAGTCTGCAATATAAATGATTCATAATATCCCCCTTATGATATTTCTTTTTTTCCGCCGCTTTGCGCCAGCGTTAACGTATCGGAAATTCTTGCATAAAGCTGTTCGTTTGTCAGGTTTCCGCGATATAACTGATGAAACACCTCTCCATCCTTTATAAAGAGGATACGGTTTGCATGGCTTGCCGCATTCGTGCTGTGCGTAACCATAAGTATTGTCTGTCCGCTGCGGTTGATATCGCCAAATACATTGAGCAGTCCCTCTGACGCTTTGGAATCAAGCGCCCCTGTCGGCTCATCTGCTAAAATAAGCTGTGGTTTCGTAATGATTGCCCGCGCCACAGCGGTTCTCTGCTTTTGTCCGCCTGAAACTTCATATGGGTATTTTAACAGCAGTTCCGTAATGCCAAGTTTCTCTGCGACCGGCTCAAGTGCCTGTTCCATATATGATACAGCTTTTCCCTGCAATACCAGCGGAAGTAATATGTTATCCTTAAGCGAAAAGTTATCCAGCAGATTAAAGTCCTGAAATACAAAACCGAGATTGTCACGTCTGAATGCAGACAGTTCCTTTCCCCTGATTGCGCTCAGGCTTTTTCCGTTAAGCAGCACTTCCCCGCCTGTAGGCTTATCCAGCGACGCCAGTATATTTAAAAGCGTCGTCTTTCCTGAACCGGACTCGCCCATAATCGCAACATATTCTCCCTCTTCGACGGAAAAATTCATATTGGACAATGCCTGCACTTTCGTGCCCCCAAAACGGGTTGTATAGATTTTACTTACATTTTTCACTTCTAAAATTGCCATTATCATGCTCCTCCCTGAAAAGCCACGACTGGCTTTTCTTGACTTTTCATTTCTGATAAACCAATCATAGCAAAAAGAGGAAACTTCAGCCATTTCATAAGCTTACATTTCCCCTTCGTTTCTTACATTTTCGTAAGATTACACTACCGCTTTTTTACAGACAAATATTACTAATCTCCACTCTTGTTCCCCTACCGATTTCTGATGTAATTAAAATCCTGTGCCCAAGCTTGTCCAATATCTCTTTGCAGAGGTAAAGACCTATTCCGGTTGAATGTTTATCTGCATGTCCATTATATCCGGTATAACCCTTTTCACAAATCCGAGGAAGGTCTTCGGCGCTGATTCCGATACCTGTGTCTTCAATAATAATATTTGCAAATTGGCCCGATACATCTGTAATTTGTTCCGCCTGTATAGTGACGCTTCCCTGTTTCGTATATTTAATGGCATTTGACAAAAGCTGGTCAATCACAAATCCCAGCCATTTTTTATCAGTCACAGCCATGATATCCTTTGATTCATAATTAAGGCTCAATTTTTTGTAGATAAACTGTTTTGCATATTTGTGAATGGAGTTTTTTATCACCTCGTCAAGCAGTATTCTCTCGATAACAAAATCATTTGTCTGAGCACCGAGTCTCGTATATTGGAGCGCCATGCCAATGTATTCTTCTATCCGAAAAAGTTCATTACGTTTCTGGTTTTCATTTATGACACCCATGTCACCATTCTCAATATTTTCTGCTTCCACATAAGCTGCCATATCCTCGTCAATCAGTAGTTTTAATGCAGCTATCGGCGTTTTTACCTGATGCACCCACATAGAATAATATTCTGTCATGTCCTGCTGTCTGTTCAGCATTTCATTTCTGATGCGATTGTTCTCATTAGCAAGAATCCTGATACAATTCTGATACTGCCTCTCGTACATGTATTCGGGAGTCTTCATCACATCTGACTCTACCACGATATTCTCCTGCATCTGCTCAAGCTGGCGGAAGCTTCTGTAATGTCTTGCATATCCCACTGTAAGCGCTACTATTGTTATGAAAAAACATAGCAGCAGACCATATGCAATCTCAACAAATGGTATTTCATTTAAAAGCATTGTAGCCGAAGCGATCAGAGCAATGCACAGTATCACAGCAAGCCATCTTATGTTTTCCCTTATATAAGCAATAAAGTCTTTCATCTGTTTTTACCCTAATCTGTATCCTATGCTTTTTTTGGTTTGTATATAGTCCTCAAGACCGACGCTCTCAAGTTTTTTGCGAAGGCGATTCACATTCACTGACAATGTGTTCTCGTCAACGTAACTGTCGCTTTCCCAGAGCCTTGTCATTAATGTATCCCTTGAAACGACTTTTTCCTTGTTTTCCATGAGTATCTGTAATATGCGAAGCTCATTTTTGGTCAGCTCCAGTTTTCCATTTTTATAAGTAAGCGTTGCCTCTGTCAGGTTCAGCACCGCTCCTTTATGCTCCAAAATCACACTCTGGCTCACAAAGTCATAGCTTCTTCTGAGCAGAGCCTGTATTTTGGCAACAAGTACATCCGCGTCAAACGGTTTGGCTACAAAGTCATCACCACCCATGTTCATCGCCATGACAATGTTCATATTATCAGATGCAGAAGACAGGAAAATAATCGGCACTTTAGAAACTTTACGAATCTCATTGCACCAGTGATATCCATTGTAAAACGGCAGCTTGATATCCATCAATACAAGCTGTGGTGAAGCGCTCACATACTCAGGCATGATATTTGAAAAATCATTTGCGCACACCACATCATAATCCCAGCTTTCCAAATGGCGTCTTAAACCCGCTGCTATCATTTCATCATCTTCAACTATAAAGATCCGGTACATCGTTCACTCTCCATAATCTGATTTTTCCTACTATACCTTATAGTAATAAAATGATATAATAAGCTCACAAAAATAACAAGGGGGGTAAACCATGATTGAAAGCAAAAAGGTACAGAAAATTCTCTACGGCGGAGACTACAATCCTGAACAGTGGCCGGAAGAGACGTGGAAAGAGGATATGCGTCTGCTTAAACTTGCACATATAGATATTGTCACACTGAATGTATTCAGTTGGGCTTCGCTTCAGTCTGATGAGAATACCTACCATTTTGAAAAATTGGATAAAATCATGAACCTTGTAAAAGAAAACGGACTCAAAGTCTGTCTTGCCACTTCCACGGGTGCACATCCCGCATGGATGGCAAGAAAGTATCCTGATATTCTCAGAACTGAACTAAACGGCATGAAGCGTAAATTCGGCAGTCGTCACAATTCCTGTCCTAACAGTTCTACATACCAAAAATATGCTAAAGCGCTCGCCACCAAATTAGCCAATCGCTACAAAGATTATGACAACATTGTCGCATGGCATATTTCAAATGAATTCGGCGGCATGTGCTACTGTGAAAACTGTGAACGCAAATTCCGTGAATGGCTGAAAAACAAATACAAAACTATTGACGAAGTCAACCGTGTCTGGGATACGGCTTTCTGGGGGCACACATTCTATGATTTTGAAGATATCGTAGCACCTAATATGCTCTCTGAACATTTCGCTCCTAACAGAACTACTTTTCAGGGTATATCTCTGGATTACAGAAGATTTAATTCAGGAAGCATTATGAACTGCTATAGAATGGAATATGATGCCATTCATGAAATTACTCCCGACATACCGATTACAACCAATCTGATGGGAGCTTATCAGGACTTGGATTATCAGATGTGGGCAAAATACATGGATTTTATCTCATGGGATAACTATCCGTCAAATGATACTCCTATGGAGGATACCTCGCTCAAACACGACCTCATGCGCGGCTTAAAGCAGGGCAAGCCGTTTGCATTGATGGAGCAGACTCCAAGCGTTACTAACTGGCTTCCTTACAATTCGCTCAAGCGTCCGGGCGTAATGCGCTTATGGAGCTATCAAGCAGTTGCACACGGCGCAGATACCGTCATGTTCTTTCAGATGAAACGCAGCATTGGAGCATGCGAAAAATATCACGGTGCCGTCATTGACCATGTCGGTCATGAAAACACGCGGGTGTTCCGAGAAATTACCGAACTTGGGGCTGAGCTTGAAAAAATCGGTTCTCTGACGCTTGGTGCCAGAACGGAATCCAAAGCGGCTATTATATTTGACTGGGACAACTGGTGGGCAACTGACTATTCCGCAGGTCCGAGCGTAAACCTTCATTACTTTGATGAAGTATTGAATTATTATAAAGCATTCAATAACCTGAATATTTCCGTAGACATGATCAGCGTGGAAGATGATTTATCTAAATATTCTCTCGTTATCGCCCCACTGCTTTATATGGTGAAAACAGGGCATGACGAAAAAATCAGAAGCTTCGTCAATAACGGCGGTCACTTCCTGACCACTTTCTTCAGCGGTTATGTTGATGAACATGACTTAGTAACAATCGGCGGTTATCCCGGAAAGCTCAGGGATATTCTTGGTATATGGGTTGAGGAAGAAGACGCGCTTCCTGATGATGTTGCCAACTCTTTCACTTATCAGGGCATTACATATCCGGCTACCCTTATCTGCGATTTACTGCATACGGAAAATGCACAGGCTCTTTCCGTTTATGAAAAAGATTTTTACGCGGGCATGCCGGCTTTGACTCGCAATAATTTCGGTAAAGGAGCAGCCTACTATGTGGCTACCCGCTCCAATGCGGATTTTTACAGGCAATTTATAGGCGACATATGTAAAGAGATAAGCATTGAGCCCATAATAAATACGCCGAAAGATATTGAAGTAACGAAACGAAGCAATGATAACGGCACATTCCTTTTCTTCTTAAATCATAGTGAAGAAAAATGCGATATTGTCTTAAACTGCGGTGGTACGGATATTTTGACTGATGCTGTTTATCAAAACGGGGATACACTCACTCTGGAGGCAAAGGGAGTGGCAATTTTGAGACAGAAATAAATTTATAAATAATTAGAAAGGGGTATATGCATTCATATGAAAATCACCGACAAACAAGCATACTTATCACAGATTCGCGAGGTTATAGACAAAGGTCCATATCATGACGACTGGGCGTCACTTACTGATTTTGTCATGCCTTCATGGTTTGAAAAGGCTAAATTCGGAATATTTGTTCACTGGGGATTATACAGTGTTCCGGCATTCAATAATGAATGGTATTCCCGTAATATGTATATTCAGGGCACACCGGAATTTGAACATCATATAAAGACCTATGGACCTCATAAGGATTTTGGCTATAAAGACTTTATCCCAATGTTTACGGCCGATAAATTTGATGCTGATTTCTGGGCAGAAACATTTGCTGCCGCAGGTGCGAAATACGTGGTTCCTGTAGCGGAGCATCATGACGGTTTCCAGATGTATCAAAGCGACTTATCCATTTATAATGCTGCCAATATGGGACCAAAACGGAATATTATAGGCGAGCTGAAAGAAGCGTTTGAGAAAAAGGGACTGGTTTTCTGTACTTCTTCTCATAGAGCTGAACATCTTTGGTTCATGGGTAACGGCAAAGATTTTGAAAGCGATATTAAGGAACCCCTTAAATGTGGCGACTTCTATTGGCCTTCCATTCAGGAACAGCCCGACCAGCAGGACCTTTTTGCCAAACCTTACCCGACTCAGGAATTTCTGGACGACTGGATATGCCGCACCTGCGAAATCATAGACCGATATCAGCCTAAGATTCTATACTTTGACTGGTGGATTCAGCATGAAGGATATAAATCCGCGCTGCGTCAGATTACAGCATATTATTATAACAGAGGTCTCGAATGGGGTTATAATACCGCCATCTGCTACAAGCATGACGCCATGGCATTCGGAAGCGCCATTGTAGATGTCGAGCGTGGTAAATTTGCAGACACCAAGCCCTACCACTGGCAGACTGATACAGCCATTGCCCGCAATTCATGGTGCTATACCACAAGTCTCGACTACAAAAGCAGCAATGAAATTATCTGCTATCTGATAGATGTAGTAAGTAAAAATGGCAATCTCCTGCTCAATGTAGGTCCCAAAGCCGACGGTACATTTGCCGATAAGGACCTCTCCATATTACGGGATATTGGCAGCTGGCTTGATATAAACGGAGAAGCTATATATAACTCTAAGCCATGGCGTTATCCTGCCGAAGGACCTACGAAAGAAATTGAGGGACAGTTCAGCGACGCGTCTTCTAATGCATATACAAGCGAAGATTTCAGATTTACAGCAGGGAACGGCTGTATTTATGCTATCTGTTTAAAATACCCGGAAGACGGTAAAATAACCATTCATTCACTCTCAAAATCACTTGATGCAAACAAGCCTAATTTCCATGGCATAATCCGCAAAGTAAGCGTTCTTGGGTTTGACGAGCCCATTGACTTCCATTGCGACGAAGATGGCTTGCACTTTGTTACAAATAATGTAAAAAGTGAGTTTCCGGTTACAATTAAGGTTACTGTGGAATAAGTAATAGTGAACTTACGGTTACCTCAAATACCATAGAATACAGAAAGCAGATGACTGATTAATCATCTGCTTTCTTTTCTCAGCTTAGAATTACTTCCTTCATCCATGTATCGGCTAAAGTCATCCATGACTGACATTCTTTTACATTTCCCCATCCATCCATTCCGTTTGTACGGTCATCTGCAAGACTCAGTCCGTGTCCGCCCTTTGCATAAAGATGCAGTTCTACCGGAATACCCTGCTTTCTCATCGCTAATGCCAGCAGCAGTGAGTTTTCCGCCGGAACAAGACCGTCTTCATTCGTATGCCATATAAATGCCGGCGGTGTATCGGCGCTGACCTGATTCTCTAAGGACATTTCCGCTTTCATTTCCTCATAATTTCCAGCCAGCAAAGAGCGGAAGGAATCATCATGAGCGTATTCGCCGGAAGTAATGACCGGATAATTAAGTATCATTCCAGCCGGACGAAGCATATCCGAAGATGTTCCTAATTTTTTTGCTATAAACTCTTTGTTCCAGAACATACCGTAACTTGCTGCCAGATGGCCGCCTGCCGATGAGCCCTCTACGAGAATCTTATCTGCATCAATATACCACTCCTCTGCATGCTCCTTCATCATTTTTACGGCTGTTGCAAGTTCCAGCAGAGCTGTCGGATAAACCGCGGGTTCCACTGAATAATACAACACTGCCGCATGATAACCAAGCGCAAGCCATTGCATGGCGAGCATTTCCGCTTCTCTTTCCGACACAAAACAGTACCCGCCGCCCGGACAGATAATTATCAGAGGTCTTTTCCGAATATTAATTTCATCCGAATGTGAAATCAAGTATGTGCTAAGATAAGCCTTATCTGTCGAACCCTCGACCTTAATCGGATATTCTTTATAAATCATATAGTCAGTTTCCTTTCACATAATTAAATGTCACGGATAACGTCTCTATTTTGCCCAATGTATCTGCATCCAGAATACAAGGCGACGGTTCCTGCCCATTATCCTCAAGAATACGTATATCATCCGGAACCTGAGTCACCCATGCATTGTACAGATTAACACGTGTGGCTTTTCCGTCATCGCTGCAGGTATAAGGCTGACCCTTCGGCTCATATGGTTCACCATTTATCAATATCTCCTGAATATCGATATAGTATCCGGGGAACAGCGTCTCACCATTGGCAATTGCAATTGCACTGAACACTGTACTTTCAGCATAACCGCCGCTAACTCCCGTAAAATCAAGCGATACCGTATAAGTACCCTCTCCCGTGATTTCCACGTCCTCTGCTACGATACCCTCTGTTGCAGATCCGGGATTATACACATCACCCACACTGTATTGAACATTCCAATCACTGCTGTTGAACATGATCCACGCCATGGCAGTATCATCGTCTACACCTGCCCCTTCATCTGCACTATCATAATCATTATCCATCTCTTTGCGAGCCTGTGCAATAATATCTTCTTTGGTCATTTCAGATTGAATTTCCAAACTGTGTTTGATATACAGTCTGGCCATGCCCATATCTATGATTTCTGTGTTGTTACGATTATACAGATTATTGCAGTCCCATAATACCGGGCAGTAACCATATAAATCACAGTTATTCAGGAAGTTCTGCACATATTCCAGGGTGTTCTCCTTCAACTCATTGTTCGTATTCTCAATCAATACGCCATATTCACCAATAACTACACCATATCCCTGCTCGGTGAATTTTGTCATCCGTTCAAGAGTATCGTTCATGGTCTGATACTCCTGCTTAGTTCCCCACTTTGCAATACTTGTATTTATGCAATATCCGCTGGGGTCATAGTAATGCACAGATACTAACAGCTTATCAGTCGCAGAATCTGTGGGCATCTTATACCGGTTATCACAGGTATTATTGATATCAGTACCAAAGCCTGCAATCAACAAAAATCTATGTTCGTTGTTGCCTCCGGCTGAACGTATGGTATCAACAAAGGCCTGATTAATCTCATTAGTCACGGTGTAACACTCATCATCCGAAAGAGTTCCTGAATCTTTGGCAATATCAGTATCATTCAGTCTGAATCCCAGTTCCTCATTTCCGGACTCAAAAATCACATAATCCGAATAATCTTTAAAACGCTCTGCAATCTGAGTCCACATTGACTTATATAACTCCATCGCCTGCTTTCTTGTTTCCTCACTTGCAGAACCAAACATTCCCCACCATGAGCCATCCCAATGGTCATTGATAATTACATACATACCTGCGTTACGGGCATATCCTACTATTTCTTCCACGCGGTCTAAATAAGCGCTGTTAATAGTATAATCTCCTGTTTCAAAAGCCATCATATTAGTCCATGCTACAGGAAGACGCAGCGTATCAAAGCCTGCTGCTTTCATACCATCCAGCATCTCCTGCGTCGTCACAGGCTGTCCCCAATAAGTTTCATATTGGGTAGGCTGCGCATCAGTGCCCAAAGCGCTTCTACCGTAAGCTTCCATAGTATTACCTAGATTTATGCCGTTACCCATGAGCTCCGTAACTTCCAATGCTGTCAGGCTCTCTCTTACCGTTCCGTCATCTGCACTCTTGTTTTCCATTCCATTATCAGTTTCCGAATTTTCTGAATCTCCCACTTCATTTACTATCACTGAAGTCGGTCCGTCTTCACTTGTTCCGCAGGCTGTAACCGCAAATACGGAAGCAACCGTCAGCGCCGTAATAAATGCTGATTTCATACTATTTTTAAAATAATTAAGCTTTCTCATATTGGACTATCATCTCCTCTCCAATAACTAAAATTCTCTCCCAATCATTTTCCTCAGGCTCCGTCTCCTCCGTATAAACCACAGAGCCCGGTTCCTTCTCAATCTGTCTGAAAAATCGGATTGCGAAGGCACAGATTGTATAAATGATGGTAGCCGGTCCAAAAAACACTCCAAGAATCATCATAGTGGTATTCCACCAAAAAAGCAAGACCTCTAATACCACAATAAATACTGCCAGCAGAGTCTGCAAAAAAAATTTAGTTGATATGTCATATGAATTTTTAAGTGTTTTTATAAAGCTGTTCTCATATCTTGCCATCAGCGGAAATGCATATATCAAGCCCATTATAAAAATAAAGATGGCTGCAATTCCTATAACGAGAAACATAACAGACTCGGTAGCTCCCCAAAACTGAAAATCCAGATACACTGCATATACCGCTATCATAGTCAGTAATCCAAGAGGAATCCCGCCCTTTAAATTTTCTTTGAACGCCTTGAAAAAGGAACGGACTATATACCCTTCTGTATCCTCCGCCATCTTCAGCGCCACAGAACATGCTGCAACAGTGGAAGCTCCTATGGTAACAATAGGAAGACTGCAAAGCAGCCAGCAGAAATTCAACTGGGCTACATCCCACAGCTTCGATATAAATTTATATAATGGACTGTCTACACTGAAAAACTTCATAATAACAGACATACCCCTTTCATACAAAGGGCTGTTCGCTTACGAACAGCCCTTTTTTAAACCTTATTTCATAGACTCTATACTTTCCTTAAGAATCTCTGCTTCATTCATTGACCACTCGATACATTCTGTATAATAATACTCATTTGCCTTGCTTATCATCTCATCAATAATTTGAGCAAATTCTTCGTCAGAATTAGCATAGATTGCATTCCATGAATAAGTAACAATACACTCTTTGGTCTGGTCCCACTTGGTCTGGAACTCATCACCCTTTTTGCCTGCGGAATAGGGAGATGCAGGTTTTACCTGATAATTTCCGCTTTCCATATACTCCTCGGTGTTATGGCAGCCTGTGAACTCTCTCCAATCCTGCTCTATCTCATATTTTGCAGCAGTCAGCTCACTCTCCCAGAAATCACATCTATATCTCTCACCAGCGGAATCAGGATTGATAGCATCCAGTGTCCATGTAGTGTTGTTAATCTGCAGCTGACCGTCATGGAAAGTTCCGCTGTAACCAGCCTCTTCCATAGAAGTCTCAATATCCTGATGGCAGGTCTTTCCTAACGGAGTGAAATATGTCTTACCATTCTCATCATAATCCCAACATACACCCTGAGGACCATATTCCATAGTGATTCTTCCCTCAGGCGTACACAGATAGTTGATAACTTCCATACACAGCTCCGGATAATCGGTCTTAGCGCCGATTGCCCAGATACGGTTGCCACCCATTGTACTCATACCATAAGCAATAGGAGAAGCCTCAGAAGGGGTCAGGGACAACATCATCTTGCCTTCTGCCATATGCTCCTCTGTGTTATACAAAGAACGTCCCGCATAATCGAAAATAGAGAAGAACGTACCGCCTGCTGCAACCTTTTCCTGAACATAATCATATGTACATGTCATTGAGTCAGGATCTAACAGATCGTTCCGGTACAACTGGTTGTAAAAACGCAGTGATTCAATATAGGGACTATTATCATCCAGACATCCCATGAAACTGTTGGTTGCCGGATCATAGAATCCCATTTCAAACTCATCATAGCCATAGTAAGCAGTTACAGTAGCCTTTGCATACATTGCCATAGTACCGTCCCAGTCAGGCCATGCAACAAGTGCATATGTAGGCTTTCCGTTTTCGTCCGTAGGACATATTTCTTTCATCTTCTTGAACAGTTCAATCAAATCATCATAGTTCTTTACCTCAGGGTATCCCAGCTCTTTATACAAATCCCAGCGAATATCCCATGTATAGAAGAATGCCTCATGATCCTGCATACTGCTTGCCACATTATGACCGAATCCATAAGTCGTACCGCCGGAAATACTTGCATTATAATCCAGTGCATTCTGCATATGCTCATAGATATAAGGACCATATTCCTGCACCAGATCTTCCTCGTTCCAGTCAAGCAGAAGTCCTGCGTTGACAGCATTCACATATTGGTCGCCGTCACTTCCGAATACTACGATATCACCTAGATCTCCACCCTCCATACGAGTCTGATAGGTACCGTTTAAGTCAGGTACAATGTTCAGTATAACATTGAACTTATCTAACAGAATATCTGCAGACCATCCTGACTGCTCACCTGAATAGTTTGCCAACTGGCTGAACACGGTAAGAGTAATGGGGGCGTCACCATTTCCTCCGCTGGAATTGCCGCCATCTCCAGCTGAATTACCGCCATTTCCAGCCGAAGGATTAGAACCACAGCCTGCAATCAGTCCTGCGGTCATTGCCACACACAGGAACAATGCCGCAAATTTCTTAATCTTCTTCATTTTTCTCTCTCCTTTTTATTTTATAATCATGACCATTTCCTAATCTGCATTATCCTTTGACCGCTCCCAGCATGATACCTTTTTCAAAATATCTCTGCATAAAAGGATAGACCATAAGGATTGGTATAACCGTTACCATTGAAATGGTATATTTCAAAACTTTAGTACTCATAGCCGACTGTGCCGCTGCCGTTGCACCTGAACCGCTCGTACTCATAATCTGCGCCAGATTGGAGTTAGTGTTCAGGTAAATATACAGTCTGTGCTGTAATGTATAAAGCGAAGGTGCATTCTGCATCAGAATCAGGGAGTCCGTAAAGGAGTTCCAGTGACCTACCGCACCGAAGATAGCTATCGTTGCCAATATCGGCTTACTCAAAGGCCATATAATCCTTCTAAATACTGTCATAAATCCGGCACCGTCTATCAACGCACTTTCTTCCAGTTCGGAAGGAATGGACTCAATATATGTCTTCACCAGAATAATATTATAAGGCGCCACAATTCCCGGAATGATATATGCCGCAAAGTGGTTCGTCAGTCCCAGCATGGACATATTCAAATACCAGGGAATCGTTCCGGCATTAAAGTACATGGTTATTACCAGAAAACGATACCAGAATTTTCTGTGCCACATTTCCTGTTTGGTAACCAAATACCCTACCAGTGCAGTTGCTGCCACCATAGTAGCAGTTCCTATCACTGTTCTTGCAATTGAAACAAGGAACGCATTGCCAAGATCCGATACCTGAAGCATCGCTATGTAATTGTGAAGATTGATTCCGTGCGGAATCAAGGCTATCTGACCCTTCCTCACCATGTCATTGTCTGAAATTGTATTTATAAACAAGTAATAAAAGGGGAAGATACAGCTCAAAGTAAATATGGCATAAAAGGAATAATTCAGGATGTTAAATATAACATTTCCCGGTGTGCGCTGCCATTTAGGCTTATGCTTCTTCTCATATTCCCTCTCTGCTTTTTGATCCAGTTTTTCCTGTTTTGTTTTCGCCATTGAACCACACCTCCCTTACACAATGCTCTCACCGCGGACAGCTTTGGAAATGCCGTTTGCAGCGAACAATAGAATAACGCTGATAACTGATTTCACCATACCGATAACCGTGGACAGCGGAATATTTCCGTTTTTAATACCAAGCGTATATACATAAAAATCAAGTACCTGAATTGTATCAAGATTTACCTTATTACTAAATACCATGTACTGATCCATACCATTGCTTAAGATATTGGCAATAGACATCAGAAGCATAACACAATATGTAGGAATCAGACCGGGCAAAGTTACATGCCACATCTTGGCAAAACGACCTGCTCCATCCACCGTCGCCGCCTCGTAGAGCTGCTGGTCAATACCTGATATACCGGCTATGTAAATAATTGCGCTCCAACCGATACCTTTCCACATACCCCAGGCAAGCATCTTAATCCAGATATGAGAATTGCTCATCAAATAGTTGGTTCCTACATCTCCACCTGACAATATGCCAAGCTGCGCAGCTGCGGTATTTACAAAACCATCTGTAGAAAAAATCGCAAATGCGATAGCATATACCAAAACCCAGCTTATAAAGTTTGGAATTGTAGTGAAGGTCTGTACAAAACGACGGAATCTAATATTTTTAATCTCATTTAAGAATATAGCAAACGCCATTGCGCACCAGCTGGTGGCAATTCCCAGACCGCTCATTGCCAACGTATTACGGAGTACACGAACTACGTCTGACTTAGTTGCCTGACTCTGAAACAGCGATGTGAACCATTTAAATCCTACGAAATTATCCATGGATAGAGTTCCGCCCGCTGAATAGTTAAAGAAAGCATATCTCCATCCCCAAAGAGGCAGATAGCTGAATACGAAACACAATGTTGCAAAAGGGAGAAACATCAGAAACAGCTTAAATCTGGATTCCATCTCATAATTGCTGTCTTTCTCCGGTTTGGGCAGCAATACCAGATTCGCTATAGTTGAAATTAATAACAGTACAGTTAAAATCAGATATACAATATAACCTGTAGGAAACATAGGTCCTACTTTATCATAATTAGTGGTTCCCTGTACCTGTATATAAGAAACATAAATCAAAATAAGTCCCAGAAGCTCGCCTGCTGCTCCGGCTAGTGAAAAGATATTTCCCAGCCTTTTAAACTTCAGGTTGCCCAGTGACATACAGCCTCCCGCCGCTGCCGCTGCTATTCCCAAAAGCATAATCAGAGAAGCCACATACAACAGAACGATAGTCCCCTGCACAATCCATCCTCTGTTAAACGCACGCCCCATTTCTGCCGTCAGACTGTTATAGAAAAGACCTGACGTAAACAGCGACAAGTTTTTGTTAATCATCGTACAAATTCTGGAAGGCGTCGCTGCCGGGAAAAAAATAAGCGCAGTTGCAAGAAGCGTTGCAATACGCTGTACATAATAGACTTTATCTGTAATTTTTTCGTTTTTTTCTTTCATAAACACCTCCATATGTTAGGAGTAATAGCCGGACAGACATTCTCCATGTCGGATATGCCTGCCCGGTTGATATTATTAATATATCTCTATTTTCTTACAATTAATCTTTTTTCTTCTTGCTCATAACTACTGCAACTCCGGCAATTACTGCAACTACAACTACTATAATCACTACAATAACTACAGGTGACATAGAAGAAGATTCCTCTGCTGCCGGAGCCTCTTCTACGGATGCAGATGCCTCAGGTTCTGCCGTTGTCTCCGGTTCTGCCGTATCTGCTGCAGCCTCATTATCATATGCAAAGCCTGATACAGTGAAAGTAATCTCTATATCCTTAGGCGGTACTGCATAGTAACCAATCGTTGCTACATCCTCATTCCAGATATTCTGGATCAGCATATTAACATAATTTACTGAGTCCGGACTCAAAATCGGGCTGCACTGTACATCCCTTCCGTCGATACTCAATTTAATATCAGAAATTGTAATCTCACCGGTATTAGGAATATCAGTAGAGATAAAAATCAAATTCATATAATCCTGAGACTCAAAATCGCCTTCAAGATTCATTCCGTTTGCAGAAATAGTATATGTACCATTACCGGCAATTACGGCATCTGTCAAGGTACCATCCTTAACAATTGCATCGCTGCCTTCCCATCCGGTAATCTGATTGAAATATTCCGTATCACGTCCGTAGGTTTCATCATCAAATGCATTACGGAAAGAGAAGTTCGGTGTCTGAAGACCGATATATGCATTGTAAGTTCCGTTTAAATCAACAGCGTCCGGAGTTGCTGCCTCACCTGCTGCTGCAAGCTCACCAACACCTGCTACCGTAAAGGTTACTTCTATGGATTCTACAAGGAATCCGCTTCCTGATGATGCATTAACATAATCGCTGGAGAACAGACATGCTGTTGCATCCATAAGATTGCCCTCTGCCACACGGTGGTCGATATGATTATCATCACCAGCTGTAGCTGTCTCGTCAGGGTTGTTCCATTCATTGTAAAGATTTACACGGGTGTTCACACCGCCGCCATCTGCGGAGCATGTATAACTCGGGCCCTGAAGTTCCACTTCTTCACCGTTAATCTTAATGCTGTCAACTGTAATTGTATAAGCATTTCCTAAAATAAGCTCACCATTCTCAACTTCAAGAGCATTGAACTGTACAAGGCTCTGACCTTCAGAAGCCTTCATAGATACTGTGTAAGTACCGTCGCCGGTAATTTCTGCATCTACATATTCTGCCTCATACTCTGACCATTCTTCATTATTGATGCTCAAATGGGCAATTGCAGGTCCTTCTGCTGTCTGTGCTCCTGTACCGCTTGCAGCTTCAGCCTGAGTGCCAAATCCGGATACTGTAAATGCAACCTCAAGTGATTCTACAAGGAATCCGCTGCCTGATGACGCATTAACATAATCACTTGAGAAAAGACATGATACTGCATCCTCAACACTGCCCTCTGCCACACGGTTATCCAAATGTTTGTCATCGCCTTCGCCTGCCGTAGCAGTTGCATCTGGGCTGTTCCACTCATTGTAGATATTAACACGTGTAGTTACACCGCCACCGTCTGCGGAACAGGTATAACTCGGACCCTGAAGTTCTACTTCTTCACCATTAATCTTGATGCTGTCTACCGTAAGTACACAGCCTGTTCCAAGATAAGACTCACCGTTTACTACCTCAAGTGCATTGAACTGCACAAGGCTCTGACCTTCTTTGGCTTCCATACTAACAGTATAGGAACCGTCTCCTGTAATCTTGGCATTTGTCCACTCTGCTTCAAACTCTCCCCATTCCTCATTGTTAATGTTGAGGTACGCTGTGCCGTCTTCCAGCCCGGATGCATCCTGAGCCGCATACACAGACAAAGGTGAAAGCGTAAGCACGCAGGCAAATATGCCGGCAGATACAGTTGCTAACAACTTCTTTAACCTTTTCATTACTTTTCCTCCTATTTTGTCCTTTCGGACAGTTTATTAATAATTTATTTAAACTCCCCACACTAATAAGGTGTGTTGAACCCTATTTCAGTTATGGGCAGTTTTAATACTTGAATTGCAAAAACATTATTACAACTCTGCAAATATTATTGTAAAATTTACCTTTTTAATTACATTATATTTTATTAAACATTTGTACATTTGGTTTAAAGCTTGCACTGAACAGTGA
>JAIDPH010000256.1 GCA_029062885.1 Lachnospiraceae bacterium
TATCAAAACGGCGCAAAAAACTCTTCATTATATATAAATAATGTCGCAAAATACAATCCAGGTACATTGCACGTCATTGTGTTTTTTTCAAAAGCTCAAAGAATTCTTCCTCCGGCATGGGCTTGGCATAATAATACCCCTGCACCTGATCACATCCCATGCTTTGCAACAGTTCGGTCTGTTCTTTCGTTTCCACACCTTCCGCCAGAAGTCCCAGTTCAAGCTTATTCACCATAGCAACGATCTGTTCCAGAATGAGTCTTCCCTTGCCCGATATCATCATATTTTCCATGAATTTTTTATCCAGCTTGATGACATCAAAAGGAGTCTCCAGAAGAATGTCCAACGAAGAATAACCGCTGCCGAAGTCATCCATCAACAGGGTATATCCCTCTTCTTTTAACTGCATTGCCTTCTTGCTTACCTCTTGTCCGCCTGCCGTTTCCGTTATCTCCAATTCCAGCATTTTCTTAGGAATTCCATTCCTGTCTATCATATCGTCAAGTACCTGTATGCATTCATTGTCCCGCAGATGGATTCTTGATACATTGACAGATACAGGACAGGTCTTTATTCCTATATCCTGACATTTCTTTATAAAGCGGCATGCCTCTTCCCATATGTAATAATCTACCTTCTTGATAAATCCGTTTTCCTCGATAACCGGAATGAACTGATCAGGATATATCATTCCGCGCTCCGGATTACGCCATCTTACCAAAGCCTCCGCACCTATGATTTCATTCCTGGCAATGCTGTATTTGGGCTGCAGATACATCATGAACTGTCTTTCTGTAATCGCTGCCTGCATGTTTTCTTCAATAAACTTTCTGTTATACAGGGAATCCTTGAATTGCTCCTTATAAAACAGGATATTATTGAGTACATTATTTTTGGCTGCCTTTCTGGCCATTGATGCCCTATCCTGCATCTGGCGCTGCTCCATATTCTTGTCTTCCACCATATATACGCCATAAACCATGTAGAGCTTCACGCCTTTATAATTGTTTATTTTCTCATCCAATCTATGTATAAGGTCTGTTATCTCTTTTTCCTCGTCATATTCCGTCACTACCATGAACACATCGCTGCGCAGGTTTACAAAAAACTGGTCTTCCCTGCATACCTCACCCATCTGGCTTTTGACAAAGTCCAGTATCTCATCTCCGAATTTTTCCCCATACAGATCATTGATAATCTTGAATTTACGAATATCGAACTGGATAAACGCTATTTTCTTTTCTGAAGAATGCAGAAGATTATTAACATTCATCCTGAAACGACTCTTCTTATTCATTTGCTTAAGCAGCACCTGCACATCTTCACCTGCCGGAATATCTTCCGGATTGAAAGTGCTTTCCTTCACATCTTTAAGAACATCCGCAAGCATGTCCTCAAGTATGTCGATGCTGATATTGATCGCTCTTGGACATTTCTTCAGAATAAGTCCTTCCTTACGTATTATTGCGACTTCATCCGGCTTGGATATATCTTTGCCCAAAATATCACGGCAGTTTACTTCCCCCTCCATTTTTTCAGTGAAGCGCCTTATGAACTCATCTGTTTTCTTATTTCCGTATACCTCCAGTTCCCTGTCCTGAGAATCATAAAACCCCAGCGTCATCCCGAGCACCAGTAATGAAGCCGTTATACAGCCGCAGGTTCCGCCCTGCCGCATTCCGCCTCCAAAGCATGTACTGATCTTAAACGCAGTTTTTAAATCCAACCCCAAATCTTCCGCAAACGCTCCAAACAGCGCCTGGGAGCAGTGATACTGCTGATTAAGCAGTTTTTCCGCCTTTTCCTTATGTGTCACAGTAATCCCCCCATTTCTCCATACATTTTAACACAATATTTTATCCAAAGTTGCAAACAGATTTTCAACATCAATCGGCTTGGCTATATGTCCGTTCATCCCACTTTTTTCAGCTTCCCGCCTGTCCTCCTCAAAGGCATTGGCAGTCATCGCTATAATCGGTATTGACGCCAGTTCCTTATTCTCAAGTCTGCGGATTTCCTTAGCCGCTTCATAGCCATTCATCACCGGCATCTGAACATCCATTAGCACCAGCTGATAGTATCCCGGTTCTGATTTCTTTAGCATATCTACGGCAATCTGTCCATTTTCCGCAACCTCCGTTTCAAATCCGGCATCACCCAAAATCGCTACAGCGACCTCCTGATTCAGTTCAATATCTTCCGCAAGCAAAATACGTCCGGTACGAGATTTAACAGATGAAGAAACCTTCCCGGTCTCCATCACATCCTGCTGTTTTTCCTCTTCTGAATAAAGACGGAACATTAAGCACAAAGTAAACTCAGTACCAACGCCCTGCTTACTTTTTACGTTGATTGTGCCGCTCATCATATCTACGATATTTTTAGTTATTGCCATTCCGAGTCCGGTTCCCTGAACTCCGCTGAGCGTAGAATTCTTTTCTCTCTCAAACGGCTCAAAAATATGCTCTACGAATTCCTCACTCATACCTATTCCGTTATCTTTGATACGGAATTCATAATTGGCATAACCCGACGGCGCTCCGTCTTTTTCCGTAACCTTCACACTGACGGTTCCGCCATTGTTCGTATACTTGACGGAATTACTGATCAGATTTAAAAGTACCTGATTCAGCCGTAGCACATCACAATAAATATTTACGTTTGCGACGTTCTTTGTATCAATATTAAGCTTCATATGCTTAGCATTTATATCCGCCTGTAAAATACTGCGCAGTCCATCCAAAATGTCCGCCAGATTGTACGGCTTCTCTTCCAACTGCACCTTACCGCTTTCAATACGGCTCATATCCAACACATTATTAATCAGCCTGAGCAAATGATTTCCCGATGTCATAATCTTCCCCAGATATTCCTCCACCTGAGGCGTATTATCTATATGGGCAATTGCCAGATTCGTAAATCCGACAATCGCATTCATCGGAGTACGAATATCGTGCGACATATTAGAAAGGAATGTGCTCTTCGCCTTACTTGCCTGATTAGCCTGTAAAAGCGCCGCTTCCAGCAAATCCCTCTTCTCCATATCCTTGCGCATCTCCTCATCGGCACAGAGCAGTCCCAGAACAACCCCTTGTTTTTCCTCCCAGATTCCCGTGCGGACCAATTTCATCTGATAATATGCCGCTTTACCATCTATGAGCGCCCGGTAGTTTATATAATAAATATTCTTCTCCGAAAATTCTGCCTGCAAATTCTCCATGGACAAAGACTGCAGCATCATTTCCCTGTCATCCTCATATACAACCTCCTGTATATAGCGACCGATACTTTCTCTCATGGATATTTCACCGCCGAAAATGGAATCAACCAAATCTCCGTTAGTTCCATCGTTCTGAAGCTGCTCTCCCATGCCGGTCTCCAAATCAAAAAAACATACAAGGCTGTAATCTATGCTAAGTGCATGGACTAATTCCACATGATGCCTCTCTTTCTTGTTTTCCTGAATCTTCTGCTCGGTACAATCAAGAAGGAAACGCTGATAGATCAATTCTCCATTATCCATCTGGAGTTTAATATCACCTAATACATGCACAATTTCTCCATCCTTGTGCCTTACACTGTAGTTCACTCCAACGCTGTCTCCCTCGTTTTTAAGCGTCATGATTCTGTCATATAGTTTTTTCTTATCCTTTTCCACTACAGTCGATGCAACCATCTTAAACCCATCCGCTATCAGTTCCTCTTTTGACTCATATCCCAGAATCTTAAGCGCGGCCCTGTTTATGCTGAGTATATCGCCATCCAGCGTATGCCGGATTACACCACAGTCTATAGTGGTAAAAATCTTCTCCAAATTCCTGTTCTTTTTCAGTATCTCCTTTTTATAAGCGCGCTCCTGAGTTACGTCGATTGCTACACCCACTGTTCCCATTACGCTTCCGTCTATGTCAAAAAGCGGAGATTTATAGGTAGTAAGCGTTTTCATGCCATCGCCTGTCTTAATTATTTCTTCCGATTCACAGGTCTGTTTCCTACTCATGACTTCATTATCCGATTCAGTGCAGGCAGGGTCATCCGCATCTACATCCCAAATATATGCATGGTCACGCCCTTCTACCTGCTCTTTTGTCTTACCTACCATATTACAGAAACTGTCATTTACTTTCTTATGTATACCGTCTTTATCCTTAAACCAGATAAGACTTGGGTTACCGTTAATAATCGTTTCGAGATATTGTTCTGTTTTCCATAAATCTTTGCCAGTCTTATATGTCTGCTGCCATCTGCTGAAACGAAAACGTATTTCATCATCTGACATTGGCAATGACCATATATCATTTATTTCTTCAAGCGAATAACCTTCCAGAGAGTCTTTTTTATCCGCAATCAGAATAAGCTCAGCGCCATTCTTTTTGCCTGACACAAGAGTCCGAACAGTTTCCTTTACATCTTCACCATTTAAACAAGCCAAAATTACATCCGCATTGGCAGTTAATGTTTCCGCCGGTACATCACTTTCCATAAATTCATGTGTGAAATGTTCAAGCGGCGGCATCTTCTTAATTTCTTCAAATGCGCTGCACTGACCACCAACCAAATAAAAATGAATATGGCAATGGTACATAAGTATTACCTCCCTGTACTTTACAAAATTCCTGACTATATTAATATTCTAGCAATCGCAGAAAGCTGTGTCAACATTGGTTATTATTGAATGTTCCTGTCATCTTTTTTCTTAAGCAGTTGTGAGGTATCTAATGCCTGCTCCGACTGCTTTGTTTGTTTTTTTGTTTGTTTTTTTGTCTTTATTATTTCATTTTCCATGTTCATGTTTTCTATGTCTCCGTTCGGCAAATATTCCGAGGATTCTTTTGTTTTTTCAGCTCTATTTATGCGCATTTTATCTATTGTCGGAAGCCATGCCGGTCTTTTCGGAGCATACTGGAAACGTCTCATAGCCACATCCGCCATAAATAAACAAATTGAAAGTGCGATGAGCAGGCTTGCGAGGGGATATCTTTCCCCTGCCTCCGTTTTCAGACGGGTCCAGACAGAATCCTCCTTCGTGATAATACGGCCGTATTGTTCCACAAATCTCAGATATGAAGCCGTGCTTACGTCAAATTTGTATTCATCTGCAAACTGCACCGCCGCGGCTGTCGTCATATAACTTTGAATCTCGCCGCCCAGTGTCCTTCGGATATTGAAGTGATACAACCCGGTCTGAGGTGTGGAAAGTTCTGCTTCATATTTACCCGGCGCCGTGGCATGCAGCTTTTCTTCTCTGGAATCTCCCTGCGGATCAATGAGCGTTACATAAATTTCCGTTTCGCTGCCATAGTCCTGCGTCTGGTAGACCACTTCCGTAAACTCGCCCACAGTCACAACATTCACACTGTCATCGCCCATGCTTACATTTCCCGTGGAGTAGTCCACTATTCGCTTCCACATCTGAACATAATCTTCTTTTCCGGCGAAGTCGCCGCTCCATTCTCCTGAGACATCACAGTTCCATGCAGCAGTCCTTCCCAGTCCATACTGCCATACCGTAAGAATCGGATCGTCTTTTTCCGCTGATTTAATAACGGTACTGGAAGCAGTCTTGGGCGAAGCTGAAATATATCCATATATTATCGGCCAGCCATCAACAAACAGATTATTAGTCAGTTCATGTCCACCCAGAACGGATAGTGAGAACGTTCCGTTCTGAATATAGCTGTCTCCTCCCAAGAATACTTCCTGCGCGAAAATCCTGGGAATATCGCTGAATATATCGGAATAATAATATCTGCCGCCGCAGCTTTCCGCCAGATGTTCAAGGAGCTTCGCATCCGAGCCGGTGCCTACAGCTACTGTAGACAGCGTGATTCCACTGTCAGAATATGCCTTTATCACATCACTGAAATCAGTAGTCTCCCCCATACCGTCTGTCAAAAGCACCACATGTTTAATAGACGCATCGCACTGAGAAATAGCCCTGTACGCCTCCTGAACCGCCGGTTTTATGGTAGTTCCTCCGCCCTCTTTAATATTCTTAATAGAATTCTTGATGTCCGATTTATCATCGGCTTTCGTTATTTCCACCTGCCACTCGTATTTATCATCAAATGTAAGCACGCCCACATAATCCTCAGAACGCAGATTATCCACCGCCACGGCAGCGGACTTTATGGCAATATCCAGATTGCTCATTCCGACGCCGTCAGCTTCACTAAGCATACTCCCCGAATGGTCTATGACCATGACCATAGCCATGGAAGGCATCTCGTTCACACCCTTAAGCTGCATATTCACCGGCAGCACAGTCTCTAACACCGTATCCCTGTATCCTCCAAGGGCAAAGCTGTCCTCGCCTCCGCAGCATATAAAACCACAGCCGTAATCTTTCACGTAAGTTTCCAGATTGTTTAAAAATCCTAAAGGCAGGTCGTCAATATAAGTATCTGCCAGAATAATGGTCTTATAATCCAACATTTCATTTATTGTATCAGGCGCGTTCAGCGCAGAAACCACGCTGTAATCACAGCCTGCCGCATTCAATACGGAAGCAAATCCCGATACATCAGTATTTAAGCCGGATATAACAAGCACCCGCGGGGGCGCCTCTACAACGGAATAAGCGCTGAAGAAATCATTCTCCGGACAGGAATCTCCCTGTGCCTGCACCTGCACACGCAGATTCTCCATTGAACCACTGTCCGCATCCGTACCAACCTGCCCACTGAATACAAAACGGTTGCTTCCTCTATTCAGATGCACACTATCAACCTCTGTCTGGCTGCTCCCGTTATAAATCGCTATGACTGCATCAGTGTCATAATTACTCTCTACCATCACAGTTATGGAATATTTATCACCGGGATGCAGATAAGACGGAAGAGTTACACTGTCAATATAAGCATCGTCTTTCTCCTCGTCATCATACATCAGGGTCAGAAGCTCAACCCGACCGGCTGACACAGCCTGCGCCATATTGTTAATATCTCCTCTGGTTTCCTTTCCGTCAGTAAGTACTACCAGTCTCTTGTTATAGTCTCCCGGAATCATCGTCAGTGCCTTAGACAGCGCATCCTCAAAATTAGTCGCTGTCTTCTCGGGAATCGTCATCAAACCGCCATAATGCCCATCCGAAGTCAGAAATTGTTCCACCAATGTGTTTTTTCCAAAGGTCACAATACCATACACATTACCGGAAGGCATTTTATCCACAGTCTCACGCAGATAATTTTCCGCTTCTTCCAGATGTTCCTCATTACTGTTAGAAAGGTCAACCACAAAAACAGTCGCCGTGCGGCTGCTGCCTACACGTATACTTATGCCTAAAACCGCCAGAATCAAACAAAGGAGCACCAGCCCTCTCACTATCAGATAAAACTTTCCCCGATAGCGCATTTTACGCACATATATAATCCATTCCACAACCAGCAGAGCTAATGCCAGCAATAAAAATACATTTCTGAGTGTCCGCTTCACTTTCTGCAGCTGCAATTCAGACGAATCATTGACGGACTGTGCCACCTTTCGTCCATCCGACTCTGTATCGGTCTGAAAACGTACCACATAGGACTCTTGATAATCATCATTTCCGACCTGATAAAGTCCCGCCTTGTCCGGACGACTTTCAAACATACTTCTGTCCGGCTCAGCCCAAGGCTGCAAGGCAATCTCCTCACCTGCATAATAGACATTGGCTGCAAGCCACGAGGTATCCGAAAGATATAGCATAGCGTTTGCAAGAAAAATAGGAAATTCTGCCCGTAACGGAAAATCCGACTCCCGTATATCAAATCCCACCACTACTTCTTTACAGCCTTCGAGTTCCCTATAGTAACCTACACATTTTCCATTGTACTCTAAGAAACTCTCTGCGCCTTCCGGAAGTTCAAAGCAATAAGCGGTATTCACACCTATGGTAAAACCTGACAAACCGGCAGTTAAGTTACAATTCGTCATATCTAACACTACGTTTTCCAATTTCTCTATGGATTCATTGCCGGCATCTCCGAAAATCAGACGGTTGACGTTCACTGCCCGAAGTCTCTGACCCGCGTCATAGATTACCACATTGTAGTCATCATCTCTTTTCACCGTGCCTGTTACATCATCTATCTCATATCCTGCCGCAATATCCGTCTCAGACTTAGTGATACTCTGACCCGTCACTGCCATGTATGCTTTTTCAATAAAGGTATTTCCGTTCCCTACCAGCAGGCAGTTAATCTGATTTTTCCGGCTTTTCAGCGCCTGTGAAATATTGTCCTGCGCCAAACTGTCACGAGAGCCACTGGGGAAAGAAATGCCGTCAATACGTGAGGCAAGCGTCTGTCCCTGCCAATCCACCTGCTCAAACAGGCATACCTTACTCTCGGAAGGGTTAAGACTCATGTTGGCAAGCGCAATAAGCTTATCTCCTTCGTCATACAGACTGACATCAAAAGAAACCTCCTCGTCACTGTAATTTGTCATGCTGACCATCACATCATAGAAGCCGTCTTCACGCTCGGAAAATACCGTATATTCATTTGCCACATTAAAAACAGCTTCCCCCACTACATAAAGCTCTTTTCCGGCGCTGCTGTGCAGTTCTTCAAACCCTGACGCACCATCCCCATCAGTGAATACAATAAGATTCGCGGACGTTTCTACAGTATCACCTATAAGCATATCTATATTTTCCTGCGCCAGCACAAGATTACCGCCGCTGTCGCTGCACTTAAGGCCTCGCAGAGTCTGCATCAGACTGTCTGCATCCGTAATATCCACTGCCCAAATTTTAGCGCCGGTTTCATCCACCGTCATAATGCTAAACTGCATATCCTGTGCCGTGCGCACATAATCACATGCCTGCTCTACCGCCTCATCCAGACGGCTTTTTCCTGACGCCCCGGTATGCTGCATACTTCCGCTGGTATCTATAAGCAGTATATTCCTGCCGCCTCCATTACCGTTCACCTTAATAAAAGGCGACATCAACGCCACGATAAGAAGCACGGTAACCAAAATCTGCAAATACATGAGAATATTGTGCACAAACTTCTCAAAGAATGTTTTCGACTGCTCATTTTTAAGCAGCTTCTGCCAGAGCAGATTGGAAGATATCAGATAATCCACTCCCTTGGGTCTGAGTAAATATAAAATTATAATAATCGGAACCGCTGCAAGAAAAAGCAGCGGCCATAAGCTCTCAAATGTCATATAGCATCCTTAAATCCTGAAAAATCAGTTGATAAAAATCAGTCTGTGTGTTACATACCGCATAGAATGCCCCCATCCTGGCGCATTCCCGTTTAAGTCTCATAATGAAGTCCTGCAGTGCTTTCTCATATACACGGATACTTGAATCCTCAAGTGTAAGGCGCAGAGCGCTATGCTCTTCCATATCAATCAGATTCCGCGTACCGGTAAGCTCCACGGACAATTCCTCACCTGCCAGCACATGCAGTAATACAGCCTTCTGCCTGCGGTAATCCAGAAACCGCAACAGCTTTTCCACAGTTTCCTGCTCTTCTGTCAAAATCGACTCCTGCCAAAAGTCACTGATGACAATGGTCACGCCCTGTCCTCTTGCAGGAAGCTGTCTTATCGCTTCATTTATGTCAACCTTTCCGTCAAAGTTAAGCCGTTCAATCCAGTCTGTAAGCCGTGAAAGAGCTTTTCTTCCGCTGCCCGCTACAAATGGCGTCTGTATCCTTTGCATATCGTATATGACTACCCTGTCCATATTGTTAAGCCCGATATAGGCTAAAGCCGCCGCCAGCATACAGGCAAGTATGCTCTTTTTCTTCATACCATAATTCATGGATGAGCTGGTATCAATCAAAATGGAAATAACAGCTTCCTTCTCCTCCATATATTCCTTCACATAGAACCTGTCCAGCCGGCCGTAAGCATTCCAGTCAATACGGCGTATATCGTCTCCGGGCATATACTCCCTGAAATCAGAAAATTCCGTAGAGGAACCCTTCTGCATGGATTTGCGGTTCCCCGTAAGATTCATCGACGACTTATGTCCCATGGCAATCCGTAATCTGGACAAGGTATCAAAAAATCCGGCATCAAGTATCATATTCCATCAAAGCTCCAATTCTCATTTACTGCTTTTTGCTATCCAGAATCTTCTTAATGATATCATCCTCGGTTACCCCTTCGCTGATGGCGTCAAAGCTGAGTATGATGCGGTGTCTTAATACAGGAAACGCTGTTTCCGCAACATCCTGAAAGGATACATTAAAACGTCCTTCCAGAAATGCCTTAGCTCTTGCAGCGCGAATCAGGCTTTGAGCCGCTCTGGGACTTGCGCCTTCCCTTATATGCGGGTTAGCGGCATGGGTTTCCATGACTATCCCCAATATATAATCCATAACCGCATCGGCAATGGGAACCTGATTCACCAAAGCTCTTGCCGCCAGAAGTCCTTCGCCATCCATCTGCTTCTCAATAACAGGCGCCTGATTTCCTTCCGTCAGTGCTACTATACCCATAAGTTCAGCTTTGGAAGGAAAACGAACCAAAATCTTGAACATAAAACGATCAAGCTGAGCCTCCGGCAAAGGATAGGTACCTTCATTTTCAATCGGATTCTGGGTAGCCAGTACAAAGAATGGCTCTGCAAGCTCATGACTGTCATTACCCACTGTCACGGTATGCTCCTGCATTGCTTCAAGCAGCGCTGACTGAGTCTTAGGTGTGGCACGATTGATTTCATCCGCCAAAATCAGATTGGCAAAAATCGGTCCACGTTCAAAAGAAAATACGCTGCCCTGCTCGTTCTTGACTATAATATTCGTACCGGTCACATCGCCCGGCATCAAATCCGGAGTAAACTGTATCCTTTTAAAAGACAAATCAAAGACCTTACCTATAGTATTAACGAGTCTTGTCTTTCCAAGCCCCGGCATACCTTCTAAGAGCACATTTCCGCCCGTCAGCATAGCAAGCATGACCTGTCTTATAATTTCACGCTGTCCGATAATTCCTTTTTGAATCTCCGCTTCGCATGCCGCAATCCGCTCCGCCATATAACGCGGGTCCTGCAATCTGCTTTTATCCAATTCACTCATAATAATATATTGACTCCTTCCTATACCTGCTTAACGTTAATTAAAGCTTGAAAAATACTCCTTAATCACATCTTCCATTCCGCTTGGATACTTCCCTGCCGCAATGCCTTCATAGGCATTCTGCTCGTAGCTTCCGATGACCGCTTCATGGGAAATATGCTGTCCTTCCCAACTTAATCCGTTCGGCGCACGGAAAAACTCTGAATTGTCATGGTCTACTGAACTTCCTGTAAGGTTATCACTATCGGCAATGTCATTAGGAACACTGACATAATCATGAGGCGTGTCGCTGCTTCCGGTTCCTCTTCCGCTTCCGGAGCCTCCATCACCGTTTCCACTGCCCTGACCACTATTGCCCTGTCCGTTCTGACCGTTTTCTCCGCTCTGACCGTTTTCACCGGACTGGCCTTCTCCGCTGCCTTGTCCGTTATCTCCACCTTGGCCGTTTCCACCGGACTGACCGTTTCCACCGTTTTGATCGTTTTCGCCGCCTTGTCCGCTTTCTCCGCCCTGACCATCGCCGCTGCCCTGGCCTTTATTATAGGCGAGACTGTTTCCCCCCGACGATTCCATTCCGCTCATTTCCTGCATCTTTTTTGCCATAGCCTGCATGGACTGCGTTGTCACAGCGGAAACCTCCGCACCGTTTTGCAGACTCTGCGCCAGTTCTGACAATTGACTGCTTACATCATTATATTTGTAGTTCAGCTTCTCACTGGCTGCGCTCATAGCCTCCGTGGAAGATGCCTGTTGAAACTCCGATATGGAAGATTCCAGACTCTCTATCATTTCCTGTATCGACGCCTGCTGCTCCGGCGCAAGGTCCTCCTGCATAAGCTGCTTTAACTCTTCCACGACATCCTCTACCTCTTCCGTCTTATCACGTGCCTCTTCCCTGATTTTATGAAGCTCTATCGCACGATCCTTTGCTGTAGACGGGGTCAATGCCAGTCCTATGAGTATTACGGACAATCCCAGAAACAGGGCGTTTCTTTTCCATGAAGGCCACAAAGGCATACGAATCTTTTCTCTGTTCATATCAAGCTGCCTCATGGCGTCCTCACGCTGAAGTTTTATCAATACCCCATCTTCATCAAGATGCTCGTAGGCAGTGATAATCCGCTCTCCAAATCCAAAGCCGTCCATCGCCAGGGCAGCCTGCTTCATATCAGTGCGCTTAACGCAAGCTGCTGCTGCCGCCGCAATCACAGCAAGCAGTAATGCCAGTCCCGTATAGAGATTGGCATAATATAGAGGCGTTATCAGCGCCACCGCCTGAAACAGGATTCCCGCTCCTGCTCCGACGCATAACGCAAACACCGCTTTATTCAAGAATCCCGCCATGTTCAGCCTGCGGCGGCATTCATTTATTCTTTTTAAAAAATCCTTTTGTTCCATCAATATCTCCTATATGACTATAACCACTTAAACACTACTCCCTGTTTTTGCCTTTTTTTCTTTTTGATACGGTATGCATAGGGTTTACCTTCCATGCGGCCGCAAACATAAACAAAAACGACAATAAAAGCAGACATGCCGCCGACACAAACAGCCACAGCTTTCCACGTGCCAGAGTATATGTCAGTATGCCGACATCGCTGCGCGAGAAATTAGAACTCCAGTCAGAGCTGCCGAAAACACTCTCACCTGACATAATGTGCATGAAAAATTCCTCAAAAAACACAAAGGGATTGAACAGCAAAATCAACATGGATTCTCCTGCGTTTCCGTCATACCATCCCCATAAACTGCTTATCAAAGCCGGAAAGAACGTCATTATATAAATAATGAAATAGATTACAAACGATAAAATAACTGCCGTTATCGACCTTCTGGATATGGAAGAACAAAAAATACCGATACTGCCTGAAAGCACTGATATCAGGATAACTACAAGCAGAAAATAAAACAGACTGCTCCAGCTTAATCCTCCCACTACAAACGGAAGCGCCATAATCGGCATTCCTGCCGCCACATAAAACAGAATACGCATTACAGCAGAGGCGACTTTTCCAAACACTATGGAAAAAGGAGACATACATGTAGTCAGCATAATATCAAAAGTCTGGCGTTCTTTCTCTCCCGATATGGATGAGGACGTAATGATAGGAACAATTAATGCAACAAGGCATAACTGCGCCACCGCCAAGGCCGGAAACAGGTATATCAGCGAACTGTAGATATTGCCCTCACCGTAAATATTATCATTTATCTCCTGTATGACTGCCAGCGCCAGCAAAAACGTTATTGTCAGCAGCGCCTCATAAGCAAACAATCCCCAGCTTAAGCGCATACTGCGAGCCGCTACCTGAAAATCCTTTTTTACAATCGGATTCAATCTTATCTTCACTGTGCGCCACCTCCTGTCAACTGCATAAACAACGATTCCAGGCTGCCTTCCTCCCTATGGAAGTCCGTCAGAATCACATTATTCTGAATCAACTGTCCTATAAGTCTGCAAATTTCCTCGTCAGGACCTCCGTATGAGATAATCATTTCATTCTCCCTGACAGATTCCACCTTGACAAAAGCTTGTTCTTTCATAATTCTCACAGCATTCTCCATATCGGAAACAATACGGATATGAATGCGTTTTCCGCCCGCAAGATGCTGCATGATATCCTCAATCCGTCCGGCGCTCACCAAATGCCCATGATTCATGATACCGATACTGGTACACATCTCAGAAAGTTCTGAAAGAATATGCGAACTTATTACAATGGTAATTCCCATAGAATGAAGATTTTTAAGAAGCTCCTTCATCTCTACTCTGGCTCTCGGGTCAAGTCCGGAACTGGGTTCGTCTAGGATTAACAGTTTAGGATTATGGAGCAATGCCCTTGCCACGCAAAGACGCTGCTTCATACCGCGGGAAAGCGTGTCCACATAAACTTCCTTTTTATCAGAAAGATTGACAAGCTCCAATAAATCATCCGTAAGCTTAGCTATATCCCTTGAGTACATCCCATACATAGAGCCATATAAATCCATATACTCCCGCACCTTCAGATTATCATATACCCCGAAAAAGTCCGGCACGTAACCAATCATGCGCTTCATTTCTTTACTTCCCACAGGAGCCGATGTGCTTCCAATCCGCACTGTGCCGCCGCTTGCTTTGAGCAGACCGCAGACTATGCGAATCGTGGTTGTCTTGCCTGCTCCGTTTGGTCCCACAAACCCGAATAAATCCCCTTCGGGAATGTGCAGCGTCAAATGATTAACCGCCGTAAAAGAGCCGTAATTTTTTGTCAGATCATTGATATAGAGCATCTTAACCTCCATCACCTATTGAGATTGTATCATGTAAAGACAACCATAGGATACCTCGCTGCAGCCATCATCCACCGTTTTATCCCAATCTGTCGTCAAACCTATAATTGCAATTCCGTTTCCGTTAAGCTGTGAGTAAGCTGATGAGATTCCTATTCCCAAAGCCGCCATAATATCCATTTCTTCAGCTTTCACGGCTTCACGTGCATCATACATATAATCATAGTAATAATAACCGCCCAAAGCAGACACAAAAACTTCTTCCTTCTTATTCAGACTGCTTGTTTCTCCTGCCGCAAGATTCCTAAAAACCCTCACAGAATCACCTTCGACCACTGCAAAGTAATCAAAATCGTAATTTGTATCATTGGTGACACTTAGGACAGTAAATTTCATTGAGGACAGATCACTCTCAATTCTGCCGCCTTCGGTCCTCGCATCTGCTGTCCTGCCCGCACAGAAATAACCATCCTCAAAACTTGTTGTCGGCCTGATTCCAAAGAACAGCCTGTCCCCTTCTTTTCTGATACGATAGTAATATTCATCGTCATCACTTACACCATAGCTTGTCTGCGGACCTGCATACTCGTAGCCTTCAGCCAGACGCAGACTCCATTCCCTGTGACCTGCGTCAAAGCAATGCAGGTAAGTCCTGCAATCTTTTCTATCAGAAAGATTACAAACCGTCACAGAATATACCCTGGTGCTCACAACCTCAAAACCTCTTCCGGCAAAGAATACCAGAACGATTCCCACAAGCGCCGCCGCAGGCACCACTGCCCAATATAAGTCTCTCTTTTTCAGCGCACGCAAAATCAGATAAAAAACAGGACCTACCAAAATAACATAGACAATCACAATAAATTTCAGCACCCCAAAGTTCAAAATATTGTTGCTGTTACCAAGCGCAGACAACATTCTGCGCGTCATGTATGAACTGTCATATCCTGAAGAATACGAGTTGCCATAACGGCTATTGGCGTTTGAGCTGGAATCATCCAGAATGACATACACAAAATCACTTTGAGTAACGTAATCACTATAGTCAGAAGCGCTCAGTGCGCCAAGCTCTGAGAGCGAATAGGGCAGAACTGCCACAGCGCCGTCTATTTTATCCCTTGTCATAGCAAGACTTTGGCTATACGTGTAATATCTACCGCTTGTATCTACAATATTCGCCATGTTAAGCTGCGACCAGTCCACATAATCACTTACACTATTCCATTTGTTGACGTTTACACCCTTCTCATAGACCTCCCTGCATTCTATCCCCAGATAATCTAATCCGCTAAGCGTATCCTCTGCATAACTTCCTGTTCCGATAACCAGAATTCCTCCGTCATCCGTCCAATCTTCAATAGCTGATATTTCATCATCAGTCAGGACTCCCGTATTATACCTGTCAATCACCAGAAAGGTCAAAGAATCCAATGAATCAGGCAGATTATCCTGATTTAACTCCACCAGTCTGATTGGATAATCATCCGAATAATAATATAATTTCTGACCGCCCATATCCATATATGTAAGCGAAGAATAGTCGTCACTCAATATACCCATTGTCAAAGCGTCAACACCGCTATTCAGAAGCTGTTTAAATATCCTCTCCGCCGCTACATTTGAGTTTCCGTCAATCAAAGTCACTTTTACACCATCGCCCGTACGGCTCATAGAATTAGTACCGTCTCTTGGTATCGGTATCCTGATCACGAATTGCTTCGTGCTGCCCTGCGGCAGTGAAATCACCGTATCATAGGCACAATCATTATAATAAGCAGAGTAGGAACTATCAACTGTCACCCTTACAGTTCCTTCCCAGTCTTTTCCGGTATTTTCAACCGTCAGCCTGACATCATAAGTATATATACCTGAAGGCATCATCTCTGCATCAATTTTAAAATCCGATTTATCAGCAAAGGCGGTCATTCCCATAGTACCGCAGCACACAAGACTGAAAAAAACTGCTAAAGTCAACTTCAGGAAAAATTTTGTAACTTTTTTCTCAAATTTTATTCTACTCTTCATAATATATTCTTTCATAATTATGTTCTCTTTTCCTATCTCTATATAGCATGGCGACTAATTTACAGATGAATTTACGGATAAATGTAAATCATACGCAATCTATGTCAATTATACAAAAACGGGAAGGAAATGGCAATGACATATTTCTTAAGAATATTTTATTTGATGCACTATTTATCCTGCATCTACTGAAACATATAGAAGCAGGCGTAGGATACCTCGCTGCAATCATTATCTACCGCTTTATCCCAGTCTGTCACCACACCGATTATTGCTATTTCACCCGGCGGCGTCTGTTCATATGCCACACTGATACCTATTCCAAGCGCGGCTATGGTGTCTGTATCCTCCGTTTTCGCATATTTGTCAGCTTCATGGATATAGGAAAAATCATATATGGTTGTTATACTTTCAGTAAAAAAGAGTATTTCATCCTCTGAAAGGCTGCTTGTCCCGCCTGCCGGAATACCTTTATAAACCTGAACCGACTCATCTTCAAGCACCGCAAAATATTCAAAATCATAGTCCGTATTATTTGTAACCGTTCCGGATATGTTATCCAACTTTCCCGTTAACAGAGAAATATCAATACTGCCGGCTGTCTCCAATACATCCGCCGTTCTGCCGGCGCAGAAATAACCATCCTCAAATCCGGAGTTCGGCTTAATTCCAAAGAACAGCCTGTCCCCATCCTTAGTAACATGATAGTAATACTTATTATATTCAGACACGCTATACCCGTCGCATAACTTGGGACCTATATATTCATAACCTTCCGTCAGGCTTAAGCTCCATTCCTCATGACCTGCATCATAGCAATGCAGATAAGTCCTGCAGTCGCTTTTATCAGAAAGATTATATACCGACACTGAATATACTTGAGTACCTGCCACCACAAAACCTCTTCCTGCAAAGAATACCAACAGGACTCCCGCAAGCGCAGCAGCAGGCACCGCTGCCCAGTATAAATCTCTTTTTTTCTTTGAGCGCAAAATCATATACAGAATGGGGCCTATTATTATTACATAGACAATCACGATGAATTTCAGAACTCCAAAACTCATATCATTACTGCCGTCACCTATGACTCTCAACAGTCTGTGTATAGTGTACGAAGTGTCAAATTTATCTGAATAGAAACCATTGAGTCTATCAGCCTCTTCACCTACCCCATACAAAATCATATACACGAAAAAATTCTTATCATAGTAAATGTAATCGGATGCATCCAGCTGTCCAAGTTCAGAAAGCGAATAGGGCAGAATTTCCACAGCGCCGTCTCCTTCTGATTTTGTTATAGCAAGACTTCCATATATATCACTATAATAATATTGACTTCCCAAATTTATAAGATCCGCCATGCCAATCTTCTGCCAATCTATAAAATTACTCTTATAAGATTGCATATTTTCACCCGGTGAATAGATTTCCCTGCACTCAATTCCCAGATAATCGAAACCTCTCAGTGTATCTTCGGCATAGCTTCCCGTTCCGACAATAAGCACTCCTCCGTCATATGTCCATTGTTCAATATCATTTATCTCATCATCAGACAGAGTTCCTGTATCGTATGTATCAATTATCAGATAATCCAGAGTATTCAGAGTATCAGCAAGACTGTCTTTATCTATTTCTTCCATTTTGACCAGATAATCAGCAGAATAAAAACGTAATTCAAATCCGTCTATGTCCAAATTGGCAATGCTTGAATAGTCATCACTCATTACACCTAAAGTAAGGTTTTTTTCATTCTTAAAAAGCTTCTTAAAAACCTTAAAAGCATCTGCCTCTAAGTTTTTGTCAAGCAGAGTAACCCATACATCCTCACTTATATACAAAACGCTTTCCTTCGGCACACTGACTGTAAACTGTTTCGTACTTCCCTTAGGCAGAGCAATCGCTATATCATAGGCACAGTCTATATTAGAGCTGTCTGTTCCGACAACCAAAAGCCGCACGGTTCCTTCCCAGTCTTCCCCGGTATTTTCAATAGTCAGCCTGACATTGTACGTGTTTCTGCTTGACGGCAGCATTTCCGCATCAATCTTAAAATCTTTTCCGTTAGCATGAGATGTCATGCTTATAACACAGGAACATACAAGACATGCAAAGAACAGCAATGTCAAAATTGCCGGAAAGCTTCGGTTTATCTTAATTATGCCCTTCATAAAAAGGTTATTCATAGTTCTGTGCCTGCGCCTCGAACAGCCTGCGGTACAGGCTTTCCTCCTTCTTCATCAGTTCCTTATGCTCTGCAAAATCCGCCACTTGGCCTGCATCTATTACTAATACCTTATCACAAAAAACACTGGAAGACATCCTGTGTGAAATATAAAATGCCGTTTTTCCTCCTGCAAGCTCATTGAAATTCTCATAGATTTCAGCCTCTGCCAATGGGTCAAGCGCACTGGTAGGCTCGTCTAATATGATCATCGAAGCATCTTTATACAACGCTCTGGCAATTGCCACCTTCTGCCGCTGACCGCCGGACATTTCCGTGCCTTTCTCATCATATTCCTTACCTAAAAGGGTATGGATTCCCTGCGGAAGCTCTTTCATTTTCTCTGAAAGCCCCACTTGTGAGATTAACTTCTCTACAGTCCCGCTATTCTGACCTTCCACCAGACAGCTGATATTTTCTTCTATACTAAAGGCAAACAGGCGGTAATCCTGAAATACCGCTGCTACCTGCCGCATATATGATTGATAATCATATTCCATTATATCCCTGCCATTCACAAGAATCCTTCCGCTCTGGGGCTGATACAATCTGCACAACAACTTGATCAGAGTCGTCTTGCCCGCACCGTTTAAGCCCACTACGGAGATTTTTTCTCCTTTTTTCACAGAAAAACTGACCTGCTTAAGTACTTTTTTCTCACTGCCCGGATAGGTAAAATCCACATTTTCAAAAACGATGCTCTCCACCGGTCCGTGAAACTCCACTCCCTGCTGAACCTCCTGCTCATCAGGAAGCTCCATCAACTCCATAAACGGGTCCAGATAACCAAGCAGCTGACCCAGCCGTATAACAGCCTGCCCGAAAGCAGTAATATTAGCAGAAAACTGCACCGCCGCATTGACATACATGGTAAAAGAACCCAGACTAGAACGTTTGCCAAACCAATCCGTAATTACGCGCAAACCTACATAACCATAGGAAACCGCCGCCTGCAGGTCATTGATGGCACTGTACAGCCCCATATAGAAACCTTCCTGCTTATGAAATCTTACAAAAGTTTTCGTCATGTCACGATTATACCATTCTATCCGCTCTCCCAGCATATCCGCCATGCTATATAAACGTATATCTTTCTGCATATCATTTGAAAAAGCTTGGTTGACATAATATCCATATCTGCGATTGATTGGAAGAATCAATTCATTTATCTTTCTAAAACTTACGGAAAGTCTTTTCTGAAGCAAAAGCATTATTCCTACCAGCAAAAGTAATATTACCACCAATACCGGGCTCAGCGTTACCATAATAATCGTCAGACCAATCAGTGTACTTCCCTTCTGTAAAAGCTCAGCCAAACCCATAATCATGTTAAGCATAGCCTCCTGATTTGTAAAGGCAAATGCAGCCCGCTCTTTCAAATCCAGATAATACGGGTCTTCCAGCCTGATATAAGGCAGACTCATAATCTTTTCTCCCAAAAGCTGTTCCATCTTTTGGCTTACATACGGATTCTGCACATCCATATGCCGCTTCATAAAGCGTCCAAACCACGCAAAAAACAGATTTGAGCCCACTATCATACCGCCGAACATAAGTAAACGACGAGGTTCACAATTTCCGGTCAACTCATCAATAAGAAATTTAGGCAGCACCACATTCATAACCACCTGTCCGCCGCTCATCACCGTTTGAAAGATAAGCAGGATTATGTATGAGGGAGCAGTTTCCCATGATAACCGGAAAAAAAGCCTTAGTTTTTTAGCATTATTCATCTTAATACCCATCCTTTGCGTCCTGCGTATAATATTTTCCCTGTACAGTAAACATCTCGTAATAGCTGCCCCTGCGCTCCATCAGTTCATCATGGGTTCCGTATTCTTTAAGTCCATCTTTATCGAACAAAGCAATATGGTCGCAAAAACGCGTACTGGCAAGCCTATGTGAAATAAAGACCGCCGTCTTTCCTTTTACAAGGCTGCTGAAATTCTCGTATATTTCGGCTTCCGCCAATGCATCAAGCGCTGCCGTAGGCTCGTCCAGTATGACCATATTCGCATCCTTGTAAAGCGCTCTGGCTATGGCAAGTTTCTGATTCTGCCCTCCGGACAGCATTGCCCCATCCTCTTCGACTACCTTCAGCATCATCTGATCAGCCTTTTCAGGCAGCGCATTTACATCTTCCGTCAGTCCCACCTTTTCCAGTGCTTTGTTTACCCGCTCATCATCAATATCATTAAGACGGCCCGCCACGTTTTCACGCACTGTAAACGCCAGAATATTTATCTACTGAAATACGGCGGCAAACATGGAATACAACGCTTTTTTATCAAATTCCCGTATAGGAATGTCATTTATGCGGATTTCTCCTTCCGTCACATCAAAAAGTCCCATCATCAGCTTAACCAGTGTACTCTTTCCCGCGCCATTGATTCCCACTATAGCCAGCCGCTCACCTTTTTGTATCCTCAGGTTAAGATGACGGTAAATATATTTTTCCGTATTCGGATACCGAAAGCTTACATCATCAAACACTATCTCCAATGTATCTTCTGCTATCGCCTGACGGTTTCCGCCACGCTCACCCATATCTTTATCCAGAAAGCAGTACATCTCATGGACATACTGTCCCTCATTCACCACAAAGCTTAGTTGTTCCGCCGCCTGTTTTAGATATACCGACAGTGTAAGCGACGCCATCAGATACATGGAAAAATCAGCGATGGACATTCCTACGATGGTCCGGCTTATCAACGTGCCATAGGTGAGTATATCCCCCAGAAGCACGGCTGCCAGACCGATAAAACCAAGACGATATTCTTTAGCTGCCAGAATACGGTTCAGATTCTTATATCGTGAGATTTCTTCTGCGGCATTATCCAAAACCCTATTTTTAAGCCCATACATACGAATGTCTTTCCCATATGTAAAATCGCCCGATACCTTATTATAATAACTGACCTTGCGCCTTAATCCGGCCTCTTCTTCCTTTTTTCCATATCGGAAGCTATGGCTCTTACGGCTTATCCATACTACGGCTGCCAGATTCAAAAAAAGTCCGAGCAACACCCATATGCTTAATCTGCCGATAAAAACTCCCAGCGCCGCAGTAGTCAGAAACACAGCCGGCATCTCGTATAGTTTATGATAAATCCCTTCCACGCCATTGTCATTGCTCTGTGTAGCCAAAAAAGCCTTATCGTACTTTTGCATGAACTGGGCGTCCTCTGTGTTGGGATATGCCATCTCCATGACTTTGACACATGCAAGCCTGACATAGTCCAGCCTAAGCAGCGACAGCTCCGAATAAGGCATATGTTTCAGATATCTTTGTATAAAGCCCACTGTTCCCGCCAAAATAAAATATCCTGCCGCAATTGTTAACACCTGCTCCGGCATAGCGGCGGCGCCCTTTTGCAGTTCGGTTAAAAAAAACTTAGGTAACATCACCGCTAAAAACGGATAAACCGCTGCCATAATAGTATAAATTCCGCATAGTAAAAACAGCTTGGGATTTTGATTTGCGACGTTTTTCAACATGCGTTTCAGTGTTAATCCCAGCGGATAAGAAGTATTGTTTTTTATATTGTCCATTGTCCGTCTCCCTGATTTTGCTGCATTTCCTTCATATGCTGCTCTATTTTCTGCGTCTCGCGCTCCTGTCTGGTCATCGCCAGCTGCATTATTCCATTGCTCACTTCCTGCAGCCCCTGTTTATTTACCTGATAATATACACGCTTTTTTTCTCCGGTCATCTGTATTTCAATCAGTCCCTCCGACATCAGAATCCCCAGATGATGCAGGACAGTTGCCGGCGTCAGTTTAAGCTTCTTAGAAAGCTCCTGCAGATAGCTTGGACATTCCACCAGATTATGCATAATCTTGAGCCGCGTTGAATCTCCCAAAGCCTTCAGCCTGTCTAAGAGCCTGTCATCATTTAACATGTCCGAGTATCGCATTTCATAAGCTTGAAAAACTTCAATTCCAAAGCGGATACTGCGTGTGATACTCCCGGAATCATCAGCTCCCGACGCGATTTCATCTTCATGTACCATGACCTCATTACATTGCATAACCGCAGGCGTAAGGCGACAGGAATATTCTTGCCCGAACTGAAGCTGAAAACCCAGTTTAGCCAGAAATGATTCTAAATTTCCCGGCTCTTGCAGTTTCTCCATGCATGCATCAAACCGCTCCCGCACCAGTACAAGGCAGCTTCGCCCAATCTCTGTGCACGCTCCTTTAAAACTCCACAACTGCTCTATTACCTCACGACGCTCAGAATACAAACGAAGCAGCTTGAATTTGTCCGCATCTTCCCTGTCCAGATTCTCCAGCGCAGCCATGACATCCTGAATGTTTTGAATCGACGTTTTACCTGCATCTGTTTTTTTAATTATTTCATTATCAAGTATCCTCTCAAAAGCATGGTTTAGCTCCATCTCCAGTTCTTTCTCATCAGGAAGTTCTTCTGCTTCTAAGACATGCTGCATCATTTCCAGAAAAGTTATCATAGGCGGATTAAAAGTCCGCAGGCTTACCTGTTTCCGCGGAGAATTATCCACATAGTTCATAAGCATAGGATACTGCTCCAAAACAGGCTTAAGTCTGGCACGCATTTCACCGCGGTAACTTCTATATGGAAGCAGAAATTCCTCCTTTATCCGCCTGACCTGACCGCTGCTCTTATTGAGCCATTCATCGCTGTCCAGCCATTCTACATAATTCATGCATGCCATTGCTTCAAGCAGCCAATACGGCTCTTTGCTTATGGAAAAATTTAGTTTATCAGCCATGATTGTATGTCTCCTTTTATGCTTATTATGTATATTAGATAATTGTGAAACTGTTATCATGAGGGACGAACTTGGAGAAAATAAACAAAAAACGGGGCTCATTGCGGAGCAGAGACGCCCCGTTTTTTGTTTATTTTCTCCAAGTTCTGGTTATTGAAATAGATTTTCGCAAATTACTTTTATATATAATATGTT
>JAIDPH010000257.1 GCA_029062885.1 Lachnospiraceae bacterium
AATATATAGAATAAAACAATTAATATCTTTTTTTGCTTATCCACTACATTAAGTGACTTTTCATTTTTCATTGCACTCTCTCCGCCTCTACCTGAGCAACATACAACTTTCCTGTATTCTTCTGCGTATATAATGCAGTTATTTTTCCGTCATAATACAGCAGTTTCCTCATATAATACCCGTCTTGCAAAATTTTAGGATCTACCAACTGATGTGTACTTAAGATGTTACCTGCATAATCATAAAAAATCACACCTGATGCACGTCTGACCAGTAAATGTGTACTGTCTTCATTCAACATTTCCCTCGAATAGGGTATAGCGCTTACAATACACCCTGTATCCAGAAAGAGACTACATCCCCCCTTTACTTCTATATCAAAATTTTCCAGCGTTCCATTCTCTCTTATGATTACTTCCTCGCTCCTCCATATGGAATGCCAATACTCATAAGATAACTCTGCAACCAGAAACAATCCGTACTGATTGCAAGCAAACCATTCTACATATTCCCATCTGTCTTCATCTTCCCATATCTCTTCTTCTTTCCATTCCCCATTATCATCCGGCTCTATCAGATAATATGCCATACCATTATTCCAACCATCATTCCAACACTCACACAAAATTTTTCCATCGCCACGCATCGCAAATTGTCTCACAGGCTTACCGCTATAAACAACCTGCTCCTCACCATATGGTAAATGAATCCTTTTAATCTCATTCCATTCTAATCTTTTATAATACAAATATCCGTCATACAAATACCACTCCAGGGAACTGCTGCTTTCATCATCCTGATTCAGATAATTAAAACTCAAATTTGTATCCATATCATATAACAAAAAATATTCATCATTACATGCTACAATAATATTTCTATACTGCCTATAATAATAAAGAGAATTATCTTCTATTCCCAACATATCTTGTATAGTTTCATCAGTTTTAATATACTTTCCATTCACATATCGATAAACATCATCTCCTAAGATCAATATATCTTTATAGCAGATATAGGTATCGCCGCCAGTTGTCGGACTATACGAATATCCCAGCTCCGGAACTTCTTCCAACAATATATCCGATTCCTTATATAGCTCCTTATTTGTTTTTTCAGCTTGTACATTTTCCTGTTCTACTTCAGCAGTAAGCTTTTCAAAGGGAATATAAAAATTGGCAAGTACCTGAATCTCACCGATATTGGTACTTGTTTGTGTATAAAGGCGTATACCTGTTAAATAACATGTGATTAAAACAATGCTAATAATCCTTTTCATAAGAAAATACCTCCATTGTTATTCCCGTGATGTTTACAGTACAATTCCCCATTCTTCATCAGGTATCATCTGCTGCCATACTTTTTCCTCCAACCAAGCTTCCACATCTTCTCCGGAAACCATTTCCCCGTCTATGAAATAGTAAGTGCCATTATGCGTCATTTTACTTCTGTCATCATCATCGTCGTAGGAAATTTGAAAATATTTTAAATAAGACTGATATTCTTCATAATTATTAATTGTTCATATCCCTTCAGTTCCTGCCACTCTAGTTCTATAAGAATTGATAATAATCAAATAATGCTACTCCTCTCATCCCTATAAACACTTCATAAATACCCGCTTCATATAAGGTTCTGTCGCCATCCACTCCCGTATCAGCGCAATAAATTGAATCACCTTCATAGGAATAAACTGTAGTAATTATATACTCATCGTCAAATTGTACCCCTATTACTAATTCTACTGAACCATCATCTGCAAGATCAGCTAAAGCATAGCACAGACTCTTATGCCCAAATAAATTACTTGAATTCCTTAACGCTTCAAAACGAGAATCTGACATAATAAATCCATACTCATCATAATAATCTTTATCTTTCCATGCTCTTTCATATTCAGCCAACAGCGGGCAATAAATATCTGGCGCTTTTTTTATCCTATTTATTTTGACAGTTATTTTCACGGCTTCTATACAATCGCCACTAATCGTACTTACCATTTGTCCTTTAGTCACTTCTACCGAATAAACTCCCACCGTCTCAGTGTACTGATATGTAATTCTCAATATCGCCAGCACAATACATATACTTAGAAGCCTTTTCATTGTTATACTCCACTTTCTCCAGTCTTTTTTCCGTAAATAAGATATCATTATCAAGTAGTCATTGTAACTCAAAATATTCTTTCATATTTTACATTTTAAAACAGCAATGCATCATTTTTGCATCATAATTATTACAAATCTATTGAATTTTGAATTTATTTACAATAAAAGCAAAATATGCTCCATATGTATCCGCATACAAAAAACAGGGATATATCTGATAACCAGTTATTTCCCTGTTTTCATAGTTAGTAATTTTCAAATTGTTTTCCTAATAGAAAAAACTATATCCCAAATTCTTTAAACAATTCATTCTGAAATTCTGCATTCTCAGCCGCCCGTGTCAAATCCTACAAACGATTCTGCTCTATTAATATCAGTGTAAGCTTATTTGTCCGCTGTTACCCAAGTTCTATACCTTCCTCTTATCGTGTCTACTTTATAGGGTACATTTTAAAACACATATCTACCTTTTCCTTTATTATATCTTACAATATGGTTATTCCCCACTAGCACGAATGCATAATATCCATCATCTTTTTCATCCAGTATTGCCATTGGTGAATGCTCATTCGGCCAGGCATATTCATGAAGGCGCATTGTTATGCTAAAAACTTCGCTCAACAATCCATTGCTTTCCTGTATATATATAGCAACATGATTCCCACCAGTTCCACTCCATAAACCTCCATGGTAACATACAAGATAATCTTCCAAACCATCGTCATTAAAATCAAAGGAAAAATAATCTATGTAAAGAGGAATCACAGATATCTTTTCCTTCTCCATAATTTCCCGGGTATTCTCTATATGTTGCCGATCCGATTCTACATCATCTGCTAAATATTCTTTCAGCGGAGTGTTTTCATAATCATTCCTCGGAGAGATACAAATATTATGTCTTAAAATTTTATGCTTCGCTTCTATGAACTCATAATCTATATAAGCACTCATATCAATGTGTTTTATATTTTCATACATTTCCTTTTTTGCTTCATATTCTTCCTCGGTCATAGCTCTATGCATTTTATCCTCTGTAAGTTCTTCCTCTGCATAGTTTTCTATCTCATAAAATTCATACTGTTTCTTTTCCTTATCATATCGCAACAGGGAATTTGTTCCCGGCAGTACTAATGAATGATAGTTTTCTACTCTTTCCGCCAATACAGCAACAGGGGCATGATTACGTGGCATATCGCCATCATGCAAGTGTACATAATATTCAAAGGTTTTCTGTAATGTACCATCTTTTTCCTGTATATATATCATAATCATATTTCTATCATCCGTACTCCAAAATGTCCCTCTCAAGCACACCAGATAATCTTCCAAGCCATCATCATTAAAATCAAACAGATGATAATCTATTGTAAGCGGACGTCCTTCTTCCGAATCAGCCTCTATCAATTTATTATCCTTTTCTATATCTTCTTTTAAGTACTCTGCTAAAACTGTATCGGAATAATCTTCTTTAGGCGAATCACAGATATTGTGGAACAATATTTCATGGTACTGCTCTATGTAGTCATAATCTATGAATGTTTCTACCGGCGAAACATCCAGTGTCTCTTCTTCATATTCTACTTCAACAATTTCCGACTCAATTGTATACGTTTCTCCTTTATAATACTCCAATCTGATATTTTCACTATCAATCATTTCAACACTTATAATCGCTGACATCGGATCTGCTGTCTTACTGAAATCTCTTGTGATTTCCTGATTCAGAATGCCTTCTTTAAAAATATCTGAAAGTATTAATGTTCTTTCTTCATTATTAACAGCATCATCTTCCATATATGCAATATACTTATCTCCGACCACAATGGCATTAAAAAACGTATCTGAAATTTCAGCGGTTTCCTGATTAAAATAATAGGTGTAGTTCGCAGGATTGCCTACACTTATACCAATCTCTAATACATCTTCTGACACTCCGTCAATCCACATACTTTCAGGATAAAATTCCGAAAGAATCTCATTATGTTCTTTATCATATAATGTTAATTGATATCCATTCTTCCTCCCGTAGTAAAAGTAAAGCATCTGGTCATTTATTTCAAATGCGTCTGCTTCGCAATACAATGTCCACTCGACCTGATTGCGGATTTGCTCTCTGCCATCTTCATCCGTATAGAGATATTCCCTTGTCATGTCATACCATTCTTCCATAGTACATGCATCGCCATTGAAGAAAAAATCATCCTCTTCATCAGGAATATAATTTCCGTTGTTTTCATCCCATGAAAAACTAATCTCGTTTATTTCATTTCCTTCTCCATCCAATTCAAAATATCTATAAAAGCAAGTCGACCATCTATCCGAATAATACATATATGCGCCGTTTTTTAACAACCTGTAATTAGTTGGTCCACTAAAATAACCTGTAAACCATGTTAATTCTCCATTCTCAAAAGAAAAGATACACAGTTCACGCGCTGTCTGTATATGTAATTCCGGCATATCATCACCGTTAACATCTATGATTGCATAATTTGTGGGATAACGACTGTCCGGTTCTCCGGTGGGCATTGCTAACGAATAAATATTGCTGCCTCCTACGCTGCTGCATCTGCCATCCATAAATTTCTTATACGCCAAAACAGCCTGTTCCTTTAGAGTTTCTTTATCCAGTTCTTTGTATGGCTCATTATTTATCTTTTCATCCGGTTCTTCTTCCGACTCCTCTTCCTGTTCTACTTCCGCAGTAATTCTGTCAAAGGGAAAATGAAAATCATAAGACCCCCGAATTCCACAGATACTTGCACTTACTTCAGTATGCTTATCGTGGTTGTCCGCTATGGAATACATTCCTATTGTTTGCGCATAAATACTTATACCTTTTAAAGAGCATATGATTAAAACAATACTGATAATTCTTTTCAAAAGAAAGTACCTCCGATTTGCTATTTCATTCAAGCAGGCTTTGTAATTCAAAATATTCTTCCATATATTACATTTTAATACAGCAATGCATCATTTTTGCATCATAACTATTACAAGTACATTAAATTTTTAAGCAAATTTAAAAGGTGTAAAATCTTAAAATTTAAAAGATTTTACACCTTATTTTCTGATGATACCAAAAGATTGCTCCTTACGGATTCGTTTCACTGTTCATATACAATGGGCATCCGGTTGTCTGCCCCATCGCTGTGACTGTCGTTCCTACACAGTCCTTATTATCCAGCCATGACACGGCTGCAACTCCATAATATAAATCATATCCGTCAATATTCAGCTCTATGTATCGGTCACCATACATCCGCCATGTTCCTGTTACGCTTCCGCTTATGCTTCCGTCCGTATTCAATGTTACATAAACCGCTTCCGTCGTTACATAAGGGTCTCCGGCAAGAACCAGTTGGAATTCATTATTTTCCGCAAAGGATAAAAATTCCTCCTGTGTTATCGGCCGGGCCGCTTCATTGGCGTAACGGTTGGCATTGATGACGATATCCCCAACTGAATTCAAATAATATTGATGTGCCTGCATCATATACTTACTGCTGGACGCTGCGAGAGGATAACCATTATCACACTCCGCGGTCTTATCATTTTGCAAGGACAAAGTCCTTACCATAAGCATGGCAATATCCACGCCATCGCTTGTCGTATACAAATCACCATGTCCCGGCGCATGGATGTCAAAATCATAATCCGCCCATTTGAATGAAGACATTGCTATGTATTCTGTACTTCCTTCAATCACATCCGCCGTTGTAATGTATCCCTCTCTATCCAAATCACTGCGGTATCCTGAAAGGGGCGGGAACAAGCCGGTCACCAGTTCTTTTCCAATCCAGCCTGACGCCATCGGATCTCCGCTCAGATTTGTAAAAGAATCAATCCGGTCACTCTTGGCTGTAAAAAGCACATAATTTCTGGACAACACGCCAAGGCAAGTCATCAGATAATAATAATCATCATAAGTTTCAATTATCTCACCATCTTCCGATACCATTTTCACATCATACTGATGGGATATGACGCTTCCCTCTGCACAATAAGTCAGATGCTTACCATAATAAGGATGGCTGTCGCCGATTGCCGTTGATCTTGCTTCTTCCATATAGGTATTAATAGTGTCTTCGTCCAGCCACTCCGTCTGTCCGTCTTTACGAAGACCTGTCTCACCGTCCAACTCAAGTATATAAATACCCGCGCCAAAAGAGCCATAGGTCAGATACATGTTTCCGGCTGCATCATATACTACCTGAGGGTCAAGCGCTACGATATTATAATATAGTGCATCTTGTGCATAATCGCTTATAGACTGCAATATACAGCCTACATATTGGAAAGATTTCGATTCCAACGTCGGCGTCCATGCCAAAGCAATACATACCCGGTCATGCTTCTCTTCATCATAAGCAGAATTCACAAGACAAGTATACAGCCAGTAACCACCGTAAGAGGCAGGAACCAAATCAGAGGATACCGGAATAAATTCGTAATTACCCACTGCTTCTATATCTTGGGTCTCCTCCTGTTCCTCATTTTGTGTACTGTCCGTATCCTGTTTACCGCAGGCAACAGTCTGTAACAGAAGGAAACTGCTTAATGCTATGCATTTCAGGCTTTTGACTACCTTCTTTTTCATGATTCTGCTCCTTTCTGAGTAGAAAGTTCTTCATGGCCATTGTATAAAAAAATTGGGATTTTACCAGTCTTTTGTATAATCTTTCCGAACATTCAATCCTCTTTTACCAAATAATTAACCATGAATCCTTCCCGTCCGGATAATCGGAATAGTATATGTAATCATAAAAACCATCAGTATATTCTATATAGTATACTGTCCAATCTTCTGTATACATAAATCCTTCCTGAATCTCTTTTTCATAAGCATTTGCTTGAATTTCCTGAAAATCCATCCCAGCCCTGGCTCCCATAAAGCCTAAATCAATATCAGGGCCGGTAATAAGGATATTACCTGGCAGCGTATATTCGTATATATCAGATATATTGGAATATTGCACATATAAATTGCTGTCAATTGAAATGGCAGGAAAGCTAAAATGGCTGTCTATATAGCCTGTTTCCCAACACTCCGACATATCCTCTATCCCACATATCCTTGCCAGTTCTCCTTGTTTTAAATGAAAATATTTCTCATAGACAAGTTCGGGATTTTCATCTTTTATTTTATTACCTTGGGCTTCCAACAACGTCAGCAAACGATATTGCATCTGCAATCGCCGTGTCTTTTCTTCTATTTCTCTCAGCTCATTTTCCATTTCTTTCAGCTGTGCATTCAAGTCCGTCCCAATCTCATTATCAGTTTCTTCATCGTACCACACATCTTTCTGCTCTTGTTCTGCTTTTTCTTCCGAAAACGTTAAATCAACCGCTTGCTCCGTTTTTATGGTATGAAGCCAAAACACCCGTATATGCATACTAAACTAAATAAGTAAAATACAACTCCTTCTATAGTAATCTTCCTCAATTCCAGTCCCCCTTCCTGATTATTATCTATTGCTTAGGCTCGATATATATTATTGTGGGGTTATCTCTGCTATTAATTGAAATGTAATAATACCTATAACTATCATCCTCATACAATAAATAAAAAAGTTCATTATGCCGTGTTATAATCTGAGAAAGAAATACAATGCCAAATATGATACACACAACATCGCAGACAAAAAGGCATATTTTTATGTAGAATATAATATGTGTAGTTTTTGGGTTCATTTGCAATTCCTTTCCGTGAACTAAGTTTCTAATATATAAACACTTTTTCTAAATTCCTTAGCTATCCTCTTTCATCATAGTGAGGCTCTATCCACCATTTCTCAAAATGGCAGCTTCCATCTTCATCCCACACCATAAGAAACTTTGCATCTCCCACCCAATTTGAAATTCCTCTACCATGAAGATATACTGATGCCTGTAATGCGTATCTGTCTTCCTACGCTACACATTGTAAATCATAGCCAAAAGCAAAATCTTCTTCATAAAAACGGTATGGTTTCTCACCATTCATATAAAAATAGATATAGCCTGTCCCATAACAATGAGAGTTGTGTGCCGTTACCATGATTGCAAAATCTTTTTGACCGTTTTGGTCAAAATCATCTATCTGTTCTATGTACATCTTGCCGTAAGTTTCTTCCAGCGTTTTTAATCGCGCCCATTCTCCGAAAAGCTGAGTATAAAACTCCTGTACTCTATTATTCCAGTCGTCATTTGTATGTCCGCTTCCAATAATTGTTGCCGTAATCATATGTTCATTATTTTTTTCGCCACAAGCGGTGCAAATGGTAATAACAATACCGGCAATAACGACTGGTAATATCCTTCTATAGCCTTTTCTCAATCGAGCCTTCATGATTAATCTTCCCTTTCATAGTATTCATATTTTCCACTTTCCTCATTATATTCCAATATAATTTCTGATTCCGGCAGAGCCAATATATAATAACCTCCCGTTTTTTCTTCCAATACCGTCATAGGAACATGACTATATTTTGTATCACGGTCATGCAAATGAATATAGTCCTCAAAAACGCATCTCAATGTGCCATTTTTTTCCTGTATATATATTCTAACCATATTTACATTAACCCAATTTTCATCAAGCCGGCTCCACTTAGACTGATGCATACATACCAGATAATCTTCAATATCGTCATCATTAAAATCAAACAGATGATAATCTATCATTAACGGACTTTCTCCCGGATGTTCATCCCTTATCTTTTCACTTAATTCATTATCCTCTTTTAAGTATTCTTTTAAAACTGTACTGTAATAATCGTCCCTGGGCGCGGTAGTGATACTATATTCCAATACATGATAATACTTTTCAAGGTAATAATAATAAGCATATCGTTTATATAGGTATCCCAGTCCATCCGTAACGCTTACGTCCCAGTTTTTCGGCCGTTCTATATAAAAACCCTCAGCATCAAAAAACTCCCGTATATAATCTATCTTTATCGTTATCCACCCTTGCCATAACTCCCCTTTTCCATTGTCTACCCAGTCAGAATTTTCCGTTTTATAGTCATAATAAGCCAGCCGTATGTTCAATTCATTTCCAGCTATATAATAGTCTGCTGTTTGCAGATTTCTATATAATTTACTTCCTGAACACTGCTCCAGCATTTCCCGTGTTTTTTCTTCACCCTCTTCCCTCGTATAGGCCAGCTTAGTCAGATTTCCTTCCACTTCTCCGCCAGCCTGCAGCCAGTCTAAAAACTCACTGCAATTTAAAACATCTGCTAAAGAATCGTATTCCTGTTCATCTTCATACTGCCTATGCCATTTACAGTACCATTCTGCTTTTATATCCTCACTCATCGTATTGAACCCATTTATATCTGCTTCAATCCGCTCCATAATGTCATGGTAACCATAATCCCGGCTCTTCTGCGTCTGTCTGCACAGAAAATCCCCTGTATCCCATATGGTATACTGCACTTTTCCGTTAAAGGTTCCCCTATACCCTTCTTCTACGGTTTCAGTCACAGTAATCCACTCGCTATTGTCCTTACCGCAGTATTCGTATGGCATCAGGAAATCCAGCACTTCCAGCTCTCCCAGCCGGTCCTTGGTATAACCGCTTTCATATTCTGTGAACCATGTACCCAGTATATTTTTACAGATAAAATCTTCCTTACTGTCCTCTACTTCCTCCCATGTGATTCCATACTCCTTTAGGCATTCTTCAAAATATTCCTGATAACTCATATTCTGTATCTCTTCCGGCATACTGGCGTCGCCATAGATGTACAGTTTCTTATATTTCATGCTGTAAATTATTCCTATCCTAAGTGGCGTTCCCACTTTTACAGTCCATAGCATACGAATGGCATCATACCCTCCTGCCGTTACATGCTCCGCATCTTTCATCGCCGTATGTCCATTTTCTATCATTTCATCAAAAACATTCACAATATTTGAGTTGCTTCTGTTCTTATATACAAATATACCCGCACCCACTGCCATAACTATCAATAAAGCAGATATAAAACAGATTAATATCAAAATGTGTTTCTTTTTTACCATTTTTCCACCTTCAAGAACCTTTCTATTTCATCCGTCTTCATTGTAAGCCAGCCTCTCCACAAGTCTTCTCCGTTAATTACAAATCCCGGCTCCTTAAGTTCATAATCCCAATAGGGTAAACGGATATGCAGATATCCCGGCTCTATATAGAATTCGCAGTTCTCCAATACCGCCTGCATCTGCTCTTCCGGGAAGTTCTGAAGCATCTGCTGTGTCTTTATGCATCCTGTTTCTCTATCCGGAGATGTCTTATACAGGTTTCCTTGTGCCTGTCCGCTGCTCTTCATCCATTCGATGAAGTCATCATTTATCTCTATCAGGTCTGACAATTTACAGTCCTTTCCGTCTATCTGCACTGCAAAACGTGACACACCGGTATACCGCCCGAAGATTTCATCCGTTAACATGAATGGAACTCCACCTAAAGTACTGTAAAGTCCACTCATGCGGCTGTCATATTTGATTTCCTGTTGAAGTTCATGCTGTATCTTCTGCTGTATGCAGAGCAAGCTGCCGGTATCCAGCCATGTGATGTAGCTTACTCCCTGCTCATCCACATCCGTATTGCTTATTTCCCGCTCCGGCATACCGCAGTATTCATAGGGTAAAAGGTAATCTATAATTTCAAATTCTCCCAGATTGTCCATAGAAAACCTGCTTCTTACGCTATCCAGATGGCTGCCTATTATTAAATCATACAGGAAATAATCTTTATAGGTCTCAAGCTTTTCCGAGGACATCGGCTCACTTCCATCTATATTATAAAAGCCATAAATATAGAGTTTTTTAACTTCTTCATAATAGACAAAACGTATGACTTCAGATTTATTCTCTTCTTCATCATGAACTGAGCATGTTATATATAAAGGCACATTTCTGGTCAACCCTGAACTATCAGTAAAATGTATCCATATGAATGCAGACATGTTTTCATCAACATCTTTGTATTCCATTCTCATATAATTCTCATGCGGTCTTGCGCAATATAAATTACAGATGTTCGCCGAATTTCTCAATGCTCTGGCATCATTAACTATCATTTCATCAAAGACATTCTGAACAGGGCGGTCCGGTCCGATTCGGTCTATAATTTTTATAAATATAAATAACTCTAGCAATATACCAACTGTACTTCCTGCTATTTGTATAAAAAGTATGCATAGTTTCTTTTTGTTCATATTAACACCTCTGATTTCATCCAGATAAATAACAATGTCAGTTTTCTTCCATATTTTACATTCTAAAACAATATTGCATCTTTCTCTTATACAAATCTGA
>JAIDPH010000258.1 GCA_029062885.1 Lachnospiraceae bacterium
TGCAAAATCCCAAGCTTTTCCCATTATTGCTTCCTGATTAATTGTACCCCTGGAAAATCCTATTATAGGATAATGAGGCGGAACCAACTGGTCTGCTAACCTTTCGTCGGATTCCGTATAACCCGAAATAATGCCGTAACCGCTGTATGATACCATGCTGTAATCGGCATGCAGCGCCTGGGCAGTCAGATAAGCATAAGCTTTGGTGACATCTTCTGTAGCGGTAGAAAAAGTGTGTTCCAGATTACTGTCATCTACACCATAGCCGCAAGTAATGGAATCTCCTATAAATTCCAGACGGCGTAGCCGTTTTTTCGCGGGGGTTAGGATGGCGTTTTCATCAGCTATAAGCTGTTTGATGCCAACAATCGACATCGGCGATTCCGATAATTTTATCACTTGTACGTGATATGTATGAGTCGTGTCACTGTCAATGAGCGTATATTGCTTTTCCGCTGCAGTGAGCATATCGTCTACAACACGTATATCATCGATTAGAACGGCGATGCGTACCTTATCCTGTTCGGGTGCATCTTTAGATGCTGCATTATCATCTCCCTGAAGCAATAAATCAAGATGGTATCCTTGAAAGTCGAACTCGATGCCGCTTCCGGAAAGTGAGAGCCAGAGGACGTTGTCCTGAAAAAGGGTTCTACCTACATGTTTAACATGGCTGTCATCAGCTGCATAATATTTAAGTGTTTCCATAAGTATATTCCTTTCTGAAGTAATGTTTTACTAAATTGTTATATTAGCAGAGGCTAAAACCTCATTAACTCTGTCAAGTGTAGTGCTTAGTGCATCTGCAATCTCTTCAGACGTTTTTCCGGAAATATACAGACTAAAAATTTTGGCTTCTTCCTTCGCAATATTGGCTTCTCTTTTGGCGGAGTCGGCTTCCTTTTTGGCAGAGTCGGCGTCTCTTTTAGCAGCATCAGCTTTTTCTTGAGCGTCAGCTACCGCTTCCTTCATTTCCTCAACCATGAGTCTTTCCATATTACGGTCCATGATATATAACGCTTCTGACAACATATTCATCAACTCCTCCGGTTTATATGCAAATTCGGTAATCTCCTGATAAATAGGAAGAAACATGGGAAAGTGCCTGACCAACGATGAGATTTCATTGACATCGTTTGAGCTTAAAAAAGTCAGCCAGGCATCCTGTAATGTACTGCTTTTGGTTATATTATGTACGATAGAATGGAAGGTGTCAAGACATAAAAATATATTATATCAAGTTGACACAGGCAGACAGATTCCATATAATACTTTCTGAAAAATAACAGCGACATACTCAAGGAAAATGAGAAAACATTTATGAATTGAAAAATATCCTTAAAGACGGAGAGAAGAAAAATGTTTAATACGAAAAGAAAAGCAGCCTTCCTGCTCATATTATCCCTGACACTTACAGGGTGTGGCAGCCAACTGTCCCAGAGTGATTCAGCGCAGACCATTGAATTAGAACAAGCTGATGTAGAATCTAAGAATAATGCGTCAGAACAGATTACTGCAGAATTACAGAGCCTTGCAGCGGAACAAGTCGATACAGATTCACAGAGCCCGTCCTCAGAGCAGGCAGAGCCATCCGCGGAAGAGAGCTATGCAGAAGATACAAGCTATGATTTCACCATCTGTTTTGCCGGCGATATCAATCTGGACGAAAGCTGGGGTACGACTCAGTATATGGATGCGCAGCCTAATGGGATTTATGACTGCATCTCAAAAGAAATGATTGATACGATGCAGGCTGCCGACATCATGTGCCTGAACAATGAATTCACCTATAGTACGGGCGGAGCGCCCATGGAGGGAAAAGCATATACATTCCGGGCAAAACCGGAGCGTGTGGAAATACTGCATCAGTTAGGCGTAGATGCTGTGACCTTGGCAAATAATCATGTATATGATTACGGAAGAGACGCATTGCTTGATACCTTTTCGGTACTGGAAGAGGCTGATATACCATATTTTGGAGCCGGACGCACCTTGCAGGATGCAATGAAACCGCTGTATCTGGAAGTGGATGGTAAGACCGTGGCGTTAGTAGCGGCGTCGAGAGCAGAAAAAAATAAAATGACTCCACAGGCAGATGATGAAAATCCGGGAATCCTGCGCTGCTATGATACGGAACTGTTTTTGCAGGTAATTAAGGAGGCAAAAGAAAACGCCGATTTCTGCATTGCATTCGTGCATTGGGGAACGGAGTACAGTTATGATTTGGAACAAGTACAGTTGAGTACGGGAAAAGAATATCTTGATGCAGGTGCTGATGCGGTTATCGGAGCGCATTCCCACTGCCTGCAGGGCATGGAATATTATGATGGTAAGCCGATAATCTATAGTCTGGGTAATTACTGGTTTAACGGAAAGACTCTGGATACCATGCTGGTGCAATTGCACTTTTCGGGGGATGATACGGAAACACAGCTCACAGTTCAGGTAATTCCCGCTGTGCAGGCTGAATATAAGACAACCTATGCATCAGAAGAGTCCGAACAGCGAAGAATCTATGATTTTCTGGAGAGCATATCTGTCAACGTGGATATTTTTGATGATGGAACCGTTGTTGAGTCTGAGTTGTGATATTTTTATGTATATTACGCCAGAAATTCTTTTAAAAGGGATTCCAGCTCCTGAGCCTCCGTTTTGGTAAGGGCAGGCTGCGCTATAGAACTGACAGGAATATTGCCGCTGTTTTCCGGTACAGTAATTATTTGAGATTCAAAAGACACATCTGTCTGATTTTTGCCAGGAGCGTCAGCCTGTTTATCAAATTGTGTTGGTGTATTAACGTTATCCTGAGCCGCATCTTTTACATCACCCTGTATCAGTTTCAAATCCAAAGAAGTCTGCTCCAGCCGGTTTGCAAGATGGTTCTCAAGATAATCAATCAGATTGGTGCGCAGGGTGTTTGTCTTGGCGGAGATATCAACAAGGGAAGAGATTGCAAAATAGCAGTATAATCCCAGAAAGCTTACGATATAATAAGGAACGATATATTGAACAGTTTCACCTGCGGTAATTTCTATACATGCAGCAATTCCTGAAATGAGGATTGACAATAGAACAAGCTGTCCCGACAGGTGCTTGAGCGTGGATAATGATATGCCGTATATTTTTATCTTGTTCATATACTTGTCCACAAAAACAGGAACATTGGACATGCCGTCATGTAACTGACAGCAGCTTGAGAATTTTAATTTTAGTTGTTGCAGAGATTTATTTTTTGTTGAGGACATATTTTCCGTTTGCGTTATAAGTTTGTGGTAGAGCACACCCATGCTGATTTGGCATATTATACTTAATGAGAGCAGAATGAGTATGGGAACCATAAATTCCGGATGCTTAAACATAATTTGAATCATATTATCGACCATGCTCCTTTCATATAGATTTTTCTGTAGATTATTATAAAGCAGAACTAAATATAATCTCAATAATTACGGCTATGTAACTTATCAACAAATTCCGCTATTTTTTGTCTGATTCTGTTGGTAAGTACTGGAAACTGTTTCTTTTTTATGATATAGTGGGAATAATTAAAATTATGCCATTATCATAATGAAAATATATGAAATGGGATTATTCGGGAGGTCAGTGTTATGAGGTATAATCCACAAGGAGTATGTTCCAAAGCAATTGATATTGAAGTAGAAGACGGAGTAATTAAATCCGTTGAGTTCACAGGAGGCTGCAATGGAAATACGCAGGGAATCTCCAAACTGGTTGTAGGAATGAGAGCAGAAGATGCTATTCAGAGACTTAAAGGAATTAAATGCGGTTTCAAAAATACGTCCTGCCCCGACCAGTTGGCATGCGCTCTTGAGAAAATCGCAGAAGGTGCGAATTAGAACATAAAAAAGGGACATAAATTTATTTATAGGAGGCTTTTCTCATATGGATAAAAAAATCGTATTGACCGGCGGCGGAACTGCCGGGCATGTTACACCTAATATTGCGATGATTCCGAAGTTAAAAGAGCTGGGATATGACATTTTCTATATGGGCTCTTATGACGGCATAGAGAAAAAATTAATTGAGGATTTTGACATTCCGTATTATGGGATAGCGACAGGTAAATTTAGGAGATATTTTGACCCTAAAAATTTTTCGGACCCTTTCCGCGTAATAAAGGGAGTGTCAGAAGCTAAAAAGTATTTAAAGGCAATCAAGCCGGACGTTGTTTTTTCTAAAGGCGGCTTCGTCAGTGTGCCGGTTGTCCGGGCGGCGTCTTCTTTGAAAATTCCATGTATAGTGCATGAATCCGATATGACGCCGGGACTGGCAAATAAGCTTTGTATTCCCGTTGCTAAAAAGGTATGCTGTAATTTCCCGGAAACCTTAAATAACCTGCCTGCTGAAAAAGCGGTTCTGACAGGTTCTCCCATCAGAGAGGAATTGATGAAGGGTAGGAAAGAAGCGGCTTACGAGCTGTGCGGATTCGACGCTTCCAAGCCAGTTATAATGGTAATCGGTGGAAGTCAGGGCTCCGCTGCAATCAATCAGGCTGTCAGAGACGCCCTGCCAGAGCTTCTTGAAGACTTCCAGATTGTCCATCTGTGCGGTAAAGAAAAGATAGATAACCTGCTTCTGACGACCAAGGGATATAAACAGTTTGAATATATAAAAGCTGAATTAAAAGATATCTTTGCAATGGCTGATATAGTTATTTCCAGAGCCGGAGCAAATGCAATTAATGAACTTCTTGCACTCAAGAAGCCTAATCTATTGATTCCTCTGCCTTCGACAAGCAGCCGCGGTGACCAGATTCTCAATGCTAAATCTTTTGAATCGCAGGGGTTCAGCATTGTAGTGGATGAGGACGATCTGACAGTTAAGCTTCTGGTGGAGAAGGTACAGGAACTGTATTTCACAAGAATGACATATATTGACGCTATGAAAAAGAGCTCCCAGAGGGACGCGATTGGCACCATTGCTGATATCATTGAGGAAGTGGCGGCTAATAAAGGTAAATAGAGCATAATAAGAGAGGAATATATATGGCAGAAGATGAAAGGGTTTTATCGGATGAACAGATGAAGCAAAGGGCGGCGGAAGGTTATTTTGTAAGAGATATGGAGAATGACCGTGTTTACTGCCCGATGGGTGAGATACTAAGGAAAAAATGCAATAGAAAAAACGGCGAGGTAAGATATGCGAATAAGCGTGTCTGCAAGGTGTGTGAGCAGAAGGATATATGTACCAGATCGCCGTGGAAGGAAATAGACTTTCCGGAAGGAGCCGCGGAGGTAAGAAATAAAAACTGGCTGAGGGCAATGAAGATGGAGAGTATGCAAATCTGACAAACGATTAAAATAATTAAGTACAGTAAATCTTTATAGTCGATATACGTAGTAAATATCAAAAAAATAATATAGCAGATTGTATTAATTTAATAATTTAGTATAATAAATATACTTTTCTTTTGTCAGACAGGACCATATTTCTGTCGTCTTTACGCCGTTTCTCGGCATATTCCTGACTAAGGTCAATCATCTTGTTTATATCGTTTTTATAGATATCTTCCAATCTATGATTATATCCAAACACAATGTCAAGTCGGTGCTTCAACAATTCTGACTGTATAAAGCGGAAAGCCTTTCTGTTATTTTTTATGTGGAATACACGCTTTTTATGGTTTCTGCCTGCAATAATCAAGCTTGTTGACTTACAAAGATCCATCGATTCTTTATATCTGGTGGTATGAGAAAGTGCATATACCCACAGTACCTTTGTCATCGGTACAAATTCCAATCCGGTTTTGGTTCTGACAATTGTCTGACTGGTAACGAGAAACCCCTCGCATACCGCGCAAGAAGGCACTTCGTTGTCTATCATATTGAGTTGATTAGGAGAAAACTGCTTTAGCTCCATTTTGGTTAAGATATTTGTAAACAGCCACGAAATACCAAATATAAATGTCAAGCAAATCATTGGAATCGTGAGATGCATAAGTTCAAATGAATTTGCTATTACAAAAATAGCAAGTACCAGAATAAGAATAATCAGACAGATAAAAAACGGTATTTTAAACTTTCTCACGCTTCTACGGTAAAGGCGATGCAAGTTACCGTATTTCTTCAGCTTTTTCATAAAAAAGAGACTTTCCTCCGTAAAAGTAATCATCGTTATTATACTTAAAGGAGATGTACTTTTCAAGGTTATCCATATGTTCTTTTCATTTTCCCAACAATTATTTTATTAATCCTTGAAAAACCCGATAACCAATGCTACACTTAAACATAAGTAAAAAAGCATGACCAGATAAAAGGAGAGATGGATGATGGGCAAAATTACATTTGATTACTCAAAAGCAGCTTCATTTGTAAGGGAAAATGAAGTGGAATCTATGAAGAAACTGGCATTGGACGCGAAGGAAGTTCTTGTTGGAAAGACCGGAGCAGGAAATGATTTCTTGGGATGGATTGACCTTCCTGTTGATTACGATAAGGAAGAGTTCGCAAGAATCAAAAAGGCGGCAGCCAAGATTCAGGGTGACTCGGAAGTATTGCTGGTAATCGGTATCGGCGGTTCTTATTTGGGCGCAAGGGCGGCAATCGAGTTTTTGAGACACAGCTTCTATAACGTAGTGGATAAATCAATCAGAAAAACACCTGAGATATATTTTGTAGGTAATTCAATCAGTTCAACATATATTAAGCATCTGATAGATGTTATTGGAGACAGGGATTTCTCCATCAACATGATATCCAAGTCAGGTACGACGACAGAGCCGGCGATTGCATTCCGTGTATTTAAAGAAATGGCTGAGAAGAAATACGGAAAAGAAGGTGCGGCTAAGAGAATTTATGCTACAACAGATAAAGCGAGAGGTTCTTTGAAGAATCTGGCTACAGAAGAAGGATATGAATCATTTGTAGTGCCGGATGATGTTGGCGGACGTTTCTCAGTTCTTACCGCAGTCGGTTTGTTGCCAATCGCTGTTTCGGGAGCGGATATCGACAAATTGATGGAAGGTGCGGCAGAAGGAAGAAAGATGGCACTTAACGCAGCGTTTGAAGAAAATGATGCTCTTCAGTATGCAGCTCTTCGTAATATCATGTTAAGAAAAGGAAAAGGTATTGAGATTCTTGCTAATTATGAACCGAGCGCTCATTATGTTTCCGAATGGTGGAAGCAGTTGTACGGTGAATCCGAGGGTAAAGACCAGAAGGGTATTTTCCCGGCAAGCGTGGATTTGACAACAGATTTGCATTCAATGGGTCAGTTCATTCAGGATGGTTCAAGAACCATGTTTGAAACCGTTTTAAATATCGAGACAAGCAGGGAAGAAATTTTAATCGGAGAAGAGCCTGTTGATTTGGACGGACTTAACTATCTGGCAGGAAAGAGTGTAGATTTCGTGAATAAGAGCGCCATGAACGGAACGATTCTGGCACATACTGACGGACAGGTTCCGAATTTCATGATTAATGTTCCGGAAGTAAACGAATTCTATTTAGGTGAGTTGTTCTATTTCTTTGAGTTTGCCTGCGGCGTCAGCGGATATTTACTGGGCGTGAATCCGTTCAATCAGCCGGGCGTAGAGAGCTACAAGAAGAATATGTTCGCACTGCTTGGCAAGCCGGGATATGAGGCACAGAGAGAAGAACTGCTTAAGAGACTGGGAAAATAAGGTAAAAGAAAATGGCAGATAAAAAATTAGTAGAAGAAATTACATCCATGGAAGAAGACTTTGCGCAATGGTATACGGATGTAGTAAAAAAGGCGGAACTTATTGATTATACGAGCGTAAAGGGATGCATGGTTTTAAGACCCGCAGGATATGCGATATGGGAATTGATTCAGCAGCAGCTTGACGCAATGTTCAAGGCAACGGGAGTTCAGAATGTATACTTACCGATGTTCATACCTGAGAGCCTGCTTAATAAGGAAAAAGACCATGTAGAAGGTTTTGCGCCGGAAGTAGCATGGGTTACTCACGGCGGACAGCAGCCTTTGCAGGAAAGGTTGTGTGTAAGACCTACGTCTGAAACCTTATTCTGTGATTACTACAAAAATACGATTCAGTCCTACCGTGATTTGCCTCAGCTGTGTAACCAATGGTGTTCTGTAGTGCGCTGGGAGAAGGAAACAAGACCGTTCTTAAGAAGCCGTGAATTTTTATGGCAGGAAGGACATACGGCACATGCGACAGCTGAAGAAGCGGAAGAAAGAACCATCCAGATGTTGAATGTGTATGCGGACTTCTGCGAGAATGTACTGGCGATTCCGGTCGTAAAGGGACGTAAGACGGATAAGGAAAAATTCGCTGGCGCAGTTGCAACATATGCAATCGAGGCTTTGATGCATGACGGTAAAGCGTTACAGGCAGGAACCAGCCATAACTTTGGAGACGGTTTCGCCAAGGCGTTTGGCGTTCAGTTTACGGACAAGGACAATACATTAAAACATGTTCATCAGACTTCATGGGGTATGACAACGAGACTGATTGGCGCCGTTATCATGGTACATGGAGATAACTCCGGTCTGGTGCTTCCGCCTAAGATTGCACCGACTCAGATTATGGTCATTCCTATTCAGCAGAAAAAGGAAGGCGTACTGGATAAAGCATACGAGTTAAAAGACCGGTTAAGCAATTTCCGCGTAAAAGTAGACGATGCTGATAAGAGTCCGGGTTGGAAATTCTCCGAGCAGGAGATGAGAGGTATTCCGATTCGGGTAGAAATCGGTCCGAAGGATATCGAAGCGAACAAATGCGTCATCTGCCGCCGTGATACGGGCGAAAAGCTGGAAGTATCTCTGGATGATTTGGAAACAAAAGCAGCAGAGATTCTGGATAAAATGCAGGTGGAAATGCTGGAACGCGCCAGAGCGCACATAGAAGATCATACTTATGTTGCAAAAGATATGGACGAATTCCGGAAAATGTTTGAGGAAAAATCAGGATTCGTCAAAGCAATGTGGTGTGAAAGTCAGGAATGCGAGGACAAGATTAAGGAAGAACTGGCAGTTACAAGCCGTTGTATGCCGTTTGAGCAGGAACAGTTATCAGATGTATGTGTATGCTGTGGAAAACCTGCTAAGAAAATGGTTTACTGGGGCAGAGCATATTAAAAATAAAAATCCGCTGCAAGATTGCAGCGGATTTTTTATTGAGCAGGTCCAAACAGTGAATCCAGTTCTCCATTTTCAAAAGTTTGGGATATTTCGGTTTTTTCTTCATTTCTGACCTGAAGAAAAGGAGCCGCTACGGTAATGCGCCTGCCGCAGCCGGGGCACCGATACATACTCACATCACATGCATAATATCCCGGAGGGATTTGCCCCTTATTCATTATAGGCTGTAAGTTTTTCAAATAATATCCCGCGTCTTTGTGCTCGACATAATGCCCTACTGTCATTGGCATCCAAAAAAGCTGTTTAGCAGCAGTATTCATTTCAGCCTTACATTTTTTACACCAATTGTCCTGAAAACGCTTTGTAATCGCGCTAAATATTCCCATATATAAATCAAGCCTTTCCCTACAGTTTATTGGATATTGCAGGCTGTCTGTGCTGACGCCTTAAGGGTTTCCACCATCATGTCAGCTTTGGAAAGAGCTTCCAATACCTGACTGCTTTTCATACTCCAGACTTTGTTGGAAATAAAGGTGTTCACTCTGATTTTTATTCCGTCTACAATAAACAGGAAACTTACTCTGCTGGTGCCTCCCAAGGGAGTCTTACCGTCGTCTACCCACATTTTGGTAATTTTGTTTGAGGGCATTACATAAATCTGCGTAGGATTCCATTTAAAAGTAAGAGCTATTTTTCCGTGTTCCACATCTACTGCTACAGTGCAGTTGTCGCTGTTAAAGGTATGGTTGCGGACGAATCCCTGTGAGTCCAGTTCTTTAAGCTTTTCTTCTTTTTTCTTGTCGTGCACTTTCTTAATCCCGATTGACCACCATATAATAGCTGCAACCAGGACAACCATAGATATAATTGAGCCTACATTGGATGGTAAAAAAATTACACTAAGGGCTGTTGCAAGCACGACTGCTATTATTGGCAAAAAAATGCATGCAAGTAAATAGGGTACGTTTACTTTTTTAATTTTCACTTGTTCCATGACTTCTCCTTTTTTCGGGCACCCTGCCCGAACTATGTATTTTTATAATATATTATAAGCAAAATATAAATGATGTCAATTCAATAATAATTTTCCCAGCCCCTTATTTATAACCTAAAGTATAACTGTGAAAGTGCTTCCGCCGCCGTCGGCATCTGTTACAGAGATGCTGCCACCATGCGCCTGCACAATCTCATAAGCAATAGAAAGCCCCAGACCGAAATGCTCTTTGGAACTGCGGGATTTTTCTACACGATAGAATCGGTCAAAAATCTTCTTTTTATCTTCGTCCGAGATTCCGATTCCGTTATCAGTAACAGATATATAGAAATGATTTTTCTTGTAGGAAAGCGATAATTCTATTTTACCGTATTCAGGGGTATAGCTAATCGCGTTTTGTATAAGAATGGCAATTACCTGACTGATACGCTGTGAATCGGCGGAGCATGGTGGAAGCGTATTTTCAGGCAGACTTACGGATAAGGCAATAGATTTCTCTTTTGCCAGAGGTTCAAATGATTCATAAGAATTAATAATCAGCGTATCCATCTCTACAGGCTGCATATTTACGGAAAAATGATGGCTGTCTGAGCCTGAAAGTGTAAGCATATCATTAACAAGTGCAGACATATGAAGGGCTTCGTTATGTATAGTCTTTAAGAAACCCGAAAGCTTTTCTGTAGGAGCGTCTTGGCAGCATTCCTCAGTAGACAGTATGACAGCCAAAGGCGTACGGAGTTCATGTGAGGCGGAGGCTACGAACTGAATTTGTTTCTGCTGATTTTCAATAATAGGTTTTAAAAGTCTGCCGGTGAAAATCCAAGAAAAGACTGTAAGCATTATTATAGCCGCAACGTCAATCAGGGCAAAGCGAAAACGCTGCTCAAGTATCTGACTTTTCAGAGGTTCCAGCGAAAAAAGAATAATGATCTCAAGAGAAGATTTTTCCCCTATATTGATTACGCCGGCAAGATAGTCCTCTCCCGTGGAGGAAGAAGTAAAGCTGTATACGTAATTCCCGGCGGCAGTTTCGTTTTGCGGATGAGCCAGAAATTCCTTCAGAAGATTGGCTTTAGAAAAAGAAGCATCCGAATCGCTTAATTGATTGTAAAGGAAGGGAATGCCATTATCAACGACAAAGAATAAATAATTACCCTGAGATTCCATTTTGGAAAGCCATTCCATGGAGATTACGGTCTGATGCTCTAAATTGGTAACAATTGTATTAATGTCATTTTCAAAGGCTTGGAATTGGTTTCTATAAAGACTCCTCTCTGAAACATATAAGTAACAAAGGGACATAATAATCATAATGGCAGCAGTACTTCCGGCACACAACAGGGTGAGACGGAGGTGGACTTTTTTGAACATGGTAAAGTATTTCCTTTCTAGGCACGAACTTAGACAAAATTGTCTACTGTAAGCTATAACCAACACCGCGTATAGTAAGAATTTTAAGTTTACTTCCTGTTATTTGCAGGCGCCTGCGCAGGAAATGGATGTAGTTATCGAGATTTCCTTCTTCTACATCGCTGTCAGGACCCCATACTTTAAGAAGTAATGTGGTTCTCGGGAGTGTCTGACCTTTGGAGCGCAAAAATGTTTCCAGAAGAGCAGATTCCCTCTTAGAGAGGGTGCAGCTGCCGGAAGGTCCTGTGAGAGTGCATTCGGCTGCCTGCCACGTGATATCCTCAACTGTCAGCGTATCGTGCTCTGTCAGGGTGTGCGGTCTTCTGGTAACGCAGCGTATCCTGGCAAGAAGTTCTTCAAAAGCGAATGGTTTTACCAGATAATCGTCGGCTCCGAGGTCAAGCCCTGTTACTTTATCAGACAAAGAACCTAATGCAGTAATCAGGATGATGGGAGTGGTAATGTCTTTTTTCCTGAGGGCAGACAGAACTTCAGAACCTTCCATATGGGGAAGCATTCTGTCTAATAGAATAATATCATAGATATTCTGCTCTCCATAGAAAAGAGCTTCTTCCCCGTCCTGGCAGGAGTCTACGCTGAAGCCTTCCGCTTCCAGCCGATATACAAGGGCATTGTTCAATTGTTGGTCGTCTTCTGCGAGTAGAATTCTCATTGCGTTGTACCTCGATTAAATCAGTTGATGATTTCCGTTATGTAAAATTGTATCACATTTACAGTCGATATTTATATATCTTATCATAGTAATCTCTAATTATTCTCTAAAATGTTTTTAAAATAGGAAGAAGTATACAAAAGGCTTTTCTTCTAAAATTTCAACTTCTCTACATGCAAAATATTAAATTATTTTAGAGATTCTTTAGAGATTAGTCTGATATAACAATATCATGCATGCAGTATAAATAACAAGTTATTACAAACGCATCGAGGAGGAATGTGAAAAATGAAAATAAGAAGAATGTCAGCGTTACTGCTGGCGATGATAATGTTGATTACATGTCTGACCGGCTGTGGAAAAACTAATGATGACAGCAATACAGGCAGTGTAAATGTGGATGACGGTACCGGCGGGGTGCTTTCGTGGGATGTCGGCGGAAGCGGTTCGGACTCGCAGCAGGAGGGCGGAAACACAGCCAGAGGACGTTATGTAGAGGAAGTTACCGATTTATCAGACAGACTAAGCGGATACGCAAACAGAATATATAAATTATCAGATGGAAGATTAGTTATAACAGATAAAAATTTACAGATTTTGATTTCAGATGATAAGGGTATTACATGGAAAGAGGACAATAGAGAATGGCATAATAGAATGACCGATGAGGGCATCTACATTGTGGATATAGCTATTGGGGCTGATAATACGGCAGCAGTTATATATAATGATGATTCATATGACGGAGATGAGGCCGGATATAGTTTTAATGCAAAGCTGATGGTTATCAGACCTGATGGGACGGAAAACCTTATTGATATTCCGATGACCGGAGATGAGACGTATCCGATGAATGTCGGAATAGCGGATAACGGAAGGATTTTTGTCAATGTTTTAGGCAGCAGTAATCTTTATGAAGTAAAAGAAGACGGCAGCTGCGAATTCTTTATGACAGTGCAGGGAGAGCGGCCGGAGCTTATGCAGTTTCAGGGGAATCTGATGTTTTTGGATGGCGTTAACTATAAATGTCCCCTTATCTATGACATGGAAAAGAAAGAGTATGTGGAGGATGAGGTTTTAGCAGATTTCATAAGTGAAAATTATCCTGAGGGTAATTATTATAGCGGGGAGGAATCCTATCAAATGTACTTTTTCGCAGGAGAAGAAGGCGTGCTGTACATTGCAGGTAAAAAGGGACTGCATCGGCATGTAATAGGCGGCAGTGCAGTTGAGCAGCTTATTGACGGTAACCTTTGCACATTTAGTAATCCGGCTTATGCAATATCAGGAATGGTCATGTTGGAAAATAATGAATTTTTAACCATGTTTAATAACGGCAGACTGGTTCATTATGTTTATGACCCTGATGTGGCGACTGTACCCAGTGACAGGCTGAAGGTATACAGCCTTAAGGATAATGATACCGTTCGTCAGGCAATTTCCTTGTATCAGGCTACTTATCCTGAGATTGCAGTGGAGTATGAAATCGGAATGGAAGATGGAAGCTCAGCAACCAGAGAAGATGCGTTAAAGAGCCTGAATACGAAGATTATGGCGGGAGAAGGTCCTGATGTACTTATATTGGATAATATGCCGCTGGATCCATATATTGAAAAAGGGCTGCTTGTGGATTTAAGCACTTTATTAGGCGGGTTAAGCGGTGACGATGAAATATTTACCAACATCGTGCAGGCTATGAAAAAGGATGATAAGGTCTACGCAATGCCTTGTGAAATCCAAATTCCGGTTATTATGGGAGATGAAAAATATATATCCGGAATGAATAATCTGACAGGCATAGCCGATATGGCGGAAAAGCTTAGAGAGGATAATCCGGGAAAGGACTTATTCGGTATTTTTTCAGAAAGAGGAATAATGAGATATTTTGCAATGGTATGCGCTCCGGCGTGGACTGAAAACGGCGTGCTGAATGAGGAATCAATAAAAGAATTCCTGACACAGACGAAGAGAATATATGATGCGCAGATGAAAGGAGCGTCCGCAGAAGATGTTAAGCAGTATAAGGACGTGAATGTTTATTGGGAAAAAGAGTATGGTGAATTGCGCGAAGAATCAAAATACTTGAGGGAAAACATAGACGCGATAATGTACACCGGAGGATTAAAAGCACTCTTGACAGGGGCTCTTGCAGCAACTACGTGGTATGGATATGATAGTCTGCATTCTGTTAATAAGGTGGCAGGATTTGAGGACAGTAAGTGGTCGGTATTGAATGGGCAGAGCAGCAATGTATTCTGTGCAAAAACGCTGCTCGGTATAAGCGCGGCGTCAGAGAACACCACAGCGGCGGAAGACTTCGTAAAACTGTGCTTTGGAAAAGAGAGTCAGTCTGCACTATTTTATGGACTCGCGGTAAATAAGGCGGCATTTATGGAGAGTTTTACAGTTGATGAAAGCTGGCTGTCTGAAGACGGAGGATATTCATGGGAGAGTGTGAGTAACGAAGAAGGACTTAGCCTTGAGTTCATAACCTATAAGTCGGATGAAACCCAGATTGCCGAGCTTAGGAAATGTATAGAAGCGGCGAGTACGCCATATATAGAGGATACTGTGCTTGAAGATGCAGTTTATAAGGCGGGTGCTGAATATATAGCAGGTAATATAAGTCTGGAAGAAGCGGTAGATGAAATTGAGAAAAAGATTTCAATCTATATGGCGGAATAAAGTATCGTTGCTTTAGAGATTATTTAGAGATTAGTGTGATATAACATTATCAAGTATGTATTTATAAGTGGCAGACTATTGTATTTCATAAAAAGCGTTTAGGGGGGCTAAAAATGAGAACAAAAAGAATGTTGGCATTGGTGCTTGCTTTGATAATGTTATTCACATTTCTGGCGGGTTGTGGAAAAACAAATGCTGATGATAGTTCGGGCGGTATAAACGGAGCAAACGCTACAGATGGGACGCTTTTGGAGAATACCGATGGAAGCGGCCTAGGCTCACAGCAGGCAGATACAAATCCGGCTATGGGCCGTTATGTGGAAGAAGTTACCGATTTGGCTGGCAGAGTCAGTTTGTATGGAAACAGATTGTGCAGGCTGTCGGATGGAAGGATTGTTTTATCTGATATACACAGAACGTTTCTGGTTTCGGATGATAACGGAGCAACATGGGAGGAAGACGCAGAATGGCATACCAGAATATTAAGAGGAGGAAAGTACGCCTGGCGGATAGCTATTGGCGCAGATAAAACGGCAGCGGTTATATATGACGACGGTTCATATGTTGATGAAACGGGTCAATATATCCAAGCTAAGAGTCTTGCTGTTATCAGACCTGATGGTACCGAAAACCTTATTGATATTCCGGTGAGCGGAGATGATAAATATCCGTATAATGTCGAAATAGCGGATAACGGAAGGATTTTTGTTAGTATTACGGGAAGCAGTGATCTTTTTGAGGTAAAAGAAGACGGAAGCTGCGAATATTTTATGACAGTTCAGGGCGAGAGTCCGGAGATTATGAAGTTTCAGGGGAACCTGATGTTTCTGTGTGGCCGCGGATACGAACAGATCCTAATCTATGATATGGCAAAGAAAGAATATGTAGAGGATGAAGTTTTAGCCGATTTCATGAAGGAAACCTATCCGAAAGGCAGTTCTGATGACGGAAGCGGAATATATCAGATGTACTTTTTCACAGGTGAAGAAGGGGTAATATATATTGCAGGAAAAAAAGGTCTGCACCGACATGCAATAGGCGGCGATGTGATGGAGCAGATTGTTGACGGCAGCCTTTGCACATTTAGTAATCCTTCTTATAAAATAGAATCTATGGCTATGTTGGAAGATAATGTGTTCCTGACATTATTTACCGACGGGAGACTGGTCCGTTATGTCTATGATCCTGATGTGGCTACTGTGCCTGCTGACAAGTTAAAAGTTTACAGTCTTAAGGAAAATGATACCATACGTCAGGCAGTTGCCCTGTTTATGACAGCTTATCCCGGTGCCGTAGTGGAATATGAAGTCGGCATGGAAGAAGGAAGTTCCGTTACGAGAGAGGATGCCTTGAAGAAACTGAATATGAAGATTATGGCGGGAGAAGGCCCTGATGTACTGATATTGGATGATATGCCGATTGATTCATATATTGAAAAAGGCATGCTGATGGATTTAAGTACAATTCTGGGGAGCTTAAGCGGTGAGGAGGAAGTATTTGACAGCATCGTGCAGGCGATGAAAAAGGATGATAAGGTCTATGCAATGCCCTGTGAAATCCAGATACCGGTTATGATGGGAGCGGAAAAATATATTTCGCAGATAAAAGACCTTGAGAGCATAGCGGATATGATGGAGGAATTGCACAATGATAATCCGGGTAAATATTTATTGGATATATGTACGGAGAAAGGAATAATGCGTCATTTCGCAATGTCCTGTGTTCCTGCGTGGACAACGGAAAGCGGGGAACTTGACAGAGAAGCGATAACGCGATTCTTAGAGCAGACTAAGAGAATATATGATGCGCAGACAGACGGATTGCCGGAGGAAACGATTGAAAGTTATAAAGCATCAAATGAACAGTATTTGGAGTATTATGGTGAATATCTGGACGATGCCTCGACCTTAAGAACATATAATAGCGGAATTGATTATGTCATGGGATCGAAACAATTGATGTCATATGCTTTGACCAGTACCCGCGCATATGACGAGATGGTTTCCGTAAATAGAGTGAGGGGATTCGAGGGAAACAAATGGACAGTAATGAATGGACAGAGCATCAATGTATTTTGTGCCAAAACTTTACTTGGAATAAATGCTGCATCAAAAAGGGCCGATCAGGCGGAGAATTTTATAAGAGTGTGCCTTGGAAAGGAAAATCAGTCGAATCTGTTTTATGGACTTGCCGTGAATAAAGCAGCGTTTGATGGGAACTTTATCCCCGGAAGCTCGGTGGAGGGGAACGGGAGATATATATGTATAACTAATACCAATGAAGAAGGGATTGAATTCGTTTTAAACGTTTATCAGTCAAATGAAGAGCAGATCGCAGATTTGAGGAAATGCGTAGAGGCGGCAAATACGCCGTATATAGAAGACACCGTGCTGGAGTATGTCGTGTATGATGAAGGAATCCTATATATGCAGGGAGTACAGAGCCTGGAGGAAGCAGTAGATGCAATTGAGAAGAAGATTTCGATCTATATGGCGGAATAGAGTGTTTTTCATATTTATGGCGCCGAGCTTTATCGGAGTAGTGATTTTTGTACTGGTTCCGTTTCTGGATGTACTCAAGCGCTCATTTACTACGGCAGTGACCGGTCAGTATATAGGAATGCAGAATTACAGAACGATTTTTGCGAATCAGGCGTTCCGGCTTGCGGTGAAAAATACTTTCAGGTTTACCGCAGTCTGCATTCCGCTGTTAGTTGTAATCGGGCTTATTATAGCGCTGCCGCTTAGTAAATTAAAGAGTGCCGGGGTTATTAAATCATTGTATCTGTTTCCGCTTGCCATGCCGACGGCTACGATAGTTCTTGTGTGGAAAATGTTCTTTTACAGGCAGGGGTTCTTAAATCTGTTTCTGACGCGGTTAGGTGAATGGAGCGGACTCTGGGGAGAAATACATACGGACTATCTGGGAAGCAGTGCAGCCCTATGGGTACTGGTATTCAGCTATGTATGGAAAAATACGGGCTATACGGTAGTTCTGTGGCTGGCAGGAATTTTGGGTATTCCAAATGAACTTATAGAGGCAGCAAGGGTGGATGGAGCCTCGGGAATACAATGTTTTTTCAAGATTATGCTTCCTAATCTGCTGGGCAGCCTTTATACCATAGTGATTCTCTCGTTTTTGAATTCTTTCAAGATATACAGAGAAGCATACCTGGTTGCGGGTTCATATCCGCAACAGGATATTTATCTGCTGCAGCATCTGTTCAATAACTGGTTCGTAGGTCTGGACTTTGATAAGATGGCGGCAGCGGCGGTCTGCGTGGGAGGATTTTTGTTTGTGGTTATTATGTTGTTGCAGTATTTGTGGGATAGAGATACATAGAGAGAAAGGAGGAGCGGTGGAATGAAGAATATCAGTAGGACAGTAAAAACCGAAATAATAACAATTGCGCTCCTTCTTCCAGCACTTTTTACTTTTTTACCTATCATACTGCTGATAACAGGTTCCGTGATGGGGAATGATGAGCTGAGACGGTATTTGTCACCGGTTTTTTCGAGCGGAATGGAATTTATAAGTTGGAAGATTGTACCTGATTATCCGACTTTTGATAACTATGGCAGTCTGCTGTTTTTGACACCGCAGTTCTTCGTTCTGTTCTGGAATTCTATTAAAATGACCGCCTGCATTCTGGCGGGACAGCTTTTAATCGGCGTGCCTGCGGCATGGGCGTTTGCCGTATATAAGGTAAAGGGAAGCAGGATGCTTTTCGTGCTTTATGTCGTGCTTATGCTTTTGCCTTTTCAGGTCACGATGCTTTCAAGCTATCTGGCTCTGAACCGTCTGGGACTTTTGAATACGCAGATGGCGGTTATTCTGCCGGCGGTGTTTTCCACATTTCCGATATTCCTTACTTACGGCGGATTCCGATGTATCCCTCACCAACTGTTCGAGGCAGCGAGGATAGACGGGGCAGGAGAAATCGGCATATTTATAAAAATAGGATTGCCGCTGGGGAAAAGCGGACTTCTCTCGGCAATGGTGCTGGGATTTCTGGAGTATTGGAACATGATGGAACAGCCGATGGCGTTCATAGAGGATAAATCGCTATGGCCTTTGTCCTTATATCTGCCGGAAATAACATGGGCGCGGGCGGGGTATGCCTTTGTCGCTTCAATTATTACGCTGATTCCGGCGACATTCGTATTTGTATGGGGACAGGATTATCTGGAACAGGGGATTATTTTTTCGGGGCTTAAAGAGTAAAATGTGAAAAATAAATTTTTCACATGCAAATTTGTGCTTAGGCACAAATTCGCGGGTTATGGATTAATTTCAGGAGGAAAACAGATTGAAGAAGAAAAAGGTAGTGGTTGGGTTTCTGGGATTTCTAGTGGCTATGTGGTTATGTACGGTTATATCTAAAAGTATATATACTTCGAGGCTTCCTGTGGTTACGACTACAAGCATAGAGCAGAAATACGTGGAGCATATCGTGGAGGCGGAAGGAATCGTCATTGCGGGAAACAAGAATCCAATCAACGCCATGAGCGGGCTTCGTATAGATAAGATAGAGGTGCAAGAGGGCGACAGAGTGGAAGAAGGGGATGTGCTCTTCGTGGTGGATATGGAAGACTTGGAAGAAATCATGGAAGCGAAGCAGCAGCAGATTTCCGACCAACAGCTCTTAATCTCCAAACAGCAGACTCAGATTTCCGAGAAGCAGCTTCAGATTGATGCGCTCATTTTTAACGGACAGCTTGCAGAAGTAGAAAAGATAATTGAAGAACAGCGCGCCAGAGAAGACTATGACGCTTTGGCAAGGCATGAAGACACATTAGTCGGCAGAGCTTCAAATGAAGTAAGCGAGGCGGAGAACGCGCTGGAAAATCACAGAGGCGAAGAGGGTTACAGCGAGGAAGCGTTAGAAGATGCATTGCAGGCGGCGGCATATGCGGAGGGAGACGCTAAATGGGAGAGATCAAATGCTATGAAGGAAGCGCAGAGAAGGATTGACGATATGCAGCTCCCGGAGGAGGCGAATCCCACATTGGAAATCAGTCAGCTGGAAATGTCAGAGATGCAGCTGACGCTCTCCGACCTACAGGCGGAGCTATCCACATTGCAGGCGGAATTGGCAGAATATCAGGTAATAAAAGACGCAGAGGGTCAGATTACGGCTGCAAGCAAAGGACTTATCACGGATATTTATATAAGCATAGGAAACAGAACCCCCGACACGGCGGTGATGCTGTTCGCAGACGATACCATTCCATGCCAGTTTAAGGTGACCATTGATAAAGAGCAGAAAAAATATGTAAGCCTGAATGATATAATAACCCTGAAGCTTGACGGAAGCAGCAGGGGCGAGGATTATAAAATAGATTATCTGAGTGAAAGCGCGAGTATGCCCGGAAACTATGATATCTATGTGAATCTGCCGGAAGGAATGGGAACGCCCGGACTGTCCGGTACTATGAGACGTTCAGAGGCCGGTGAAAAATATTCCTGCTGTCTGACGCCTACGGCAGTCCATAAAGTGGGCAGCAGAAGTTATGTGTATGTAGTTAAGGAACGTGAAGGAATCCTCGGCATGGAGTACTATGTGGAGCAAATATATGTAAAGGTGCTGGATGAGAATGAGTATTGGATAGCAGTGGAAGGCGCGCTGGATGATGATAGTAGGGTGGTTGAGAATTCGACGATGGAGTTGAGGAATGGGGAGGTTGTGAGGTATTGACAAGTGCTACTAAAAAGCAGAGAAATAATCTGAGCAATTAGTTATTTCTCTGTTTTTTGTATGATTTAAATTTTTACTTACTCTACACTGTCTTAAGTCCTGCAAGCTGATCCAGTTCGCTCAGCCTTTCTAAAATAACCTTATACTCTGTTTATAATACTACCAATCTAAGTTTGTGTCTTATTCATATCATTTTATTCAAAAAATCGTCCAAATATTGACAATAAATATTCCTAGAGGTTATAAATATAATAGGATAAATATAGGAGATGACGCGTTGTGAAGAAGAATATAATTAATCTTGTGAAATATTATGCTGAAAAGGATGATGCTAGTTTTCGTAATGAGGTATATGAAATAGCAAGAGAGTTTGATGAGAGTGGTGATTATCAGCTGGCAGAATATATTATGTACCTGATATCAAATACCAATACTTTCGTTCCGCAGATGTCGGAAAAAGAATCTGTTTTTACGGAGAATACCTTTAAGTTACTATCCTGAAACTGTCCAAAACATATAGTTTTCAGAAAAAGTAATAACAGAAAAGCAAAAAATGCATGATTTGGTAACAAAATAATTCTATTTTCATTGTTAAAAGCAAGAAAAATGGAAAATAAAGCAATATAATGATATAATATGAAATATATTTGGGTGATGGAAAACTATAGCAAAATGCGGAACTACAAAGGAAAGTACAGGTAATCGGAATTTTTGAAAGACTGAGGAGGATATAGTAGTGGCGGCAAAAACAAAGGCAAAAGAAGTTTCTATGGAGGAGGCTTTGTGGAAATCTGCGGATAAATTGAGAGGGTCAGTAGAACCATCAGAATATAAACATGTCGTATTAAGTTTATTTTTCTTGAAGTTTGCAAGTGACAAATTTGAGGCTCAGAGAGCAAGAATCATAGCTGATGGTATGGAAAAATTTGCTGATAACATTGCTTTTTATACAAAAGACAATGTATTTTATCTGCCGCCTGAAAGTAGATGGTCTTTTGTTATGGACAATGCCAAGCAGGATGATATTGCTTTAAAGATAGATACTGCTCTTTTTACTATTGAGAAAACTAATCCCATTTTGAAAGGCGCTTTGCCGGATAACTATTATTCCCGATTACAGATTGATACAGTCAAATTGGCGTCTTTGCTAGATGAAATCAATAAGATTGATACTACAAAGGATGAAGAGAACGATATTATTGGTCGTATGTATGAATATTTTCTTAGTAAATTTGCTATTGCAGAGGGAAAAGGTAAGGGAGAATTCTATACGCCTAAAACGATTGTAAATTTGATAGCTGAGCTTATAGAGCCTTATGATGGAACGCTATATGATCCATGTTGCGGTTCAGGAGGTATGTTTGTACAGTCTATAAAGTTTATTGAGGCTCATCATGGGAATAAAAAGAAAGTTTCTATTTATGGACAAGAGTATACAAATACAACTTATAAATTAGCGAAGATGAATCTGGCAATTCGAGGAATATCAGCAAATCTTGGAGAGATGGCTGCAAATACTTTTACGAATGACCAGCATAAAGATTTGAAAGCAGATTATATTATGGCGAATCCACCTTTTAATCAAAAGGAATGGCGCGCAGATGACGAACTAACAGATGATGCCAGATGGAATGGTTATGAAGTGCCGCCAACAAGTAATGCAAATTATGGCTGGATTTTAAATATTGTATCAAAAATGTCTCAAAATGGAGTGGCAGGTTTTTTGCTTGCGAATGGTGCATTGTCTGATGATGGAACAGAGCTAAAAATCAGGCAACAGCTGATTGAAAATGATTTGGTAGAAGCAATTTTAATTTTGCCAAGAAATCTTTTTTATACTACGGATATAAGTGTAACGCTTTGGATTCTGAATAAGAATAAAACAGAGCGTACTGTGGATATGAATGGGGTAGAGAAACATTATCGCAATAGAGAAAAAGAAATACTCTTTATGGATTTGCGGCAGATAGGAAGCCCATATGAAAAGAAGTACATAGAATTGACAGAGAAGGATAGAGCAAAGGTAGTAGAAACATACCATAACTGGCAGCAGGTAGGATACGAAGATACTTATGAGAATATACCGGAATTTTGTTATTCTGCGGGATATGATGAAGTGGCTGAAAAGGGATTTACCCTTGTGCCAAGCAGATATATTGAGTTTGTAAACAGAGATGAAAATATTGACTTTGATACTAAGATGAAGACGCTCCAAAGTGAATTGCGGGAACTGTTGATACAGGAGGAAAAGTCTAAGGCAGACCTTTTGGGGGTGTTTAAGGAGTTGGGGTATGAAATCGAATTATGATACTTTGGGAAATTACGTTCGTTTGATTGATACACGAAATAAGGACTGTATTACAGATAGAGTATTGGGAATTAATATTGACAAATTTTTTATGCCATCGGTTGCGAATGTGATTGGAACGGATTTGAGTAAATATAAACTGTTAACAAAAGGAAAGTTTGCTTGTAATCCCATGCATGTTGGGCGTGATGAAAGACTTCCAGTTGCATTATATGAAGAAGATGAACCTGCCATTGTTTCTCCAGCATATTTTATGTTTGAGATTATAGATAATACAGTGCTTGATGAAAATTATCTGATGATGTGGTTTCGAAGGCCAGAATTTGACCGTATTTGCTGGCTACATACGGATGGCAGTGTCAGGGGCGGAATAACTTGGGAAGATATTTGCCGAATGGAATTGCCTATTCTTGATATTGATAAGCAGAGAAAAATTGTCAATAGTTACAAGATGATAACCAATAGAATTGAACTTAAGCGGAAGATAAATGATAATTTAGAAGCTGCTGCTCAGACAATTTTCAAATCTCATTTTGTA
>JAIDPH010000259.1 GCA_029062885.1 Lachnospiraceae bacterium
GTTTTTGTCAACTTATTTTGATTGCAATATTAATAATGCATGGAAATCTGTTTTTGATATGTGCGAATTATTTGAACTTGTATCAAAGTACGTTGGAGAGAAATTTGGATGGGAATATAATGAAAAAGAGGGTAAAGCCGCCTTGTCTTTCTTAGAATATGTACATAAACTATCAGGAAATAAATGAATTCGTGTTTTACAATAAAAGCATTTCTGCATAATAAATGAAAGGAAATAGAATGAGTATTATAGAAATCGATACCGGCGAAAAAATAGAAAAGTACGAATATATTGGCGAAGACATTGATACATACATTGTCAGTTCTGATGACATAGACTTATCCAAGGAAGGCTTTATCCTAAAACAAGGAAAATATAGTCGCAATCCTGTTGAAATAAAATGCAAACTTGTAAATAAAGTAGATGTCATAAGACGTTATGACGATTGGACTAAAGCTCGTTCTTATTTTTATGGAATAAGGTGTACATATAAAGAAATGGATGGCTTCATTCGTATAGAACCATTCGAATCCGAAGTACCACAAGAACTCATGAATGAATTCATATATGAAGAATATCTCTTTGATCGTGGAGATCAATACCCACCAATGGAGCGTCATCGTTATTATATGGATATTTCTTATGATGATGTAAGATTTCAAAGAGATGTGATTACAAAATACCATGATGATTATATAGTCAATCTTCATGGTATAACGAAAAATATGAACGAAGAAGAAAGAAAACAATTACTCATAGAATATCTTATTAAAAAAATAGATAAGAGAGAGTCTGATTGTTTTAGACCATTGCTCTTTGGAAGTTATGGTTATAGAATCCCTGACAAATTATATTCAACAGATTTAGACTTGGTTTTTGATAAAGTGCTGCCGCGTGCATTTGAATTATGTTCAACAGGCGAGCATTCACGTAGCAATTTTCTAAGAGATCTTATGAATAGCATTGTAAACAGCCACTGGAGCCTTGGTCATAAAGGCAAATTCGCATCCGATATGTTATGGTTCGAAGATGGAAAAATAATTTATCCAAGTAAAGATTACGCATATTTTATGAACATACAGTTCCACTTAAGGCTAATGGATAAACATAAAAATCAAGAGTATCCGTATAATCTGCTGGATCTTAAAAATGTTTATCATTGGCTGGAAAGCAGCTATGGCGAGTATATGACAAGGCATAATCCGGTTTATTGGAATAATAAATTAATTTGTGACGATCTTGGCGATTATGTAAAAAAAGCTAAGAAGAAACTGAGATATTTTAAACGGTTTGGACGAATTAAACCCACCGAATATCTACGAACCCATATATACAAGAGGAAAAAAATGAGAATTATAGAAATCAACAAACACCAGCGCAAAAATATGAAAGTAGAATATACCGACAAAAACAACAATACATACATTGTTAATTATGATGATATTGTTATATCCCCGGAAGGCTTTGCCCTCAAAAAAGGAGCTTCTAAAATCAAAATTGTTAAGAAAAAATAAGGTCATTGCGCAATTCGGTAAATTGATATTTGGGAGGTATATGTAAATGAATAATATCTGGTCTGAAAATATTCAGGGAATAAAGACTCTGTACTTGAGTAGAAAGCTTAGATTTGATGACTTTTTCCGTGGACAATATGAGGCGTTATTTTTATTAGATAAGAGCAAAAAACTTAGAATATTAGAAATCGGTTGTGGACCCGGCGCTTTGGCAGAGTCATTACATAGATGGTATCCAAATGCAGAGATTGTTGCAATTGACCGGGACAGTAATTTTATCAAATATGCAAAAGAAAATATATCGGGAGTGAATTTTATAGAAGGTGATGCTACGGCATTGCCGTTTGAAGCAGATACTTTTGATGTAACTATTTCAAACACTGTTTGCGAGCATATTGAACCTACGATTTTTTACGCGGAACAGAAAAGGGTATTAAAAGATAATGGTATGTGCCTGGTGTTATCACAAAGAAAAGGTGTTAAGCAGCTTGCGGAATGCCTTAAAATGACAGATGCTGAAAAAGAATTTTGGGATGGCATTACAGACGAAGAAAATATCCTTGAAAAATATGCTGTTGGAAAATACAGCATGACCGAGCAGGAATTACCCATGGCAATGGAAAAAAATGGATTCGTGAATATCTCCACAGGATATGCGGTAATTGATTTAACACCGGATAATCCTAAATACACATCTCAAATGGCAAAAGCTATGATAAACGCAGAGCGGGATTCAGATATTGAAGCGGTTCAATCGACAAAATCAGAGGATGCTAATAAAATTATCGATGTAATAAATGAAAAATATGATTCCCGAATAGAATTGTACCAAAAAGGCGATAAGCAATGGGATACAAACACGTTAATAACAATGATTATTCGAGGAATTAATAAGTTGTGAGGAATTTTGACGATGGCACAAAGAACTATTCATTATATATTTGGTGAAATTTTTTCTAAGCAAATTATATTAAAAAATAAGGATAGATTTTTATTAGGTAGTGTAATGCCCGATGCATATGCAGATGTATTCGACAGGGATAAAACACACTACACAACCAAAACAGAAAATCAGATATTTTTTGATTTTTGCGCATTTAGAGATCAATATCATGAACTAATACTTAAAGATGATTTGTATTTAGGTTATTATATGCATTTGGTGGAAGATGCTTTTTATAGGCAATTTATTTATAATGAACGGTTTAAAATACCTCGTACTCGCGAAGAAGTTACAATATTACATAACGATTATCATATATTAAATTCATATATCGTAAACAAATATAATATTCATAATACACTTAAAACTCCAATTGATTTAGGGCAGGAGCCAATTTGTAAAATTGCAACTTCCATAATTAATGAATTTATAGAAGATATGTCATATGATTTTAAAGAACAAACAATCGGTGAAACACATTTTTTAACAGAAAACATGGTGGATGAGTTTATTGATAAATATGTGCCACTAGGATTAGATGAATTACAACATATACAAAACGGAAAATATACTTTGCAAGCACTTGATTATACATGGGCAAAAGAAAGATAACTTTCGGTTCGCGTAGAACTTGGCAGCCCGAAATTGGCGGAGAAAAAAAATGAATATAACTTTATACTCGAATAAAATTGATGAATATTTAAAGCATGACAATGTGATTGATTATGAAAATGAAGCCATTTCAGAGTTAGCTGATACATTATTCAAAAAGGCAGATAATGAGCTTGATTTCATTAAAACAGCCTATGAATTTGTCAGAGATAATATTTCTCATTCGGCCGATGTAAACGAAGAGATAATCACATGCACTGCTTCGGAAGTGCTGAAAGCCGGTCATGGAATATGCTTTGCAAAATCTCACTTACTGGCTGCTTTATTGCGTTGCAAGTCTGTTCCGTCAGGCTTTTGCTATCAAAAGCTGATTTTAGATGATGAAACAGCTCCTGTCCTGATTTATCATGGACTAAATGGCGTATATATTAAAGACTATAAAAAATGGATAAGGCTTGACGCAAGAGGAAATAAAGCCGGCGTGAATGCGCAGTTTTCAATAGAAACGGAACAGCTAGCGTTTCCGGTACGTCCGGAAATGGGAGAATCCGACAGTTTTATAATATATCCTGACCCTGATATAAAAGTATTGGAACAAATGAGAAAAAGCAAAACGAGAACTGAACTCTGGGATAATCTTCCTACTGAGCTTGGATATAACAAATTAGGAAGGAGTTGATCATAGATATGAACATTATTATACGGGAAATCGAAAGCAAAGATTATTTATCCGTAGCGGCAATCTGGCGCGATGTGCTTGGATTTTTGTCAGTGACTGATGAAAATGCCATCGAAACATATGAAAAGATGAAAGCAGATAATCGCTACCACACATTTGTTGCCGATGTGAACGGCGTTGTTGTCGGTTTCGCTACGACCGCTGAAACTTTAGCTATCGGCTATCCCAATGGATACATTAAAATGAACGGACTTGCAGTCTTACCCGAATTTCAACACCACGGTATCGGTAAAATGCTGATGGAACATGTTGAGAAACTGGCCCTCGAACACAGCACTTCGTTTATTGGGCTCGCATCAGGTTTCCAACGAACAGGTGCGCACGAGTTTTATGAGCGCTTAGGCTATACAAAAACGTCGTTTTGGTTTCGTAAGAATATAGAATATTAAAGTGAGAAGAAGGACAGGGATATCCGCCGTAAAGCTTAGCGAAGGATGTGAAATTTTCTTATGGGGTATTCAGCACCCTAGGGTAAATCCGCACGGATGCGGATTTAGGCGCGATTGAGGAAAGGATTCCGATTTCGCGCCGACCCGTAAAATTAGAATATGATAAATAACTTACAAAAATACATTTCCTACTATATACCCCATTAGAAAATTCACATCCTAAGCTCAGCCTTACGGCGGATATCCCTGTCCTTCTTTGGACTATATATTCATATCACTCTCGCTTACACCCTACTCCGCATAAACTCCTCAACCTCCTCAACCTCCGGCATCACTCGCAGCGCGCCTTTTCTGGTTGTAATAATTGAAGCCGCAGCATTGGCAAATGTCAACATCTTTGTAAGCTTTTCCTCATCCAGATTATCCAGCCCGTATTCCAAAACATGATGTAAACAGCACGCTCCAAACGTATCTCCCGCGCCCGTTGTCTCGATTGTATTATCCTGTAAAAAAGGCTTAACCTCTACACGCAGATCATTATAATACGCGCGGCTGCCTTCTTTTCCCATAGAAAGAACGATAAGCGGAATATTGTACTGACTTCTTAGTTTACTAATTCCCGCATCAAAATCATCTTCCCCTGTGAACCACTGTATTTCATTATCTGAAATCTTAAGTACATCACACTGTGAAAGACCATATGCTGTCTGCTCTTTTGCCTCATCCAGGGATTTCCAGAGTGGCGGACGCAGATTAGGGTCAAATGAAATTACAGCACCGCTCTCTTTTGCCATTGCTATTGCCTTCTTTGTTGCCTTTCTTACATCTTCATGAGTCATGGACAATGTGCCGAAATGAAAGATTTCCGTGTCTTTGAGCAATTCCTCATGCAATTCTTCCACACGCAGCATCATGTCCGCACCGGGATTCCGATAGAATGAAAAATCCCTGTCTCCATCCGGAAATGTTTCCACAAAAGCAAGCGTTGTACGAACGTCCTCATCCATAATTAAGTTAGAAGTATCGATTCCAACCTCTTCTAACGTTGCCTTTAAACGATTTCCAAATATATCCTGTCCAATCTTACCGATAAAAGCGGTTTTCCTTCCTGCCTTATTAAGCATGGCAAGCACGTTGCAGGGTGCGCCTCCCGGATTTGCCTCATAAACCGTATTCCCCTGACTGCTGGTTCCGTTCTCTGTGAAGTCAATAAGCAATTCACCTAACGCAACTACATCAAATGTCTTCATGCTCAAATACCTCCATAATTCCATCAATCCAAATCATACTTTGTCACATTAAGTTTTGCCTTTCCATCCGCAAAGAATGAAATACCATCCGCAGCCTGATCCGTATAAAGAATCGCGCTTAAGACCTGTTCACCGTCATTTACGAACACTTCCACACTAAATCTGTCCAGAATAATTCTTAATTTCAGTTTTCCGTTTTCGCTGTTCACCAGACTTCGTCTCTGATGAATGATTGCTCTTCTGGAGCCCGAAAATTTCCTGTCTATTTTCAAAATGGAATCTCTTGGATGGAAACTCAAGGAGGTATAGTACTGTTCATTCTGTGCAAAGCGAACCGCAAATTTCTGATAGATATCTCCTTCGTCCTCAGGGCAAATCGTAAGTTCCATATCAACTTTCCGCCCCTTTATACCATCCAGACTGATATCTCCGGATAAAGAAACATCCCGATGATCTACCTTATTACTACGCATCTTTTCCAGTTCCCTTATCGGCGTCTGGAACAGCCTGCCGTTTTTAATTGACAATTCACGCGGAATGCTCATCTGCCCGAACCACGTCATATTCTGTGACCTGAAATTACAGGTATCCCAGTTCTGCATCCAGCCAATCATAATCCGTCGTCCGTCAGGCGCAAGTATAGTCTGCGGTGCATAAAAATCGATGCCGTAATCAATGGACTGATTGTACTGCTCAGTAAATTCGTCCGTATTCTCGTCTAAATCTCCGATAAGGCAAAGCGTACCGTTTCCGTTATGGTACTCAAACTCATAAGGCAGCATATCCTGCGGGCTGGTTATCAATACCCACTTTCCATCCAGTTTAAAGAAATCCGGACATTCCCACATTTTTCCATAACGATTGTTATTTGACGCCAGCACCTTCTTAAAACTCCACTTAAACCCGTCAGGGCTTGTAAATAAAAGTATCTGCCCACTGTCGTCAGCCGGTCGGTTTCCGACTACACAGCAATATGTACCGTCTTCCTTCTGCCACATTTTCGGGTCTCTGAAATCATATCGGCTGGCACCTTCCGGTAAATCCTTTTCATCCAGTACCGGATTACCTTCATATTTCTCGTAATCAATCCCGTCGCCTACGGCAAGACACTGTGTCTGCACTTCGCAAAACCCTCCGTTATGCTGACGTTCACGCAATACCCCCGTATACATCAGCAACTGCCTGCCATCCGGCAATGTAACAGCGCTTCCCGAAAAACAACCGTCCCTGTCATAAGCTTCATCCGGCGCAAGCGCAGCAGGAAGATATTCCCAATGCAATAAATCATCGCTTACCGCATGACCCCAGTGCATCGGTCCCCAATGTGAATCATACGGATGATACTGATAAAACAAATGATATTTTCCTTTAAAGAATGAAAATCCGTTCGGATCATTCATCCAACCTGTGCGCACGGACAAATGAAATGCCGGACGATCATCAGATGCAATCAATTTTTCAGAGGCTTCCTCATATTTTCTCGCTTCACGTAAAGTCTGACTTGTCATAACAATATCCATACCTTTCCATAACCTTAAATTTTTAACACAATAACCATGCCCTTCTTATAAGTCTTCGGTTATTTCTTTATATAATATTGTAACCGAAAAGATATGCCTATCACAAGACATATCCTTTCGCTTTCTTAAAATTTTAAAATATTTATTCTCCGCTTGCCGCACCTGCATATCTGTTATATGCATTCTGATAAACATCCAAAAGCTTATCCATGCCGCATTTCTCTTTCAAATGTTTAATATAGGCTTCCCATTCTTCATCAGTCGGACCTCCGTTTTTAATCCATAAGCCTTCCTGCTCAGATACGGCGCTTTCAAAACTTCCCCTGTACCAGTCGAGGTCATCCAGTTCCCTGCCCGTATATACACAGTCGCTTGGGTAAGCTAGTTTGTTATCTACATACGGCATCCAGAATTCATACATATCCGTCAGACGCGAAACTGCATTCGGCTCCAGTTCAAAGGTCGAACCGTAATATCCACTGAGTATCAGCTTCGGACCGTTTACTTCATGCTCACCTTTAAGCTCACCGGCGCCCTTATTGTACTTCTCACGGCTCTCCTCGTCAGTAATGCTCAGCCATACACCATTTTCATCCTGTCCCGTAAAGTATGTGCCGATAGGTCCGTACTGAAGCTGCATAACAATTTCCGGGTCATACCACATATCATAGAATTTCAACAGGTTTGCAGGGCTCTTACAAGCCTTAGTAATATTAAGCTGTCCGCTGTTGACTCCGCCGCCGCCGCGCAGCGTCACATTATGAGTTCCGGCAGGACCATCTAAAACCGGCAGGAATACATAATCACTAGCGTAATCGCCCATAAGCTCATCTATGAACCACCATACCGAAACACCTACATAGCCCTGAGAACATTTTGATATTAACTGAGTGGTATCCTGACTGAACATCTCGACGTCCATCAATCCTTCTGCATACCAGTCATGGAAATAGGTAACTGCATCTCTGTACTGGTCGGTTACACACACGAATTCCACTGTTCCGTCTTCATTAAGAACTAAATCGTTACATACATCGCTCGGCCAGTTTGTAAATCCGAATCCTGCATAAAATATATTCTGACCCCAGCACCACTGGTCAAATCCGGTACTCATTGGAATGGTGCTTCCCGGAGCATTTCCATAATATTTTGCGCTCATATCATTATCCTTAAACGCCTTCAACACATCATGGAGTTCATCAAGTGTAGTAGGTACTTCCAGTCCCAAATCATCCAGCCATGCCTTATTGATCATGGAGTACTGCGGGAAAGAAAAGATGTTATAGTCTTCCGGCGCACCGATACCTGCGGTTCCCATTTTCTCTCCTGCGGGAAGACCGTAAATATATCCGTCATCCATTGTAATCGCACTGCGGATATCAGGATTTTCTTCCAGTATTTTACACAAATTTGGCATATATTCTTCCGTAATATAAGGCGTCAGGTCAATAAAAGTACCGTCATCTCCATAACGTGATATATCATAGTTGCTGAATCCTACGCCCTGAAAAGCATCCGGTAATTCATCTCCTGCGATACGGATATTTACCTGCTCTCCCAAAGACTCGCTCATGGTAGTCCACTCGATGCTGATTCCGGCGTCAGCCTGCAATTTATTCAAAACCTCATTATTGTCATAGCCGGGACTTAAAGCACTCTGACCGCCCATAATGGAGAACTCCGTCTGTGAAGTGTCCGGATTTGCAACGCCCTTTTCATGGTGTCCGTAATCTTTATTCCCACACGCCGTTATTGATAGAGCCAGCCCTGTAACTAGTATACATGATATAAGCTTTTTTCCATAATTGCTTTTATTCAACTTTCTCATAATTTGATTTCCTTTCTGCTTTAACCTTTAACCGCGCCGGCCATAAAGCCTTTTTCAAAATATTTCTGTACGAACGGATAAATAATCAGCATCGGCAGAGCCGCTATTATAATAGATGAAAACTTAATCATCTCTGTCATCTTATTCAGTTCAACAAATCCACCGGATATTGTGCTTGCCTGACTAGCGCTGGCAGAGCTCTTTATCAATATATTTCTCAAAACAAGCGGCAATGGAGCCTTGCTCGGTGACGGCAGATAAATCATAGCCGTAAACCAGTCATTCCAGTAGGCAACCATGCTGAATACTACCATAACTGCCATAATTGAACGGCTTAACGGCACTACAATCTTAATAAATGTAGTCCATTTAGAAGCTCCGTCTATTTCAGCAGCTTCTATCATTTCCTTAGGAATGCTGTTTTCAAAGAAGTTTCTTACTATAATCATGTTACCGACTCCAACGCCTCCGGGAAGGAAAAGAGCCCAGATATTGTTAATCAGTCCGGTCTGTTTTACAACCAGATAAGTAGGAACCATACCACCGCCAAAATACATCGTGATAATAAACATAATACTAATCCATTTCCTGCCCGGCAAATCCTTAACACTAAGAGGATACGCTGCCAGATAAAGCACTGCAACAGAAAATATCGTACCGATTATCGTATATTTAAAGCTGTTTATAAGCCCCGTCAGAATCTGAGGCTCCGCAAAAACCGCCTTATATCCGTCCAGAGTGAACTGGCTTGGCAGAAGGAAGGTCTTTCCCGCATATACATCATACGGATTTGATACGGAAGCAATCAATATATAATACAACGGATAAGCAACTATTAACAGGATCAACGCGCAGAAAACCACAAGAATAA
>JAIDPH010000026.1 GCA_029062885.1 Lachnospiraceae bacterium
TTTATTATATGGGTTATTTTGAGCGAAATTATAAGGAAAGAGGGGTAGCGAATGGCTAAATTAACATTTGTGGGCGGGATTCATCCATATGATGGAAAAGAACTTTCCAAGGATAAGCCGATTAAAGCCGTATTGCCGAAAGGAGATTTGGTATATCCCTTGTCACAGCATATTGGAGCACCGGCTAAGCCGATTGTAGCAAAGGGTGACCGCGTTCTTACTGGTCAAAAGATTGCGGAAGCGGGAGCTTTTGTTTCAGCGCCTATTTATGCGACCGTATCAGGAACAGTAAAAGCGATTGAGCCGCGGCGGGTTGTGACGGGCGATAATGTGATGAGTATTATCATTGAGAACGATGGGTTGTATGAGGAAGTAGAGTACCCGGAGATGAAACCGCTTGAGGAAATGAGTAAAGAGGAAATAATAGAGGTGGTAAAGGAAGCCGGTATAGTAGGTATGGGCGGCGCAGGTTTCCCGACTTTTATCAAGCTTTCGCCTAAGGAACCGGAAAAAATTGATTATGTTATTGTAAATTGTGCTGAGTGTGAACCATATCTTACTTCTGATTATAGAAGAATGTTGGAAGAACCGGAAAAACTAGTGCAGGGGCTAAAAGTTTCCTTGCAATTATTCGACTACGCAAAAGGAATTCTTGCAGTTGAGGATAATAAGCCTGATTGTATCGAATTGCTAAAAAAACTTACCAAGGATGAGGAAAGAATCAGTGTGAAAGCCCTGAAAACAAAATATCCTCAGGGCGCCGAGAGACAGCTTATCTATGCAACAACCGGAAGGAAGATTAACTCATCAATGCTTCCGGCGGATGTTGGCTGTGTTGTAAACAATGTGGACACGGTTGTAGCGATTTATCATGCTGTAATAGAAGGAAAACCCTTGATGAATCGTATTGTAACGGTGACAGGTGACGCGATTGCAGACCCAAGGAATTTTATCGTAAGGATTGGAACCAATTACCATGAACTTATCGAGGAAGCCGGTGGATTTAAGAAAAATCCTGTAAAAATTGTTTCCGGCGGTCCGATGATGGGATTTGGAATTTTTGATCTGGATGTGCCTACTACTAAGACGGCCTCAGCCCTGCTGTGCCTGACAGAGGACGACGTATCCATGATGGAGCCGGGACCATGTATTAATTGCGGAAGATGTGTGGAAGTATGTCCCGGGCATATGGTACCGAGACTTCTTGCTGATTATGCGGAAAATTATAATGAAGAAGCGTTTCTGGCGCATGATGGCATGGAATGCTGTGAATGCGGCTGCTGCAGCTATATATGTCCGGCAAAGAGACCGCTTACGCAGACCATAAAATCTATGAGAAAAATGCAGCTTGCAAAGAAAAAAGCAAAGTAGAAAGGAGTATAAGTATAAAAATGAGCGATTTGATGAAAGTATCATCCAATCCCCATATTAGGTCTAAAACTTCTACAAGCGGTATTATGCTTGCTGTTGTGATCGCATTGCTTCCTGCGGCAGGGTTTGGAATCTATAATTTTGGACTGGATGCGCTGATTTTAATTTTGGTAACGGTTCTAACTACTGTTTTAACAGAATATATTTTTGAGAAAATCCTTAGAAAAAAAGTTACGATAGGAGATTATTCGGCTGTTGTAACGGGTCTTCTTCTTGCAATGAATCTGCCTCCTAAGGCACCGTGGTGGATTGGCGTAATCGGAGGTATATTTGCTATTCTGGTAGTCAAGATGCTGTTTGGAGGATTGGGGCAGAACTTTATGAATCCTGCGCTTGGCGCAAGATGTTTTCTGCTGATATCTTTCACTTCGATTATGACAAACTTTGATTGTGACGCTTATACAGGAGCGACACCGCTTGCCAGTCTGAAAAATGGAGAAGCGGTGAACATCTACAATATGTTCATAGGCAAGACTGCAGGAACCATAGGTGAGACCTCAATGGTTGCTATAGTAATAGGTGCCTGCATATTGATTATCCTGGGGATAATTGATTTGAAGATTCCCGGAAGCTACATAATCAGTTTTATTGTATTTATAAGTATATTTGGAGGCCGTGGACTTGATTATGCTTACATCTGTGCGCATTTGGCAGGCGGCGGTTTGATGCTTGGAGCTTTCTTTATGGCTACAGATTATGTGACGAGACCTATTACGGCCAAGGGACAATATGTATACGGTATTCTGCTTGGAATTCTGACAGGTATATTCCGTATTTTCGGAGCTTCCGCAGAAGGAGTTTCCTATGCGATTATAATTGGAAACCTTTTAGTACCGTTAATAGAGAAAGCGACTCTTCCGACAGCGTTTGGGAAAGGAGGAGCAAAGGCATGAGTGATATTAAGAGAATGCTTAAGGATACAGCAATTCTACTTGTGATTACGCTGATTTCAGGTCTGCTCCTTGGTCTGGTATATCAGATTACAAAAGAGCCGATTGCCATACAGAAGGAAAAAGCAAAGCAGGAGGCGTGTCAGGAAGTTTTTAAAGATGCTGCTTCATTTACTGAGATAGAGTGTGTACAGTCTGATGCCACAGCGTGGGAAGTAGCGGGATTTAAAGCTGAAACAATAGATGAGGTTATGGCAGCGCAGTCTGAAAATAACGAGATATTGGGATATGTCATCACTGTTACTACAAAAGAGGGATATGGCGGCGATATCAGCTTTACTATCGGCATCAGGAATGACGGAACCGTAAACGGTATCTCTATTCTGTCGATTTCAGAGACAGCGGGTCTCGGAATGCGTGCCGAAGAAGTATTGAAGCCGCAGTTTGAAGGAAAGAATGCTGAAAAATTTGAATATACAAAGTCCGGAGCAGCTGCTGATTATCAGATTGATGCTATTTCCGGAGCTACGATTACGACCAATGCCGTTACAAACGGTGTAAACGCAGGGTTGTACTATTTCCAGACACAGTTGAAGGGAGGTAGTGAGAATGAATAGTATTAAAGAGCGTCTTATCAATGGACTTATTAAGGAGAATCCTACCTTTGTCCTGATGCTTGGTATGTGTCCGACGCTTGCCGTTACAACCTCGGCAATAAACGGATTGGGAATGGGCCTTACCACTATGGTGGTATTGGCATTAAGTAACGCCTTTATTTCACTGCTAAGGAATATAATTCCGGGTAAAGTCAGAATACCGGCTTTTATTGTTATTATTGCATCGTTTGTAACGATTGTAGAGTTGTTGTTGGAAGGTTTTATTCCTGCCTTGTATGATTCGCTTGGAATCTATATTCCGCTTATCGTTGTAAACTGTATTATTTTGGGTCGTGCCGAAGCGTATGCCTCCAAGAATTCCGTAATATCGTCTTTGTTTGACGGAATCGGGATGGGACTTGGTTTTTCATTTGCGCTTACTTGCATAGGTGCGGTGAGAGAGCTTATAGGAGCAGGTACATTATTTGGATATCATGTGATGCCTGACAGTTATATTCCATGCAGTATTTTCATTATGGCACCGGGTGCTTTCTTCGTTCTGGCAGCGCTGACTGCGATTCAGAATAAAGTGAAGATTGCAGGTGAGAGAAAAGGAAAAGATATGTCAAAAATCCAATCCGGATGCAATAGTGACTGTATGAACTGTAAAGATACCGGCTGCGCGAAACGCATTTATGATGAAAAGGGAGAGGAGGAAAAGACAAATGCTTAAGGATTTACTTATTATTTTAATCAGTTCCTCTCTTGTAAGTAATGTGGTGCTGAGTCAGTTCCTGGGTTTATGTCCGTTTCTCGGCGTATCCAAAAAAACTAATACGGCAAGCGGAATGGGTGTGGCTGTTATATTCGTAATTACACTGGCATCAGCCGTAGCAGGCGTAATCTACAAATATGTTTTGACGCCTCTTGATATTACATATTTGCAGACAATCGTCTTTATACTTGTAATTGCCGCCTTGGTGCAGTTTGTAGAGATGTTCTTAAAGAAATTCATTCCGGCTCTTTATGAGGCGCTGGGAGTGTATCTGCCGCTTATTACGACTAATTGTGCGGTGCTTGGCGTGGCGCTTACAAATGTGCAGAAAAATTATGGAATTCTGGCGGGTGTAGTAAATGGCTTTGCGACAGCTGTGGGCTTCACGATTTCTATTATTATTCTGGCAGGCATTAGAGAAAAGATGGAATATAACGATATACCGGAATCCTTTAAGGGAATGCCTATTGTTCTGGTTACGGCCGGACTTATGGCGATTGCCTTCTGCGGCTTCTCCGGATTGCTATAGAAGGGAGTGCGACTTATGGAAATGACCGGAATTTTAGTTGCAACGATGATTGTCGGAGGAGTCGGACTTTTCGTCGGACTGTTTCTGGGAGTTGCGGCAATAAATTTTAAGGTGGAAGTAGACGAAAAAGAAGAGGCAGTGCTTGGAGTACTGCCGGGAAATAACTGCGGCGGATGTGGTTACGCAGGCTGTTCCAATTTGGCAGCGGCTATTGCCAAGGGTGAAGCTCCAGTAAATGCTTGTCCCGTAGGCGGCGAGAAAGTCGGTAAGATGATTGCGGATATTATGGGCGTAGACGCAGGCGAGAGCATAAGACAGGTTGCTTTTGTACAGTGTCAGGGGGATTGCGATAAGACTACTTTAGACTATGAATATCATGGGATTGAAGACTGCCGTATGCTGGCGTTTGTCCCAAACGGAGGCGCGAAGTCATGTAATTATGGCTGTCTCGGATATGGAAGCTGTGTAAAGGTATGTCCTTTTGATGCAATTCATGTTGTAAACGGTGTGGCTGTTGTAGATAAAGAATCATGTAAGGCATGTGGTAAATGTGTGGCAGTCTGCCCGAAGAATCTGATTACACTGATTCCATATGAGGCTAAGCATATGGTAGCATGTAGCTCACACGATAAAGGACCTGTGACGATGAAAGCGTGTACGGTCGGGTGTATAGGATGTCAGTTGTGTAAGAAGAACTGCCCGTCAGATGCGATTGTAATTGATGAATTTAATGCAACAATCGATCAGGAGAAGTGTACCGGTTGTGGAACATGCAAGGAGAAATGTCCGAAGAAGGCCATAGTTTAAAAATGACAGGAATATATATACGGGAAAGGTGCAGATAAAATGGATGGACAGTTAAAGATTGGAACGGTTCTCACCTCAGAAAGCGGAAATAAATATACGGTTGTGAAATTACTTGGTTCAGGAGGACAGGGGGAAGTATACTCTGTAACATCTGACGGTAAAACATACGCTTTGAAATGGTATTATAAGAATACTGCCACTGAAAATCAGAAAGAAATACTGGATAATCTCATTCAAAACGGTCAACCGGATTCATCATTTTTATGGCCCCAGGACATGATTTTTAAATCATATGGGGAATCGTTCGGTTATGTTATGCCGCTTAGACCGAAGAATTATAAGAGTATAGTAGATATGATGAAGAGAAAAGCGGAGCCTTCATTCTATTGCTTATGCAAAGCAGCTTATAATCTGACTAAGGGTTATAATGTATTACATGGAAAAGGATATAGTTACCGGGATATTTCTTTTGGAAATGTATTCTTTGACCCTGATACAGGAGACGTACTTATATGTGATAATGATAATGTCTCATACAATGGAGCGAAGAGTGGAGTATACGGCACTCCACGTTTTATGGCGCCGGAGATTGTGCGTGGTGAGGCGAAACCGTCGAGGAATACGGATTTATTTTCGCTGGCAGTTCTTTTGTTTTATATGTTTATGCTGAATCATCCACTGGAAGGTAAGAGAGAGGCGCAGATTAAATGTATGGATATTCATGCAATGAATAAGCTGTACGGTACAGATCCTTTATTTATTTTTGATCCGGATAATAAAGATAACAGACCGCTTGCAGGATATCAGGATAATGCGCTTGTCTTCTGGGATTTGTATCCGCGTCAGCTAAAGGAACTGTTTATCGCATCTTTTACGACAGGCTTAAGGCAGCCTAACAGGAGGATAACAGAGTCAAAATGGCTGGAAACCTTCGCGAACCTTATGTCAGGAATTATTATTTGTCCGAACTGCGGTGCCGAAGTATTTTATGATTCGCAAAAAGAAGGAAACGGCGTGGCACATACCTGTTGGAGCTGTCAGAATACGGTAACCGTTCCGACTAAGCTTGTTATCGGCAGAAACACGATATTACTTATGTCAAATACGAAACTATATAAACATCATATTGACGGCGGACATGATATGAAAACTGTGGCAGGCGAAGTAGTACAGAATCCGAATAATCCAAATCTTTGGGGAATAAAGAATCTGTCGAAAGAAAACTGGACATATATAAAAAATGATGGTACTCAGATTCCGGTTGAGGAGGGTCGCTCTGCGATGATTGCAAAAGATGCGAAGATTGATTTCGGACAGGCAACAGGGGAATTTCATTAATGGCATTTAGTCTGCATGTTAAGTGAAAGGCATGGTTTTATTATGGAAGATTCTGCAGTTTTAGCAAAAATCATAAATGACTATCCGGATGCTCTTTCTGACAGAAAGAAGCTGCAAGCTCTGTTTTTGGATTTTTTTCCACAAGACAGGCTTAAGAGAAATACATTATTAATGGTATTTGACGATGGTATTTTAGATGAAATGAAGCGGATGACAGAAATTGATAAAATTGAACTGCATCGTTTTGTCAAGTCAATTGTTCAGGGATATGGTATAAAGACAGAAAGTGCTAAGAATGTTGTTACTGCATGGGCAAAGGCATTAGGATTATTACCGGATTCCGGACAGGAACGTGAAATGCCTAATGATTCGCCGCATGAGGTTGAATGGGTCGATGCCGGTGATAATAATTTATATGAATATGAAGAAACCTCCAGAGGTATAAAGATTATCAGGTTCGTGGATTTTGATGAACCTGTTGTGACGATTCCGAATATGATTGATGGAAAAAAAGTATTGGAGATTGGTAATTATGCCTTTAAGGGTTGTGTAGGAATTGAAAAAATTATTATTTCAGACGGTATAGAAATTATAGGGAATGGGACATTTTTAAACTGCAGGGAGCTAAAAGAGATTGCTCTGCCGGAAACGCTTAAACGCATCGGAACAACTGATCCTGCAGGCTGCCCTAAGATATTAGGCAGTATAACCAAATATGAAGGAGCGTTTGAATACAGCGGTCTGGAAAGCATAATAGTACCAAACAGCGTGAAAGTCATAGGTGAAAATACTTTTTCCAGCTGTATGAAGTTAAAGAAGGTTGTACTTCCGTACAGCCTTAAAGAGATAAAAGAGAATACATTCTGCTGGTGCAGAAGCCTTGAAGAAGTAGAAATGCCGGAGATTCTTAGTATCATCAGAATGTCAGCTTTTACAGGCTGCGAATCGCTTAAGTCAGTTGTTTTGCCTGAGGGCGTAATAAGCATTGAGCAGGGAGCATTTGCCGGTTGTAAAAGCTTGGAAAGTATTTATATACCGGATTCAGTGGGTGAAATCGGCGGAGGAAAAAGCAGCGGATATATGCAGACTTTTGGTCAGATAGATGAAAGGCATAAAGATTTTACTATATTATGTAATGCAGGTTCATATGCAATGCAATACGCACGGGCTCAGCAAATCAGATGTGCAAGGGCACAAGATTAAGGAGGGAATATTATGGCAGAAATGAAAAGACCGGGAGGAGAGCTGGCAAGCAGACCATTACATTTCTTTTGGATTGTGGATTGTTCCGGTTCTATGTATGGAGAAAAGATAGGTACGGTGAATCATGCGATTCAGTCAACCATTCCGGAAATGGTATCGGCGGCAGAGAACAATCCTAATGCACAGCTTTTGATTAGGACTTTGAAATTTTCTACAGGTGCGTCCTGGGTAACAAGCAGTCCGGTAAATGTGGAAGATTTTGCATGGGATGATTTGGAAGCAAACGGAGTGACCGATTTAGGAAAAGCGTTTGAACTTCTGGCAGCGCAGCTTACCATTCCGCCTATGTCGGACAGGGCATTGCCGCCAGTGTTGGTTCTGTTATCCGATGGTCAGCCCACGGATGATTATAAGAAATCATTAGCGGAATTAAAGAAGCTTCCTTGGGGAAAGAAGGCTGTAAAAATAGCTATTTCCATCGGGCAGGATGCAGATGATGAAGTTTTAGAAGAATTTACGGGTAATAAAGAGCTTGTCTTGCAGGCAAATAATGCGGCGGCTCTTACTAAGATGATTAAATGGGCGTCTACGGCGGCGTCATTAGTATCCGCTCCTGCAAGTATTGCAATGGAGTCTGATGATTCCCAAAATGGAGAACCCGCGCCTATCATTGTTGATATGGGAGGAAGACTTCCTGATTTAGATGATATTCAGGATGGTGATGTCTGGTAGAAAGGGTGTTGCATATGACACGAAGCGTATTTGGTGAATCCGTGCAGGGGGCCTCTCACTTAAGAAACGGCAAAGAATGTCAGGATAGCTTAAAAAAGGTCGAGAGAGATGAAGATACTGTCATATTGGCGGTAGCAGACGGACATGGAAGTGATTCATGTCCATATAGCAAGAACGGTTCTTGTGCGGCAGTGAATGTATTCTGTAAAATCTTAGGGGACTATCTTGATACATATTCAGGAAAGCCGGAGATGCTTATGACATTCCTGAAACGTGAAGGCGATACGAAGGTAGCTCAGGAAATTGATAAGGAATGGAAGCGTAGAATATTAAAGATTCATTCCAAGTATAAACGGGAAATTATTTTAGACGCAGAAGGCAATAAAGATACGGAGGCGATATATAAATTATATGGCAGTACCCTGATAGGATTAGTGATTGCCAAAGAATTTTTGTTTGCTTTCCAGCTTGGCGACGGTGATATTATAAAGGTATCTGAAATGGGAGTGGAGAATGTTATTGAAGCAGATAAACTTCTTGGAATAGAAACGCATTCGATCAGTAAAGCTGAGTCATGGAAAAAGGCAGTTACTATTATTAAGAAACAGGAAGAAAACCGGAAACTGCCTGTAATGTATATGCTCGCATCAGACGGAATGGCAAACAGCTATAAGAATGATGATGAATTTAAAAAGACCTGCACTGATTATTATGAGCTGCTAAAGGAACATGGGGTTAAGGCTGTGGCTGATAATTTAGGGCAATGGCTTAGCGAAACCAGCGAATTGGGCTGCGGTGATGATATTACAGCGCTTTTTTCCTACTATACTAAATAATTTTAATTAAGACCGTCGGAATAGTGCAAAACATAATCGTCAGTAATAAAAACAGCCTCTACGTCATATAAGGATTCAATAAGCTTCATTCCGTCTTCAAGACCAAGTACGAAGCATGAAGTGGAGAGCGCGTCACCTGTTACAGAGGAATTTGAGAGAATCGTAACGCTAAGGAGATTATTCCTCACAGGGTATCCGTCAACAGGATTTAAAATATGATGATATAGGATATCGTTCTGATAAAAACAGCGTTCATATACCCCTGATGTGACAAGAGATTTGTCTGTTACTGAAAGTATGGCAATAGGAGTACCCTGCTCATCAAAGGGTTTTTGAATACCAAATTTATAAGGAGTGCCATCAGGTTTGGAACCGACAGCAAGAATGTTGCCGCCTAAATCAATGATGGCATTATTTATATCCTGAGATATGAGATACTCCTTAATTTTATCAGCAATGAATCCCTTAGCAATGAATCCGAGGCTTACTGAACCTTCCGGGTCGAGCATGGTAACTGTATTGCCATCTATGAGAAGTCTAGTATAATCTACGTGACTAAGCGCTTCTGAAATGGCTTCCGAAGACGGAATCTGTTCTTTTGCATGAAAATCCCAAAGTTCATTTAGAGGTTCGATTGTTATATCAATGAGACCGTCTGTAGTATCACAGTAAAATAGAGCTGTTTCAAGCAGCATGGCAGTTTCATCTGAGACCTCGACAGGTTTGCCATTACTGTGGTTGATTTTCCAGATATCAGAACCCTCAACAGTGGGACTGAGCATATTTTCATACTTTTGCGCCAATTCAAAGCATGTCTCAAGACAGGCTTCTTTTTTTGCATCATAAATAGTTATCCGAATAACCGTATCAAAATAAAATCCGGTATGTGTAATAGGTTCCTGTGAAACTCCGCAGCTTGTAAGCAGCAGTATAAGACTGAGTGATAAACAGAAATACACTGCATTGTATATATTGAATTTTTTTAAAATTTTAATTATTCTATACATAATTTCCCACTAAAGCAAAAGTTGTCAAGTCATGCGATTCATGATAAAATAGCGTTGAGAGTATCAGGTTGATAATATTATAATTGATATTCTCTATATTGTACAACTACATTTACAGTTTAGCAATAAGGAGAGGAGCCTTGCTATAAAATGAAACTACCCGGCGAAGACGAAAACAGACCAATGGGAGCTTCCGTTGTAAATATGACAATCGGAATATTTATATTTATGTTGCTTCTTTTGTATGTTATTTTGAAAATAAATAAGAATGATAACAGAGGCAGCGAATATGTTCGTAATGCCATGCAGCAACAGCAACAGGATACGGTTGAGGAAATAACGAAAGATACGGGATTAGAAAGCAGTTCCGGATTACGTGCGGAAGATTTAGGTTTCTGGGATATGTATCCGGAAAAAGATGAGGATACTGACAAGGTGGAAACAGTAACTTCTAATAAAGAAAGTGATGATAAAAAGTGGTTAGAAGACTTTAAAGTTGAAGAGACTGTACAGGAAGACCCTGCGACGGACGGTAAGCATACACTAGTGAAACTACCCGATGGTACGGAGGAATGGGTTTTGATTAGCCCATATCTTAAAAAAAGTGCTTATGATTTTTCCAATTTGACGGAAACTGCGGGTTTGAAAAAATATACTGAAGGTGGTAAGAAAATTTCCCAGATTGGGGTTGATATTTCCAAGCATAACGGAACAGTTAATTTTGAAAGACTTAAATCAGACGGGATTGATTATGTCATGATACGTCTGGGTGCAAGGGGATATAGCACTGGTCAGATATCTTTGGATGATAATTTCGTGGAGAATATGGATGCGGCGGTAAAAGCTGAATTAAATATCGGCGTTTATTTCTATTCACAAGCAATTAATCAGGAAGAAGCGATACAAGAGGCTTATTTTGTTATACAAAATCTGGAACCGTACAGAGCGCATATCAATTTCCCTGTAGCTTTTTATATGGAGAATATTACAAATGACAAGGCCAGAATCGACGGACTCTCAAGGAGCGACAAGACATTAATCACAGCCACTTTCTTAGAAGCTATAAAGGCGGCAGGATATATTCCAATGGTATATGGAAACAAAGAATGGCTGATAAAAAATGTGGATTTAACGAAGCTGCAGAATTATGATGTGTGGCTTTCGCAGGATGGGGATACTCCTGACTATCCGTACTTATATACAATGTGGCAATATACAACTACAGGTAATGTTAATGGGATAACGGGGGATGCTTCCATAAATATCTGCTTTGTCAATTATTCGGACAGGTAGCGTTCAATTTTTGGAGAAACTTTAACAGTAGAATACAGGTCGGCGTAAACTGAAGGAGATATATCCTCCATGTAGTTTGGAGTGTAAGCCTTTTTTACACCGGCTTTTTTCAATATGTCGATGGCTTTGTTATAAGCGATTGCAGCCTCAATATCTGTGTCATAGATACCGACTGTATAGTTGCCTTTGATATGGATTTTTGTTTTGTAATACATTTTATTTTCTTTATAAAAAGAAGAAACGCCGTTATAGGTGTTGAAAATTTCTATATTTTCATAACGAAAGTCATGTATATTCCCATTAATAAAGCGATAATCTTTATTCAGTACAGCATAGTTTTTTATTCCATAGCGGTTCATGATGTTGACCTGCATTCCGTAATCTGCTACAAAATAATGTCCGCCGCGACAGGATATTTTGCGTGAAGAATAGTAAAACAAATCGTCTTTATCAAAAATAAAAAAAAGAGATGGAGAAAAATAATAGTAAAAAAAGTATGGTCGTATATATATAGGATTGGAAATATATATGTTATTGTCACGAAAATTAATCAAAGAGACCCATTTCTCAAACAGTAGAATGCAGTCGGTTCGATAATCCGAAATGCTGACTGATTTATCGTTAATTATATCATTTGCCTGTAAATAGGCGCAGTGAGCTTCATCCGGTGTATCATAGCTGCCCAGACTTATATGTTTTGCGCGATAAGTTACGGAAGAACGATAATATGTAGTTCCGTCCTTACGTTTTGCTGTATAAACACCGGGTAATGAACGTGTCATGAAATCTCCAATCTATAGAAATTTTTCTTAATATTGGCATAAGTATAACATATTTTTCCGAATTTCTGTATAAAATATTACAAAAGTGTTACTTTTTATTTTATGGGGAATATGAAACGGAGTGAAATATATATGTATAAAAAGTGCTTAATGACTTTACTAATGATGAACATGACTTTTTTATTAACTTGGTTTTGTATAGAAGAAGTGAAAATTAATAATACCGCAGCAAGACAAGCAATCCATATGGAGTTTCAAAGTATGGAGGAGGAGAAACACAGTTTTTTGGAAGCGTCAGCCAGTGTTTCTTCAGGGCAAAGAGTTGTAGATTATGAGATATTAGCGCAAGAGAAAAAATATAAGTTATCCGAACAGGACTATGATACACTGCTCAGGATTGTGGAGGCGGAAGCAGGTGGTGAAGATGAGGATGGAAAACTGCTTGTAGCCAACGTAGTGCTGAATCGTGTAAATAGTGAAATGTTTCCGGATACCGTAACAGAAGTGGTAATGCAGAAAGGAGATGGCGTGGCGCAGTTTACTCCGACAGTGGACGGGCGTTTCCAGAATGTCACAATAAGCGAAGAAACATATGATGCTGTGGAAAGAGCACTTTATGGTGAGGATATCTCGCAGGGTGCTTTGTATTTTTGCGCAAGAAATCGAGCAGACTCAAGTAAGATGCGTTGGTTTGACCAGAAATTGACCAAGCTGTTCTCGTATGGTAACCATGAATTCTTTTTATAAAGTTGCGTGTATGAAAAAAATATGATAGAATAAACGCGAACTCAAGTTATTACTTGGATAGAATTTGAAAGGAAAATAACTAATGAATAACCTGAAGGAAGTATTATATAGCAGTACAAGAGATAATTCAAAAAAGGTACAGGCTTCAAAAGCAATTTTGAAAGGTCTATCTGAAGATGGAGGTCTGTTTGTTCCGGACAGCATACCTGAACTGGATAAAACATTGAAGGAATTATCAGGCATGGATTATCAGGAGATAGCATATGAAGTTATGAAGCTGTTTCTCACTGATTTTACCGAAGAAGAGTTAAAAAACTGCATAAGCAGGGCATATGACTCTAAGTTTGATACGGAAGAGATAGCTCCGCTTGTTTGGGCGGATGGTGCATATTATCTGGAGCTTTTTCATGGCGCGACGATTGCTTTTAAGGATATGGCATTATCGATTCTGCCGCATCTGATGATAACTTCGGCTAAGAAGAACAATGTGAAGGAGCAGATTGTAATTCTGACTGCGACTTCAGGAGATACCGGAAAGGCTGCGCTTGCGGGTTTCGCAGATGTTGAGGGAACTAAGATAATAGTATTTTATCCCAAGAATGGTGTCAGCCCTATTCAGGAGAAACAGATGATAACGCAAAAGGGTAGGAATACCTCTGTAATTGGAATCCATGGTAATTTCGATGACGCACAGACAGGAGTTAAGCAGATTTTTTCTGATAAAGAAATGGAAAAAGAACTGCGTGAACAAGGATATATTTTTTCTTCGGCCAATTCAATTAATATCGGGCGTCTGGTTCCGCAGATTGTATATTATGTATATGCATATGCAAAGTTACTTGGCGAAGAGAAGATAACAGAGGGAGAAAAAATCAATGTTGTAGTACCTACAGGCAACTTTGGTAATATTCTTGCTGCGTTTTATGCAAAAAATATGGGTCTTCCGATTGCTAAACTTATCTGCGCATCCAATGAGAATAAAGTTTTGTACGATTTCTTTAAGACCGGAAACTATAATCGGAATCGTGAATTTGTGTTAACAAGTTCCCCTTCTATGGATATATTGATTTCCAGTAATTTAGAGCGCCTTATCTATCGCATAGCAGGAAACGATGCCGTGAAAAATGCAGAATTAATGGCAGCATTATCCGGAGGTGGCAGTTATCAGATTTCTGATGAAATGAAAACGCAGTTGACGGATTTTTATGGAAATTATGCCAATGAAGAAGAAACTGCCAATAGAATAAAAGAAATATATGATAATACAGGATATGTCATCGATACCCATACCGCTGTAGCGAGTTCCGTATATGAGAAATACAAAAAGGATACACATGATGAAACTAAGACTGTGATTGCTTCAACAGCAAGTCCATTCAAATTTACCAGAAGCGTTATGAAAGCGATTGATGATAAATATGAGAGTATGCCTGATTTTGAATTGGTGGACGAACTTTCAAAGATTGGCAATGTAGAGGTGCCGATGGCGATTGAAGAAATCAGAACAGCTCCGGTAATACATAATATTGTCTGTGATAAGAGTGAAATGAAGAAAACGGTAAAAGATATTCTTGGGGTTTCATATATGCTTTAAATGTTAGGGTATAAAGGAGAAGTGATAAGATGTACGATTGGATTGTTATTTTGTGTATAATAGGTGGCGCGTATATGATATATGCGGCAATTGCCATGAAGTATAAAGGTAAGTTTATAAAAAGCGTTGTGTTTGGTAATGGTGTGGATGAAAATGCAATCTATGATAAAGACGGTTTTGTTAAGTATTTATACATCAGACTTTTGTTATGCGGAGTCGCCGATGTATTTATTGGAATCGTCTGCCTTATCAGTGACTTTGTAAAAGGTCCGGGAATTTTATCAGTGATTGTGAACTTTGGTTTTTTTATATCAATTATAGTATATGTAATTTTCGTTAATAAGGCATTAAGAAAATATGTAAATAAGTAAAATGGTATATGTAAAAAAGTATATGTAAAAAAGTATATGTAAAAAGGGGTCAGACTGTCAAGTCTGACCTCTTTAGCGTTTTATTGTATTATCTTTTTTCAATCGGAATATATTCTTTGTCTTCACAGATAGGCTTATAAGCCGGACGAATAATTTTTCCGTTGTTAGCAAGTTCTTCCAGCCTGTGTGCGGACCAGCCTGCGATTCTTGCGATGGCAAATATCGGCGTGTAAAGCTCCATTGGAAGATTTAGCATATCATATACGAAACCAGAATAGAAATCCACGTTAATGCTTACGCCTTTGTAAATCTGCCTTTCCTTAGAAATGATTTCAGGAGCCAACCTCTCTACCAGAGAGTAGAGAGCAAATTCATTCTGCAATCCTTTTTCTTCGGATAATTTCTTAACAAAGGATTTAAATATAACAGCTCTTGGATCTGACGTGGAATATACGGCATGGCCGACGCCGTATATTAGTCCGGCATGGTCGAAGGCTTCACCGTGCAGCAAACGGGTCAGATAAGCAGAAACTTCTTCTTCATCTTTCCAGTCAGAGATTTCTTTCTTCATTGTATCAAACATTTTAACAACCTTAATATTGGCTCCGCCATGTCTGGGACCTTTAAGGGAACCGATAGCCGCGGCTATGACAGAGTAGGTATCTGTCAGTGATGAAGTAACAACATGGGTCGTAAAGGAGGAATTGTTACCGCCGCCGTGTTCCATATGTAAAATTAATGCTATATCGAGTATTTTTGCCTCCAACGGGGTATAGCTGCTGTCAGGACGCAAAATATGTAAGATATTTTCTGCTGTTGATAATTCAGGCATAGGTTGATGAATATATAGGCTTTTACCATCATGATAGTGGCTGTAAGCCTGATATCCATAGATAGAAAGCAGCGGAAAAAGGCTGATTAACTGCAGGCATTGCCTGAGAACATTGGGGATAGAAGTATCATCCGCCCTATCATCGTAGGAATATAATGTCAGCACGCTTCTTGCCAATGTATTCATCATATCGTTGCTAGGCGCCTTCATGATAATATCGCGTACGAAACTGGTTGGAAGAGAACGGTATCCGGCTAAAAGCTCTTTGAACATTTCCATTTCTTTTTTATCAGGAAGTTTGTCAAAAAGCAATAAATATGTAATTTCTTCATATCCGAAATGGGAGTCATCAGCCAGACCTTTGATGAGGTCTTCAACATTATATCCTCTGTAAAAAAGCTGTCCGGGAGTCGGAATTTGTACGCCATCCACAATCTTATTTGCCCGGACATCAGAGATATTGGTAAGTCCGGCAAGAACACCTTTACCGTTTAAATCGCGCAGTCCGCGTTTGACATCATATTTTGTGAATAATTCTGTATCAATGATACCCGCTTCTTTGCTCATATTAGCAAGACGGATGATTTCTGGTGTAATTTCTGAATAACTGTTTTGATCCATAAATCAGGCCTCCTTTCCTATAAATGCGGATATTTGATTAACACCGCTATAAGCCTATATTAAAGTATAACATAAAAAAAGTTAAATTTTAAAAAAAAGATAAAATTTAAGAAAGTTTTTACATATTGGGGCTTTTTCTTGCTAACGAAGCAAAAAGGTATTAAAATATGAATCATAGATATAAAAATAAGAAAATAGAACATAAAAATGGAGGAAGTATGAAAAAGCAGGAGATATTCAGCCATATTGACCATACTCAGTTAAAGGCATTTGCTACATGGAACGACATAGTAACATTATGCGATGAAGCGATTATGTATAAGACAGCGTCAGTCTGTGTTCCGCCGGCGTATGTAAAAAGAATTCATGATACTTATGAAGAAAGGATAAATATTTGCACTGTAATTGGATTTCCTTTGGGCTACAGCGTAACAAAGGCTAAAGTGGAGGAGACAATCTGTGCAATACAGGATGGCGCTAAAGAGATAGATATGGTCATTAATATAAATGATGTGAAGAATGGTCTTTATGATAAAGTAGAAGCTGAAATACGCGCGGTAAAAGAGGCTTGCGGCGGACACATTCTTAAGGTCATAATTGAGACATGCTATCTGAATGAAGAGGAAAAAATAGCCATGTGTCATGCCGTGACGAATGGAGGCGCCGATTATATTAAGACTTCAACGGGATTTGGTTCATCCGGTGCGACAATAGAAGATATAAAACTGTTTAAACAGCATATTGGACCTGATGTTAAGATTAAGGCTGCAGGAGGTATTTCAACACTGGAAGAAATAGAGGCTTTTCTGGAAGAAGGCTGTGACAGGATTGGTACATCAAGAGCGGTAGGTCTGCTAAAAGATGCAGATACACTTGTTTAGGAATTTATGGAGAAGGAATGGAATATTTTCCGATAAAAAAGAAAGGAAGGATATTATCGTGGAAATAAAAGACAGGGTCAGACTGCTTCAGGAAAAGATGGAAAGTGAAAATATCGACTTTTTCTTGATTCCTACGGCAGATTATCATAATTCGGAGTATGTCAGCGATTATTTTAAGGTTAGGGAATATTTTTCAGGTTTTACCGGTTCAAACGGAACACTTGTGGTAAGTCGCGAAAACGCCGGACTCTGGACAGACGGACGTTATTTTGTGCAAGCCGAAAAAGAACTTGGCGGAAGCGGAATAACACTCTTTCGTATGCTGGAAGAGGGCGTTCCGACAATAAAAGAGTATTTGAAACAGAATATGAAAGAGGGAGAGGTTCTGGGCTTTGATGGAAGGGTCATTGATGCTTTTTACGGCAGGGGGCTGGAAGAGACCTTACAGCATATTAAAACATCCTTTCATTATGAAGATGATATTGCCGGAAATCTTTGGACGGACAGACCGGACATGCCATGTACGCCTGTTACAATATTGCCTGAAGAAATCTGCGGACAGAGTGTAGATGATAAGTTTAAACAGATTAGGAGTGAGATGCAGGAGAAACAGTGCAGCGCCCACCTGCTTGCTAAATTAGATGATTTGATGTGGCTCCTTAATATCAGGGGTGCAGATGTAGAGTGTAATCCTGTGGCGCTGTCTTATGGATATCTTACCATGACGGACTTTTATCTTTTCATACAGGAACAGGCAGTTAATGAAGAATTGAGGCAGTATGCGGCTAAGCACAACATTACGTTGAAGGCATATGATGAGATAGAGGCTTTTTTAGAAGAATCGGCAGAAGGAAAAGTCCTGTTAGATGACAAGAACATAAATTACAGGCTGTACCGTATACTTCAAAAGAAAGCGAAAATTGTATCTGACGTAAATCCAAGCGAGAAAATGAAGGCGGTTAAGAATCCTGTTGAGTTAGAGAATATGGAGAAAGTGTATCTGAAGGACAGTGTTGCTTTAACAAAATTTATTTTCTGGCTTAAAAACAATATCGGTAAAATTCCGATTACGGAATATTCCGCGGCGATGTATTTGGACAATCTTCGGAGAGATGTTGACGGCTTTATGGATCTGTCATTCCCGACAATCAGCGGTTATAAGGAAAATGCTGCAATGATGCATTACGAAGCGACAGAAGCCGAGAACAGTGAGCTTGCGTCTGAAGGAATGCTTTTGGTTGATTCCGGCGGACAGTATCTGGGCGGTACAACCGACGTAACGAGGACGATAGTGCTTGGAGAAATTGATGATGAGGTAAAGAAGCATTTTACGGCGGTAGCAGTTGGTATGCTTTCTCTTAGTGCTGCCAGATTTTTATACGGCTGTACCGGAAGAAATCTTGACATTCTGGCAAGAGCACCATTGTGGAACATGGATATAGATTATAAGTGCGGAACCGGGCACGGAATAGGGTATATGCTAAATGTGCACGAAGGACCTCAGAGCATAAGATGGCGCTATGTGGAGAGTGTAAAGGAAGCTGTGATAGAAGCCGGAATGGTGATGTCTAACGAACCGGGCGTATATAAGGACGGCAGTCACGGAATCCGGACTGAAAATGTAATAGTTGCCAGAAATGGAGTAAAGAATGGGGACGGTCAGTTTATGTATTTTGATACGCTGACATATGTTCCGATTGATTTAGACGCAATTTTACCCGAATATATGCAAAAAGCGGACATAGAAAGGCTAAATACTTATCATAAGGCTGTCTATGAGAAAGTAAGCCCATATCTGACAGAAGATGAGGGCAGATGGCTTAAGGAGGCGACCAGACCAATCTCCGATGCCGTTTAACTTAAAAGCGTATAGTAATTGGAAGTACAATTGAGGTATATATGAAATTTTATAAAAACCTGTATATCGGAGATACTATTAAAAATCCGAGCCGAGTAAAGAGAAAAATTAAATATCATATGAGACAGTTAAAGATTTTTGTTATCATGCTCGCATCAGGTGATGACCAGCTTGAAATCTGCCATAGTATGCTCATTAGGCAGCCGTTTTATCGAAAAAAAGAAAATGAACCCTATATTATCGGTATCGCGGGAAATTATGAGGAAGCTGTTGAAATAGTCTGCAGGATTACCAATGAAGCAGTCGCCAGAAACGGAAATGCTGCTTTGAAGCAGTATCTGTTTCCGGAAGCTTAAGCTTAATAGAAAGGCAAAGTATTAAATGTTACATATTTTGTTGCTGATATTAAAAATAATTGGGATTATTATAGCGGTATTGATAGGGTGCATACTCCTGTCTTTATGTCTTGCGCTTTTCGTACCCGTACATTACAGGGTAGAACTGAAGCGCACAGAAGATGATGGCTGTCCGCCCATAGAAGTAAATGCCAAAATTACATGGCTGATGCATTTTATTAATATAAGGATTCTTTATCCGTCCGATATATATCTTAAAGTGCGCGTCTTATTCTTTACCTTGTTCAGATTGCCTAAGAAGAGTAAGAAAGAAAAAAAGAAAAAGAGCATTCAGAGTGCAGACCATAAGAAAAAAAGTGAGAATGACAATGATAAAGATAAAGAGAAGGACGGGAACAGTAAAGAAACTGAAAATATAAAAACGGAGCAGCAAACGGAGAAAAAAGAAGAGAAGCTTAGAGATAAATCCGGCGAAACTAAATCGGCAGATATATCAGGGGAAGAAACTCAGTATACAAAGGAAAAAGAGTCGTTAAAAAGTAGAATAAACAAAATATTGAGTTTATTTAAAAATATCTGGTACACAATAAAAGGAATATGTGATAAAATAAAAGAGATACTGGAGAATATAGAGTATTATCTTGATATTATTAAGAGTGATACGTTCAAACAGGCATTTACACTGTGTAAAGGTGAATTGGGTACTATTTTTAACTATGTTAAGCCGAGAAAATTTATGGCTGATTTAATAATCGGCATGGATGACCCGGCGGCTACAGGGCAGATTCTTTCTTACTACGGAATACTATATCCGCTGATAGGTAACAATGTTACTGTCACGGGTGATTTTGACAGGAAAAGAATAGAAGGTTCTGTTTTTTTCAAAGGCAGGATAAAGCTCTTTACCTTTTTGAAGGCGGTCATTCGCATTTATTTTAGTAAAGATATCAAAAAATTACTTAAGCTGTTTAAGAAGGAGGATGCATAAATGGCAGATAACAATTTCGCCAGCGTAGTCGAATCCCTTATGAAGGGAATGAATGCTGTTTTATCAACAAAAACTGTGGTAGGAGAAGCAACACAGATTGGAGATACCATTATACTTCCGCTTGTGGATGTTACTTTTGGAGTCGGTGCAGGAGCCAGCAGTTCAGATAAAAAGAACGGCGGTGGCGGAGGTTTTTCCGCTAAAATGAGTCCCAGCGCGGTGCTTGTTATCAAAAACGGTTCTCCGAAGTTAGTAAATATCAAGAATCAGGATACAATTACCAAGGTGATTGATAT
>JAIDPH010000260.1 GCA_029062885.1 Lachnospiraceae bacterium
CTATATAAAAATGTAATGAATATTGGAGGAGGTACAATATGAACGCAGTATATGAGAAATTACAGAAATGTTATGAGTGTTATCAGAAAAAAATAAATTTTAAACCTAAGGTTGCCGTTGTTCTTGGTTCAGGGCTTGGAAACTTCGCAAAAACAGTAAAAGTGGAGGCAGAGCTGCCTTATTCGGATATAGAAGGTTTTCCGGTTTCTACGGTACCGGGACATGCGGGTAAATTTATCTTCGGGTATATTGGTGAAGTACCTGTTGTACTGATGCAGGGAAGGGTACATTATTATGAGGGCTATCCGATTACGGATGTAGTGCTTCCTACCCGTTTGATGAAGCTTATGGGTGCTGAAATTTTATTCCTGACCAATGCTTCGGGCGGCATCAATCCAAACTTCCATGCGGGCAGCCTGATGCTTATTAAAGATCATATTTCCTGCTTTGCGCCTAATCCGTTAATCGGACCTAACATTGATGAGTTAGGTACAAGATTCCCTGATATGACGCATGTTTATGATGAAGATTTACAGGAAATCATTAAAAGCACGGCAAAAGAAAATGATATTGAATTATTCGAGGGCGTATATGCGCAGTTAACCGGACCTTCTTTTGAATCACCGTCAGAAATAAAGATGCTTCAGATGCTTGGAGCAAGCGCTGTCGGCATGAGTACGGTAGTGGAGGCAATAGCCGCAAATCATATGGGTATGAAAATCTGCGGAGTATCCTGTGTCAGCAATCTGGCGGCAGGTATGAATAGTGCGCCGCTGACTCATGAAGAGGTGCAGGAAGCCGCTAATGCAGTAGCACCGAAGTTTGAGAAGCTTTTGACGGAGTCGATTAAGAGATTCTAGGAATATAGTGGCTTGGTCTGAATTAACAAAATAAGGAGCTCATTGCGGAACAGAGACGCTCCTTATTTTGTTAATTCAGACCAAGTTCGCGGATAACCTGACTAGATTAGCATAGAAGTGAGGGGATTTCTTTGATAGATAACGACATGATTGAGAAACTGATAGAAGTGGCTTTTCATGCAAGGCAGAATTCTTATTCTCCTTATTCAGATTATCAGGTGGGGGCGGCGCTTCTTACTGAGGATGGGAGTATTTATACGGGCTGCAATATTGAAAATGCAGCATATTCCCCGACTAACTGTGCTGAGAGAACGGCTTTTTTTAAGGCGGTCAGTGAAGGGAAACGTCAGTTTAGTGCAATTTCCATTGTTGGCGGCGCTAAGGGAAAAGAAATAGTAGAATATGCCAATCCGTGCGGGGTTTGCAGGCAGGTGATGATGGAATTCTGTAATCCGCAGACATTTCAAATTATTGTTGCCAAGTCGGTTAGCGAATATGAAATAAAAACACTTGAAGAATTGCTTCCTAATGGCTTCGGAGCAGCAAATTTACAATTTTAGTTGATAATGAATTTATATACTCCAATAACCAGAACATAGCCAAAATAAACAAAAACGGGGCGTCTCTGCTCCGTAATGAGCCCCGTTTTTGTTTATTTTGGATATGTTCGTGACTAGCGCTAAAGGTATCACAATTGGAGACTTTAACAGAATCAGAAAGGAATATTAAATACATGAATATCAGACTATTTAATGCACGAATACTTACAATGAAGACCGGTGATATTACGGAAGGTGAAATCTGGGTTCAGAATGAACGCATAATTTATGTGGGAGACGGTAGGGATACGCAAGATGTTTATAAGAACCTGAAGCTCCAAAGTATAATATGGGATAAGGAAATTGACTGCGAAGGCAATCTCTTAATGCCGGGTTTTAAAGACGCCCATACGCATTCAGGAATGACGCTTCTGCGCTCATATGCCGATGATATGCCATTGCAGGAATGGCTGACGAGGCAGATTTTCCCTGTAGAAGCTAAGCTTGACGGAGAGATGATTTATCATCTGACGAAGCTTGCCATTCTGGAATATCTGACAAGCGGTATAACAGCTGTTTTTGATATGTATCTGGCACCGGAGACGACCGCGGATGCCTGTGTGGATATGGGAATGCGGTGTGTACAGGTCAGCGGCGTAAGCGGGATGAGTGATTTTGAAAAGGGTGTGGCCCTTACTGAAGAGAGATATAATAAGCTGAATAACAGCCATCCTCTTACCAGCTATGTGCTTGGTTTCCATGCGGAATATACTTGTGCTAAGGAACTGCTTATGAAGATTGCAGATTTATCACATAAATACAAAGCGCCTGTCTATACTCATATATCAGAAACATTTACAGAGGTAGAAGAATGTAAGAAACGATATGGTATGACACCGCCGGTCTTATTTGATTCGCTTGGAATGTTTGATTATGGCGGCGGCGGTTATCATTGTGTCCATATGACTGAAGAAGATATGGAAATCTTCAAGAAACATAATTTGAGCGTAGTCACTAATCCCGGCTCTAATACGAAGCTGGCAAGCGGTATTGCACCGATTTCCGAATATCTGAAAAAGGGAATCAATGTGGCAATAGGAACGGATGGTCCTGCCAGCAACAATTGTCTGGATATGTTCCGTGAAATGTTCCTGGTAACAGGGCTGGCCAAATTAAAGGAAAAAGACGCTGCGGCCGTAGATGCATGGGAAGTGCTTAAAATGGCGACCGTAAACGGCTCTAAGGCGATGTATCTGCCTGATACGGATGTGCTTGCCGAGGGAAAACTTGCAGATATAATTATGATTGACCTACATCAACCCAATATGCAGCCTATTAATAACATTCCGAAAAACATCGTTTACAGCGGCAGCAAACAGAATGTAAAAATGACGATGATAAACGGTCAGATTTTATATATGAATGGTAAATTTGCGGATTTCATTGACGAGGATGCCATTTATGGCAAAGCGAGTGAAATAAAAGAACAAATTAACGGAAAATAGGATAACACCAGTATGGAATATTTAGTTTTTGTAGGTGCAATGCTTCTTTTTATTCTGGTAATTATGATAATGGGATATTTGGAGAGCAGAAAAGCCAGAAAGATATTTATAAGAAAACTTTATGAAAAATATGGAGATGCTATAGAAAGGGAATATAAGCCTGATGAATTGGAACAGCATATCTCCATGTACTATAAGAAGCATGAGGAAGCCCATCAGATAGATGATATCACATGGAATGACTTAGATATGGATGAAATCTATCGTAAAATGAATTATTCTCACAGCTCGGCGGGAGAGGAGTATCTTTATTACAGGCTGCGTACACCGGTTCAGAGTGTTGAAGAGCTTAAGCGTTTTGAAGAACACGTTCAGTATTTTATGAATAATGAGGATACAAGGGTCAAGCTTCAGGTTCAGTTTGCGGAACTTGGCAGGATGAGCAAGTACTCTTTATATGAGTATATTGATTTCCTTGATACGCTGGGGGAACGTAACAGTTTGAAGTATTATATGGCGATTCTGTTGTTTTTTATAAGTGTAGGCTTAATGTTCTTTTCTGTACCTACAGGTGTATGTGCATTGTTAGCTGTTTTATGTTTTAATATGACTAACTACTATAAGGAGCAGAAAGAAATAGGACCATATATCACCAGCTTCTGCTATATCTCGAGGCTTATGGATGCTGCCCGGAAGCTTGGAAAGCATTCTGTGAGTGAGATCAGTAAAGAACAGGGGAGACTCTTAGCCTGTTGTAAATCACTGGAAGGCTTTAAGCGTAACTCATTTATAGTTACGTCCAGCCCCGGAGGTCATTCCGGAATGTCTGCAAGCAGCAATATACTTGAGGCGGTGTTTGATTATCTTAGAATGATTTTCTATCTGGATTTGATAAAATTTAATCAGATGCTCAGAGTAGTCAGGGCACATATTAAAGAGATTGACGAGATGATTACGCTTATAGGCATGATTGAGACATCTATTGTTGTAGGAGAATATCGTGCCAGCCTAAAAGGGGAGTACTGTCTGCCTGAGTTTATTTCCGAAGGAGAGAATGCGGAAAGCTATATTAAAATAGAACAGCTATATCATCCGTTATTAAATAATCCGGTAAGAAATGACATAGAAGTATACAGGGGAGTGCTGCTGACGGGCTCTAATGCCTCCGGTAAGTCTACCTTCCTGCGAGCAGTTGCTCTGAATGCAATTCTTGCTCAGACGATACATACCTGTATGGCACAGTCATACCAAGGTGCGATGTTCCGTGTTTATTCATCTATGTCCTTAAAGGATGATTTGGAAAGCGGAGACAGCTATTATATGGTGGAAGTCAAGTCGATTAGAAGAATTTTAAGCGAAGTGATGGAAGCAGAGAAAGAAAAAATGCATGTGTTATGTTTTGTGGATGAAGTGTTGCGTGGAACGAATACGGTAGAGCGTATTTCTGCCTCTACGCAGATTTTGAAAGCGCTTGCCAGAGATAACGTAATCTGTTTTGCCGCTACACATGATTTGGAGCTGACGAAACTTTTAGCTGATACATATGAAAACTATCATTTTGAAGAAGAAATAGAAAAAGATGATATTTTCTTTCCCTATAAATTACAAAAAGGCCCTGCTGTTTCGAGAAATGCGATTGCGCTTCTTAAGGTTTTAGGATACGATAGGGAGCTTGTAAATTCTGCTGAAACGATGGCACAGACATTTTTGCAGACAGGACAATGGCATACAGATTCGCAGGATTAGGAGAAACAGGTTTAGAAGGGAGCAAAGATTTAGAGATGATTTTTAAATGTAACAATTGCGGTGGAAATGTGGTCTACAGTCCGGAAAAAGAGGCGATGTACTGTCCGCACTGTGAGGGGATTGAAAGCCAGCAGAAAGTAGTTGGAAATTCAGAGACAACATGTGCTAACTGCGGTGCGCCTATTAATTTAGGCGAGTTTACATCAGCATCAAAATGTGAACACTGCGCTCATTATATTGTGTTTGATGAAAGAGTGCAGGGAGCTTATGAACCCAATCTGATTTTGCCGTTTAAAGTAGGAAAAGAAAAAGTAAAAGAAATATTAAAAAAAGAGTTTAAGAAACGTGCCTTTACGCCCTCAAGTTTTCTCTCGGAAGCGACTTTGGACACTATGGAAGGGACATATGTACCTTTCTGGCTTTATGATTATGTATCGAATTGTGTCTTTGACGGAGAGGGAACTAAAGTACGCACATGGCGAAGCGGCAACAAGGAATATACGGAGAGAAGTTATTATCGTGTTATCAGAGACATGGATATTGACTTTGATAAAATTCCGGTAGATGCTTCAATTGGAATGGATGACGGAACCATGGATCTGATGGAGCCATATGATTATAAGGCATTGGAAAATTTTCAGGAGAAATATATGTCAGGTTTTTACGCCGAATTTTTTAATGAAACGGCTGAGAGACTGGAACCGAGAGCTTTGTCTAAGATACAGGGGGCTTCGGAAGCACTTTTGAATGAATCATTAGGGGCTTATTCATCCTTAAAACCGTTTCACAGGCATGTACAGCCGAACAGACTCGGATATTTTTATTCCCTTCTTCCGGTATGGGTGTATACATATAGATACAGAGATAAAACCTATCCTTTTTATGTGAATGGACAGACGGGAAAGGCAGTCGGGAAAACGCCGCTTTCCGTGCAGAAACTTATAGGGTATGCGGCTACTGTCTTTATTATTGTGGCATTCATGTTTGAAATAGTACTGAGATTTTACCAAATCTAAGGAAGCAGGTTTATTGAGATGAAAGAGTATTTTAAACATTTTCGTTTTCTGTTTATAGCATTTGTTATTATAATAGCGCTTGGTATTTTTTCGAATATAATTAAGCTAGCCGAGAGCGGGTCATCGGAAAGAACCAATACTGAGTGCACTACAGAGGAAAGGGTATTTGACTACGCTGATGTGCTGACTGATGAAGAGGAAGACAAACTAAGAGCACAGATTGCAGAGCGGGAAAAGCAGATTCAGGCAGATATCGTTCTGGTTACGGTGAATGAGTCTTTAAAGGAATATGCAAGGTCTTATTTTCCGGATGCACCATATAGTGAGTTCACTATGATATATGCGGATAATTTTTATGAGGAGCATAAATTCGGTTATAATAAGCCGATAGGTGATGGTGTTCTTTTGCTGGATAATATTTACAGAGAAGATGACGGGCGCGTGTATACATGGATGTGTACAACAGGAAAGGCGGAAGACAGATACAGTACCGGAATGATTGACCGTATTTTGGATGTATTTTATGAAAACGTCGATACAAATCCCTATCTTGCTTATAAAACCTTTGTGGATAATGTCTATTATGATATGTCGGATTCAGTACCGATGACTGAAGAAATTCCACCTTATTTATCGTATCTGTGTGCGGCGATTGCTACGTTAATATACATAATAATTAACTTGTCATCAAGAAAAGGAATGAAAACCGTAAACACGAGAACATATGTAAATGGCGGACAGCCAAACTATAAAAGAAGAGAGGATACGTTCCTGAGGAAAAACGTCACAAGCAGAACTATTGAAACGAGCAGCGGAAGCAGTGGCGGACATAGCAGCAGCGGTGGTGGCGGAGGACATCATACTTCAAGCGGAGGACATTCACATGGCGGTGGCGGACACAGCAGGTAGAAACAGAAAAGTAACGATTTATACAGACGGCGCAGCACGTGGCAATCCTGAGGGACCGGGAGGATATGGAACGGTTATACAGTTTATTGATTCAAACGGAAAGCTGCATGAACGTGAATATTCCGCAGGGTATAAGAAGACGACGAATAATCGGATGGAATTAATGGCAGTGATTGCAGGGCTGGAGGCTTTGACTAAGCCATGTGAAATAACACTTGTTTCTGATTCTAAGTATGTGACAGATGCATTTAATGAACATTGGATAGAAGGCTGGATTAAGAAGAATTGGAAAACAGCAGGAAATAAACCGGTTAAGAACATTGATTTATGGCAGAGGCTGTTAAAGGCAAAAGAACCTCATAATGTGACATTTAAGTGGGTAAAAGGGCACGACGGACATCCGGAAAACGAAAGATGCGATAAGCTTGCAACAACTGCAGCGGATGGAGAGAACCTGCTTGACGATAGTGTTTAATTAGTGGTAAAATAAAATAAGATTTTTAAGAAGTTATAAAATTCGTATTACGTTACGGAAAGGATGAAACCGATGAACAATTTGATTTTATTTTTTAACTCTTTTCTTTCATATTTGCTGTTATTTGTATTTATAGTGGTACTTGTTATTATTGCATGTGTTATTGGTGCTAAATGGCGCATGAGTAAGGACAAAAAGCTTGCGGCGGCCGGCGGAGAAAATACGGTGCAGTCGGTTTCCGGTGACGAAAAAGTATAAATAAAAAGAGTTGGCTGTATGGCCGGCTCTTTTTTACATGATGGAATATGTCAGGAAGGATATAGATAGAAGATGGGCAGATTTACGACAATTCTATGGGATTTGGACCAGACGATACTGGACTTTAAAAAATCACAGAACTATGCGCTGCGATATAGCTTTGGAAAGCTGGGACTTGAGATAAATGATGATATAGTATCGCTTTATAATGATATCAACGACAGTTATTGGAAACGTATGGAGAGGGGAGAAATAGGAAAAGAAGAGATACATAAAGGGCGCTTTAAGACTTTGTTCGAACAGCTTGGCATAACCGGGATAACAACAGAAGAAATAGAAGAAATATATCAGAATGCATTAGGCAGTGTTTTCTTTTTTCAGGATGAAGCGGATAAGCTGATTATGCAGTTAAAGGAGAAAGGCTTCAAACAATATATTATAACAAACGGATTTAACAAAACTCAGGCGAATAAGGTTCATATATCAGGCTTGGACAAGATGGTAGACGGAGTCTTTGTCTCGGAAATAATCGGCTGCCCAAAACCATATAAAGAGTATTTTGATGCATGTTTGGCAAGAATGGATGGGGTTTTGGCAGACGAATGCATCATTGTGGGAGATTCTCTGACGAGTGATATACAGGGTGGCTTAAATGCCGGAATAACAACCTGCTGGTACAATCCCACTGAATGTCCTAATTCTTTAGGAATTTCAATTGACTATGAAATACGGATCTTACGAGAACTGCTAAACATATTATGCTGATGAACAGCCGGTAAAGAAATATATTGGAGGATGAATTAATGCCAAAATCATCAAATCAGAAATTAAAATTACTGTATATTATAAAGATTTTGTCGGAACAGACTGACGAGGAACATTGTATAAGTACACAGCAATTGATTGAAGAATTGGCAAAGTACGATATTAAAGCAGAACGAAAGAGTATTTATGATGACATAAATCAACTGATCGATTTTGGCTATGATATTATTTTGATAAAATCCAAGATAAACGGCGGCTATTATATGGCAGGCAGGGAGTTTGAACTGGCAGAGTTAAAACTTCTAGTGGAAGTCGTGCAGTCCTCTAAATTCATTACATTAAAGAAGTCCAAAGAGCTTATAGCTAAAATAGAAAAATTGGCTTCCAAGCCGGAGGCAAAACAGCTTCAAAGGCAGGTATACGTAGCAAACCGTATCAAGACTGCCAATGAAAGTATTTATTATATTGTGGATGATATACATAGAGCAATTCAGAATAACGAGCAGATTTCTTTTCAATATCTGGAGTGGAATCTGGAGAAAAAGCTCATGCCGCGTAGGGAAGGCAAACTTTACAGGGTTAGTCCCTGGGCGCTGACTTGCAAAGATGAAAACTATTATCTGATTGCTCATGATAATGAGGAAGATAAGATTAAGCATTTCCGTGTGGATAAAATGGGCAGCATCAAAGCTCTGCCTAATGTCAAGCGTGAAGGAAGCGCGTTATTTGAACGTTTTGACATTGCGGATTATGCGAATAAAACATTCAGTATGTATGGGGGAAAAGAGGAATCTGTAACGATACAGCTTGAAAATCACCTGATAGGTGTTGTAATGGACAGATTTGGACAGGATGTTTCTATTAGAGTGAGAGATGAAGAACATTTTTCTGTTCGAGTTACCGTAGCCATTAGTGGACAGTTCTTCGGCTGGTTGACAGGCTTGGGACCGGGTGCCAGACTGATTGCACCGGAGAGTGTTGTAACACAGTATCAGGAGTTTATTGATGGGATTATTAAGAATTACTAATTGACACAGAATCAGTATTATCATATACTATTCTTACAACCACAAAATATAGGAATGTTATGTAAACAAACAACTATATTTTGTATATTTAGATATGTCGCATATAACCCATGTGATTAATGATGAGAGGGAGATGTTATGAGTAATCTGTTAGAATCGCAGAGCGCGGTGGATGAGAATTTTGGGGATGAATTTAAGCCGATTAAAAATGTCAAGGTCATTAAAAAGGATGGCAGTCTTGAGGCTTTTAATGTCCAGAAAGTCATAGATGCTGTTGGAAAAAGTGCTTATCGTGCTTTGACCAAGTTTACAGATGAAGAGAAAAGGCATATTTGCCAGACTGTAGTTAATAAAGTAAACGAATTAAATGATGATGAAATTCCGATTCAGCTCATGCACAATGTGGTAGAGAGTGCGTTGGAGGATATTAAACCGATTGTAGCTAAGAGCTATAGGGATTATCGTAATTATAAGCAAGACTTCGTACGCATGATGGATGATGTTTATAAGAAGAGTCAGTCTATCATGTATGTTGGAGATAAGGAGAACGCTAATACGGACAGCGCCCTTGTTTCTACCAAGAGAAGCCTTATATTTAATCAGTTTAATAAAGAATTGTATCAGAAATTTTTCATGACGACTGAAGAAATTCAGGCGTGCCGTGACGGATATATCTATGTGCATGATATGTCTGCAAGAAGAGATACGATGAACTGTTGTCTGTTCAATGTTGCTGAGGTATTGCATGGCGGTTTTGAAATGGGAAATATCTGGTATAATGAGCCAAAGACATTGGACGTAGCATTCGATGTTATCGGAGATATTGTATTAAGTGCGGCAAGTCAGCAGTATGGAGGCTTTACGGTGCCTGAAGTGGACAAGATACTGGAACCGTATGCTGAGAAGACATATCAGAAAAGTCTGAATAAATACAAAGCACTTGGAGTAGATGAGGAAAAAGCCAAATCAGAGGCTTTGGAAGATGTTAAGAGAGAATTTGAGCAAGGATTTCAGGGTTGGGAATATAAATTCAATACTGTAGCAAGCAGCCGTGGTGATTATCCGTTTATTACAGTAACAGCGGGTATCGGAACAGGAAAGTTTGCGAAGATGGCGACTATAATAATGCTGAATGTGCGTAAAGTAGGACAGGGGAAAAAGGAGTGTAAGAAGCCTGTACTGTTCCCGAAGATTGTATTTCTTTATGATGAGAATCTGCATGGACCTGGTAAAGAGCTGGAAGACGTGTTTGAAGCCGGTGTGCAGTGTTCCGCTAAGACAATGTATCCTGACTGGCTGAGCCTGACCGGAAAAGGTTATGTTCCCAGTATGTATAAGCAATACGGAAAGGTTATCTCACCAATGGGCTGCAGGGCTTTCCTTTCACCGTGGTATGAAAAGGGAGGTATGCACCCCGCAGATGATAGTGATTCACCGGTTTTTGTAGGAAGATTCAATATAGGTGTGGTTTCGCTGCATCTGCCCATGATTTTGGCAAAGGCACGTCAGGAAAGCAAAGATTTCTATGATGTATTGGACTATTATTTGAATCTGATCAGACAGCTTCATATCAGAACATACGCTTATCTGGGTGAAATGCGTGCATCAACCAACCCTCTTGCTTATTGTGAGGGAGGTTTCTATAATGGACGCTTACAGCTTCATGATAAGATAAAGCCTATTTTAAGGACGGCTACGGCAAGCTTCGGAATTACGGCGTTTAATGAGCTACAGCAGTTATATAACGGAAAATCGCTGGTAGAAGACGGACAGTTTGCGCTGGAAGTTTTAGAGCATATTAATAATAAGATTAATGAATTTAAGGAAGAGGACGGTCATCTCTATGCAATTTACGGAACGCCGGCCGAGAATCTATGCGGTCTGCAGGTGAAACAGTTCCGCGCTAAATACGGCATCGTGGAAGGCGTGTCTGACAGGGAATATGTTTCTAACAGCTTCCACTGCCATGTAACAGAGGATATCACTCCGATTGAGAAGCAGGACTTGGAATATCGTTTCTGGGAATTGTCCAATGGCGGAAAAATTCAATATGTAAAATATCCGATTGATTATAATATTGATGCGATTAAAACTTTAATAAGACGTGCGATGGAAATGGGCTTTTATGAAGGCGTCAATCTGTCACTTGCTTATTGTGATGATTGCGGACATCAGGAACTTGAAATGGATGTGTGCCCTGTATGCGGCAGCCGTAACCTGACGAAAATAGACAGGATGAATGGGTATCTTG
>JAIDPH010000261.1 GCA_029062885.1 Lachnospiraceae bacterium
GATATAGTATGCAACCAGATATATAGAGAAGATATCTTGAGGAAAAAGGTCGCCGACTGTCCACACACAGACAATCAGCTATCTTCAATCCAAATGTTGATAATAAAGAGCATCTTCTTCAAGGAAGACTATTCTCACTACCATGACTTCCAAACAAATCTAATTGTTCATAACTATCCTGCTTCTTTGTTATTACAGAATAAATACTTTCTTCTGTAATTTCAAATGCAATTCCTCCATTTTCAATTAGTTTTTGATTACCATTGTATTTTTTATTATCCCATACCAATGTCTTCGTATAACCGTTTCTAATGGATTCCACAGCTCCATTCTAGGTTCCGCCTTTGTTATAATCAGATTCTATAACAAAGGCACCATTCGAATAATCTTAGTTGCCAGAAAATAAACCAGACTTTTTCCCCAGCCGTTTTTTTGCACAACTAAAGTTCGCTTTCCATCAAGGACACTATTTATAGCTTCTTCCTGTCCTTCTCTAAATTCCGCATCTTCTCCGCAGTATTTTTTTAATTCGAATAATAAGTCTCTCATTGATTTTATCTCCTTCTCTTACAAAATATTGTATTTTAAACTTAATGTTCGTACGAGTCAATATTTATAATACACACTCTCAATTTCACATTCTGAAATTGACCCATATTTTACCATTCCGTCAGAATAATAGTAATCAGTTTTAAATTCCACGCTTTCTCCTGACAAGACTTCTCTAAGTTCCGTAGACAGTACAAATTCTTTTTCCTCTCCATTATTAGTTGTTTTTTTCATCTTAATGTTAACCTCGACTGTCTCCCAATCATATCCCGATGTATTTGTAATGATTCCTTCCCCACGAACCATACAATAGTAATCGCCATTATAGTCTACATGCAAATCTGATATGGCATAATCATTCTCCAAAGCCACATGGATATCTTCTCCTCTAGTCTCCTGTTCTATATTCTTATATTTTTCTCTCGAATCAATATCATACTTCACATACGCAACATCACATTCCGAAATTGACCCGTACCTTACCATTCTTGAATAGCAAGCAGTTTCAAGTTTCACGTTTTCTCCTGAATAGACTGTTCCAAATTTCGCAGTCAATATAAATTCTTCCTGTTCTTCTTCACCCTCAGTATGTTTTAGTCTAATGCCAACCTCAGCTGATTCCCAATCATAATCCGATGTATTTGTAAGAATTCCTTCCCCACTAACCATACTTAAATATTCACCATCATATACAACATGCAAATCCGATATTTCATAATCATCATCCGAAGCTACACGATCATCCCCTTCTCTAGTCGAGCCTATCCCGTATGTTATTCCTGGAAGAAATGTTCCTAATTCAGTGAATGATATTACTAAGCAAACAATGCACATAATCCATCCTGTTTTTATTAACCCCATTTTCTGATTTTCCCTCTTTTTACATACATGACGAATAACTGTCACAAGAATCGTACAACATAATATTGTAAAATCAAATGGAAGAACAATAGAAATCAAAAATGATTGTGACACGCTAATCATAAAATCATCTTCAGATAAATTAATGTTTTCTATTCCAAGAAGTTTATATATTGAAAAAATACCTAAAAGCAGTGCTAATATTGGCAAAACTACATTATAATAGACTTTTTTTTGATTAATTGTCTGAAAATATTGTTTACTCATTATCATATCCCTCTTTTCCAAACCTATGTAATATTCACATAATATATTTACCATACTTTCAATGCTTTACGTAACGTAAAACCAAAACAGCCCTTATGGGCTGTTTTAAGGTTTATGCGGCAGCTGCATCTGTTTATCTTTCGTCCGCATTGCCTGTTTTACTATTTCGGACATATTTATTTCAGGCGGCTTTACAGGTTTTGAATTTATAATCTGACCATTTTCATAAGAAGCTACAAGCCTTTCCCTTTCTTCGAGCGAAGGCATGCTGCGCAGCCTTTCCATTCTGGCGTTGTGGTTTTGTACGCATCTTACCACTGTATTTGACACAAGGGCGGATGCGAGGAACGCACCGGCGTTTTTTCTCCTACTTCTGCGCTCCATCTCTTCCTGATGTATTATGGGACTGCTGCTGTAATCATTGCTGAACATAATCTTTACCTCTTTTCTTTTTTATTATTATCTAACATTTAAAAATATTCGATACCCTCAAAGTTGTCATACCGTTTAAATCAAACCTGTTTCTGATTCTCTTTGCTACTGTTAGACGGATTACATACTTTAACTTCAAGCTCATTATACTCAATATATTGAGTGCCGTCAATGAGCAAATACACTTAATTTCCTTACAAATTTTTGAAACACAACAACGTTTGAACTCATATTCATGAAAGCAATAAACTTATTCACAACAAACGCTTTGAACAATGTTCTTGCTTTACAAAAACGGCTCCTCATCATCCCCCAAATCATTCAACCAAGCTTCTGAAGCATTCGCTAAAGCTTCAATCGTACTATAAGGTCTGACCCTATCTACCAGTTGAGCCTTTTCTCCATTTGTCAAAAGATATGCCTTCTCTCTTGACATGCACAGGATTGCTTCCGGAGTCTTATATGCCCTGCATCCGATAAACTCGGCAGTCCTCTGATCTTGTGAGCCCAGATACAACAAATGGTCACAGTTATTGATGATTGTAGTTGCTGCGGCGTTCCCATACATACTTTCTAACTGAGTCATGCTCTGCAAGACAAGGCTGACCGAGATTTCCCTTGACCTTATTACCGAGATTACTTTATCAAAATCAGGTATTCTCGCACTAGTAGCAAAATCATCCATAATAATCCGAACAGGCACTTTCAATCTTCCATCAACATTCTCATCAGCCTCTGAACACAAAAGCTGTAACGTCTGTGTATAGAAAACATTCACAAGGTCATCAAAGGTTCTGCCCGTATCGCTTACATTGAGGAAAAGCACAGTTTTCTTCTGTCCCAAACTTCTTATGTCGAAACATTTATTATTATCAAAAATATTTTTAGCCTCTTGGAAATCAAATGGTTCCAAAGCTCTGTTCGCAAATTCAATGATACTGCTCCACATTTTATCAGCGTTTACAACAGCTTTTATTTTATAATATCTCTTTTCCGAAAAGCTGCCCGGATGCTCTTCCATCCACTGGAGGAAAGAAAGCTCGCCGTTTGGCCGAATAAATGCCCTATGGAGTTCACAGATGCTGCACATATTCTGCTCAGCTTTCGGCAGCGCTTCCATTCCAAATGAAATAAGAAATGCCAGGTATGAGGCCGCAGCTTTTTCCCAGAATGGATCCCGTTTATCAAGTACAGGCATAATAGTATTAGCAAGCGTAAGTATATCCTGCTCCCTGTAACTGCCGTCTTTATTACATCTGATTCCATCAAGCGGATTATAGCCACAGGAACGCCGCGGATTGACAAAATCTAATGTATACACGTCATACCCCCTGTTTTTTAGGTCTTTGGAAAACTTCTTCTCAAGATTCCTCTTTGTATCAGATACGACCAGACTGTCTGTCATATTCTGAATATTTGGTATGACATATCCGCCCGTCTTGCCGGCTCCTGAAGAACCGATTATCAGGTCGTTATTGTTAAGACCTGTCTTTCTTGTATCGTTTAATATGGTTATATTCTGTGCAAGTATTCGTTCGTTTTTCCTGTTATTCATAACTATCTCTCCTCTTCTGCTACTTTATTATCGGTTATGATTCCGGTTGCCAGACCAAATTCTATAGCTTCTTTAGCATTGTAATAAGTGTCATCAGCGGTCACTTTATAAATTTCTTCAATACTCTTTCCTGTCTTATCAGCAATAATCTTTGCAAGATTTTTTCTGCTCTCATTGAGTTTGTCCAGTTCATGCTGGATTTCATGCGGTTTATGCCCGCTAATATCATGATGGCTATAAGATGGATCATGAATCATGATTCTGGTATGCGGCAGCATTTCGCGCTTTTTTCCTGCTAAAAAAAGTATGGCTCCCATGCTGGCCGCTGTGCCGATACATACGGTTCTGACCGGAGCTTTCATTATGCTGATGTAATCATAAACCGCAAGACCGCTTATGACCTCTCCTCCCGGGCTGTTAATATAGAGAGTTATCTCTTTGGTACAGTCCTCTTTTTCCAGATACATGAGCTGTTTCAAAAGTTCATTTGAGCTTTCTGCATTTACATCATTTACAAGAAAGATTTCTCTGTTTTTCAGCAGTTCATCCTCAATCCGCACTGCCTCAATACCACGCACAGTTTCCCGTAAAATATTTGCCATATATGTCTCCTCCTTTTATACATCTGCTTGAATTCTATATGCCGCGCCATTGTCTATTAATTATCCTCTTTACCATGACTATATTGGTCAATTATATAATTCATCCTGAATCTTTCCGGATAAGCATACCTAAAACAATCTATCAGTAAACAGGAATATAAATCGAAAACAAATAATACCTTATTATAATAATCTCTTATTGCCTTCCACGGCTTCCAAGTTACCCAGCTTACTTCCGCCTGATTCAATATGTCCCTTATTGATGTATCAGCCCCTATATCTATATCTAAAGCCTCCGTTCTTTCCAAAAGAGTAGTCCACACATTAAAATATACGCCTTCATTACTGATACTTTTCAGATATGCAAATAACGAATTTACATTAATGGCTAGAAACAGTTTGACAGTATTGTTTGTTTTCTCGGCATTTTTTAATAAGATACAAATATCGCCAATCCCTAAATACCGAAAAGGTGGTTTCGGTAATTCAGCGTCTATGCTGTAATAATATAATGGTCGTTCTTTATAGTCATCCTCAGATGGATATATCCTCGTGTTATCAATCAGGCATAGCAAGTCTGTATATTTTAGGGCTGCCACAAATTCTTTACTTATGTCCTCCTCAATCAACAGACATCCGGCTAAATTTTCTATCATCTCCTTTGTTTTCATATCAACAGTATCAATCATTTCTGCCAATGGCTGGTTGATAAATTTTGTCACGATTTTCGCAACCTCTGTCATGCAGTCAATGTAGCCAGTATAGGAGCTGCGCACTATTTTTTTTAATTTTCTGCCCAAAGCATCATCTCCTTTTTTCTTTACTGCCGCTTTATCCTTATTGGTTCCTGCCGGTTCGTCTTATGTGACGACTGACGTTTTCATACAGCTTGGCAGGCTCATTTTGGGGGCATCGCCTGCTTCTTAGCTTGTAGTATTCCTTTGGGCGGTCATTCAGTTTTCAAGGTTCTTTTACCTTCTGATGTACTTGATTATAGACCACGCCATGGAATTATTCGTAATTTTTCCGCAAAAAAGCTCCACAATCAATTAGTTTATAATCAATTGCGGAGCAAAATATTTTATATGAAATTTTCGTTAATCTTCATCCGTCAGAAAGAATATGCAAGTTCTTACTTTTTCCACGGACGTTTTTTCTCAGTCCATCCTTTATCTTTCCAATAGTTCATATCTGCCTCATTAAACCCATGTTTCTGCATTTGACGCATAATAGAAAAAATTATCTTAGTCTTTACAGATGGTTTTACATGACCTTGCTTTTTTGATATTTTCTTTGCCAGCAAATCAAGTTTTTTTTCTATCTTCTGTTTCTTCTTGGAACTAACTCTTTCCCACGAGGTTTCCATCACAGCTGCACCAAATTTATAAGTTTTGGCAATTCCCCAAAATAAAGTACTGTGAGCCATATCACAATTCGTACTTTTCATTCCTGCACCGGCAGCTGTGGATATGCAGACAGCCTGTTTAGAAAACATTTTTTCTTCCGGACGGTGTACCATCCAACGCCAGCCATAATGGTCAAGAAAAGCTTTCATGGCACCTGTTGAATGATATACATAAACAGGACTTGCCAATATAATTACATCTGCATTATCCATTGACTGTGTAATTGGAGATAACTTTTCATAATGAGGACACCTTGTTTCAGAAACTTCAAAACAGTTAGTACAACCAATACAAAACTCCCCGAAATCCTTAGGCAGAAAAAATTCTTCCACTTCACCTGCCAGTTTTTTTGCCAGCAGTCTTGCAATATTATATGTGGAACCTTTATGGCTCTGACCATGTATTATTGTTATTTTCATTTACCGGAAAATCCTCGCAATATCATTATACATCACAAACACCATCAGGATCATCAGCGCCACCAGTCCGGCGAAATGCACCATTCCTTCCTTTTCCGGCGGAATCGGCTTCCCACGGATAACTTCAAGGAGCATGAATACTAATCTTCCTCCGTCAAGTGCAGGAATCGGCAGCAGATTAAATATGCAAAGATTCACCGACAGCAGAATTACAATATTAATCATAGTAAAGACAACCGTTGAAACGCCATAAGTCTTCGCTTCATCATAGGTCTCACCTACGAACTGTGCCATACCAATAGGACCTGACACATCTTCCTTCTTCGCTCTGCCCTGAATCAGCATAAACAAACTCTTGTAAGTCGCCTTTACCCAATATCGTACCTCATAAATACCATATTGAAATACCTGTGCGGGATTACACTTGATAAACTCACCCGAACCGCGCAGCCCGATATAATATCTGGCGTCTTCATCATTATATAAAGGCGTCAGCGTCACATTTTTAATTTCCCCGTTCCGCTCTATTTCGATTTCCATAGGTTCACCTTGGTTTAAGGCAGATATCAGGCTCACCTCACGGTATATACGGATTCTTTCTCCGTTAATGCGCCGAATCTCGTCACCGGCAAGTATACCTGCTTCCTGTGCCGCAGAATCTTCCATAATCTGCTGTACCACCGGTCTGTCTGAGCCGTTAAATGCAACCATTATAAGTGAAAAAGCAAATGCAAGCAGAAAATTAAAAAACGGCCCTGCAAATACTGTCGCTATCCTCGCCCAGACATTAGCCCTGATAAAAGAATGCTCATCTATAACCCCATCTTCTTCCGAAACTCCGTCTTCACCATCGAACATACACGCACCGCCGAGCGGAAGTAGTTTCAATGAATACTTGGTCTCGCCCTTTTGAAAAGAAAACAGCGTCGGCCCCATGCCTACGGCGAATTCCACAACGCGGATACCGTTCCTTTTTCCGATAAGAAAATGTCCGAACTCATGAGATATAACTACTATCCCGAAGATAATAAAAAATAAAATAATTTTTATAATCACTTCATCACCTGCTTTATATATTCATATGTTTCCGCTTCTGCCTGCAAGATTTCCTCAACAGAAGGGTTCTCTATTACCTTATGATGCTCCATAGATTCCCCGATTATTTCCGGAATCTGAAGAAAACCGATTTTCTTTTGTAAAAATGCCGCAACCGCCATTTCATTCGCCGCATTAAATACCGTGGGCATACTGCCGCCACGCCTTGCCGCCTCATAAGCCAGTTTCAAACCCGGAAACGTCTCGGTATCCGGTTTTTCAAAAGTAAGCTGCGCAATATCGAAAAAGTCCAATTTTTTTCCTGACATCGGTCTTCTATCCGGATAAAACAATGCATACTGAATCGGAAGTTTCATATCAGGCATTCCAAGCTGCGCCATGATACCGCCGTCTACGTATTCTACTGCCGAATGAATAATACTTTGCGGATGCACAACCACCTGAATCTGCTCTAGCGGAACATCAAACAACCAACATGCTTCCATTACTTCCAGCCCTTTATTCACAAGTGAAGCGGAATCAATCGTCACCTTTTTACCCATAGACCAGTTTGGATGCTTCAATGCGTCCTCCATTGTCATGTCTTTAAGTTCATCTTTCGTTTTTCCACGGAAGGGACCGCCCGACGCCGTAAGTATTATCTTACTGATTCTCTCGCGGTTTTCTCCATTCATGGACTGGAAAATAGCGCTGTGTTCGCTGTCTACGGGCAGAATCGATACCCCATGCTTTGCCGCAAGCGGCATTATGATATGTCCGGCAGTGACCAGCGTCTCTTTATTAGCAAGCGCAATCGTTTTACCATGTTCAATGGCAGCAATCGTAGGCCTTATTCCAATCATTCCCACAATAGCAGTCACCAGAACTTCCATCTCATCCATTGTAGAGATTTCCAGCAGACCTTCCATACCGCTTACTACCTGTGTATTAGTATCTGCAATTCTTACCGATAAATCCGATGCGGCTTCTTCACTCCACATGGCGACTTTTTTCGGGTGAAACTCTCTTATCTGTTTCTCCATCAGTTTCACGTTACTTCCCACCGCCATACCTACAACTTCCAAATCGGTATTATTTCTGACTATTTCAAGCGTCTGGGTCCCAATCGAACCTGTAGAACCCAAAATTGCGATTTTTTTCATACCTATCCCTCTCTACGCGATCAGTATATCAGTAACAATCCAAAGAATATAATCGGTGCCACAATAATAACACTGTCGAAACGATCCATAATGCCGCCATGTCCGGGAATTATCTTTCCGTAGTCCTTGATTTCATAATCCCTCTTAATTGCTGACGCCGCTAAATCACCTATCATGGAAACCAGCGCGCCTATTGCTCCAAGCCATATTGCATCAATCGGATTACTATGTGTCCAAATACACCCCGAAATGTCCAATGGAACCTGATTGATTACAAAACGAGTATACAACCCGAAAAGCAACGCCGCACCGACTACACCGCCGATTGCCCCCTCTATTGATTTCTTGGGACTTAACTTCGGTGTCATCTTATGCTTTCCGAACAAAACTCCCACACAGTAAGCACAGGTATCGCTCCCCCATGAGCATAAAAATACGAGCCATACCAGATATATCCCATGCTGCCAGCCTTCCCTTATAAATATGAGGAAGGACAACAATACCGGCGCATATATAAATTCAAAAAAACATGCCATTACCTGCCCTGCCTTAAATTTCGGGAAACTAAACACATAGACCATCATAAAAACAATTAAAGACATCACGATGCCGAGTGCCAGTACACCACAAATAGTAGTCACCTCAAACTCGTCAATATTGTAATATCGAACTGCATTCTTTAAATGATATTCCTGAATCAACGCTATACTTCTAAATAATGCTAAATAATAAAGCACAATCAGAATGACTCCTGCTATTTCCAGACCGTTTATCTTCTTTCCCTGCGTGTGTACACCTGTTGCCCTCGTCAATTCAAAAAAGGCGATCAGTGAAATAATACACAACGCCCCTGTCATAATCCAGCCTCCATCGGAAATAATGCCAAAGGTAAATAAAATCAAAACAATTCCACTCAGTAATCTTGTACGAAACATCCTAATAACCGTGCCTTTCTATCAGTTTAAATCACTCTTTCACCAGTCCGTATCTTCTGTCTCTCTTATTATATGCCTCTATAGCTTTTTCCAATTCTTCTTTAGTGAAATCCGGCCATGCTACATCCGTAAAGTAGAATTCCGTATAAGCAAGCTGCCATAACAGAAAGTTGGAAATTCTCATCTCATTACAGGTACGAATCAGCAAATCAGGCTCCGGAATTTCATGAGTGTCCAGAGTATCGCTTAACATCTGCTCCGTGATATCTTCCTTCTTCAATGCGCCCTCTTCCACTTTTGACACAAGCGTCTTAACAGCCCGCACTATTTCATCCCTGCCGCCATAATTTATGGCGATTTGGAAATGCAGCCCCGTATTATTAACAGTAGCTTCCTCAAGCTGCTCAATACGGGCTCTGATATCTTCATCAAGTCCGGTCTTATCGCCGATTACACGGACGCACATATTATTTTTTGCCGCTGTTTTCAGGCAGGTCTTCATATAGTTACGAAGCAGCTTCATCAGCGCATCCACTTCGTCCTTCGGCCTGTTCCAGTTTTCTGTGGAAAAAGCATAAACCGTCAAATACTGTATGCCCATACGATAAGCCTCTTCACAGATCACCTCTACAGTCTTCGCGCCCTGCGTATGTCCGTAGTTTCTTGGCATACCCTTGCTTTTCGCCCATCTGCCGTTTCCATCTAAGATTATTGCCACATGATTAGGTATATTCACAATAGCATCATGCTCCTCTCAATATAATCCTAAGGTAAAAAGGGGAAAGCAGAATAACCACAACTCTACAATCCCCTCTTAATATTTATGTTTCTTATTTACACCGTCATGATTTCTTTTGACTTTTCTTCTACAAGAACATCAATATCTTTAATATACTTATCTGTCAGCTTCTGCAGATTATCTTCCAATTCCTTGATTTCGTCCTCTGAAACCTCTGACTTGGCAAGCTTCTTAAGAGCATCCATTCCGTCACGCCTTGCATTTCTGACGGCAACCTTATTATCTTCGCCCCTTTTCTTGATATCCTTTACCAAATCTTTTCTTCGCTCTTCGGTAAGTTCAGGGAATACCAGACGGATAACAGCGCCGTCATTGCTGGGAGTTATTCCTACATCAGACATCATGATTGCTTTTTCAATATCCTTAATCAGGCTCTTATCCCACGGTGCAATCTGGAGCATTCTGGGTTCAGGAACAGAAATATTCCCGACCTGCTGAAGCGGCGTAGGCGTTCCGTAATAATCAACCCTGATTCTGTCAAGTACATGAGGATTAGCACGTCCTGCACGAATTGCACCAAGATCCGTTACCAGAAAGTCATATGCCTTCTTCATTTTCTCATCATATGTTTTTATCCTGTCATCCATTCCTTAATAAATACCTTCCTTTCTTCCGCGAATCACAACTATTCTGTATTTTTATACTCTTACACTGTAACTTTGGTTCCCGTAAAGTTTCCCTTGAGCGTATTTACAATACTGTCTTTCTCGCTTAAGCCAAATACCCACATCGGCATTTTGTTATCTCTGGCAAGAATGGAAGCAGTCATATCCACGACCTGAAGATTTTTCTCAATCACTTCGTCAATGGATATTTCATCATATTTTTTCGCTTCGGGATGGGTTTTCGGGTCAGCATCATAAACTCCATCGACTGCTTTTGCAAGCAGTATTACATCCGCATCCACTTCGACAGCACGCAGCACTACGCCTGTATCCGTTGAAAAATAAGGATGTCCTGTGCCTCCAGCAAAAAACACTACCATGTTTTTTTCAAAGTATTTATTGGCCCTGTCCTTAGAAAACAATTTAGTGAAAGAACCACATTCAAACGGCGTCAGAATATTGGTCTTCATGCCGACAGAACGGAAAATCTCAGACACATATATGCAGTTCATAACAGTTGCGAGCATACCAATCTGATCTGCTTTGGTTCTGTCAATGTTTTCACTGGAACGTCCACGCCAGAAATTCCCGCCGCCGATTACGATACCTATCTGAATTCCATCATCTACAAGCTGTTTCACCTGCATTGCAACTTCACGTACGGTATCTTCATCAAAGCCGGTCTTTTTTTCACCGGCCAACGCTTCTCCGCTCAATTTCAGTAGAACACGCTGCATTATATAATTC
>JAIDPH010000262.1 GCA_029062885.1 Lachnospiraceae bacterium
CCATATCCATATTATTTTATATTGCAAAATGAAGATAAATTTGCCTTTGCAGGAATCCGGATTATGTTTTTTTCAGATTTTTCTTATATGGAAGAGCTTCCTGGAGAAATTGAGTTTGAACTGTTGCCGGGCGAAAAATATAAATATGAAACTTCTTTTGTATGTAAGTACAGAGGAGAATATGAAGTTGGGATTAAAGCAGTCGTAATCACTGATTTTTTCAGGTTGTTCTGCCTTAAGTCTGCCGTAAAAGAAACCAAAAAAGTAATTGTTGCACCGAAGCTGATAAAAATTTACGAACTTAAAAGTATTTCCGATATCAGTGTAATGATCCAGCGGGAGACCGTAACAGGTACTACAGAATCAGACACTGTCACGCGGGAATATTTACATGGAGACGCACTTAAGCAGATTCATTGGAAAGCAACGGCAAGAAATCAGAAATTGATGACAAGGGGATTGCACGGAGAAGAAAAAAGCGGAGCAGTAATTTTTTATGATACACAAAGATACCATAAAGATCCTAAGATTTATCTGCCGATAGAAAACCGAATATTGGAAACCGTGTTGGCGCTTGTCTTTTTTCTTTCCGAAAAGAGCATACCTGTACATGCTTATTACAGCCAGAATGAAATCAGGCAGAATAACGTAAATGGCGTGAGTTATTTTGAAGAATTTTACGAAAATATCAATAGAATAAGTTTTGATAAGAATGAGGATACGAAAAGCAGTATACTCTATATTCTTCAGAACGGATTATTAATGGATAAGCAGGTAATATTCTTTGTCCTTCATAAAGTGGATTATGAAATTCTTGAAATGACGAAACCATTTTCGGAAAATGGCGTTGTCATTGTTTTTTATGTGATTACCGAAGAAAATATAGAAGACTTCCGCATGATGAGCGATGCAAACCGCAGGATAATTGCGATTAAACCACAAGATGAACTGGAGGAAGTACTGTGATGAAGAAAAACTCCCGTGTTATCATTGATTTTTTATATTACTCTCTGCATGCAGGACTTCTTTCAGGTATAGCGGTATTACGTTTCTCTGTTTCCCTTGGAATTTTGGATTTGACATGGGAACATTATATAGTATTGTTTTTGTCAGTTATTTTTTTAGCTTTCTTTAAAGAGTTAAATATAAGGCAGCGACTTTATGCAATAATATCGGTATTTATGCTTTTTATTTTTCTTTTTATATCTATTGGCAGAGAAAATTTTCTGCTATTTTTACAGAACGTTCTGTATTTACCATTTAATAAAAATATAAGCATTATAGAAGAAAACATTTTGGCTGAGTTCATATGGGTATTTTTTATTGCAGCAACTGTGTGCGTTTTACAATTTTTGTTAGAAAATAAAATAATTCTTAAAATTGGATTGGCGTTTGCCGTAGCAGGATGGTTGATTTATGCATTATTTAGCATACATAAAATATCAAAAATAGAAATGGTATTATCTATTTTATACTGTGTTCTGGTAATAATTGAATGGGTTCAGATTACCTGGAAAAAGCAAAGAAATGAAAAGCTTAATTATTACATTCTCTGGATAATGCCGTTTCTGATTTTGTACATTATCCTTTTATACCTGATGCCGGCGCCGGAGACTCCATACAGTTGGCAATGGATGAAGGAACTTTATATTAATACGGAAGAAAAAATGACAATGTATGTAGAAAATATAATGAATTGGAGAAAGGAAGATTTGGACACAGCCATTACCGGTTTCTCTGAAGAAGCAGGTCTTTTTTCCGAAATCAAATCGGAGAAGAAGCCCCTAATGAATATAAAGTTCCGAAACAATCATAATATGTCGCTTTATCTTACCGGAAAGGTTTATGATTCTTTTGACGGCCGGGTATGGGAAAATCTAAACCAGAGTACTGATTTTGAAAAATCATTTGATACTGCAGAAACAATATATGCACTGGAAAGGTATACAGAAAACAGCAGGGGGAATTATTATAAGAACATCCCGGTTGAGGTAGAATATCAATTCTTTCATACAAATTATCTGTTGGCACCTTCTAAAACGTGGCAAATAACGGGAAAAGAAAAAACAGTACAATATCATCAGGAAGGAACGGATTATGTATTTTACAGTAAAGCAGGATACGGCACGGAATATTCACTGCAATATTGTCAGTTAAATATGGACCGAGAGATTATAAGTGATTTTCTTCAATGTGATTTATCGGACGATGAGGAAGTATGGGAAAAGACATCCGCAGAATACTCAGGAGAAAAATCAACTCTTGATGAACTTTATGCATACAAAGAAAATGTGCACACACTGTATATGAAAAATATCGAGATTAGCCCTAAAGTAAAAGAATGGCTTTCAGAGGTTACTGCAGATGCTAAAACGGATGTGGAAAAACTTTATTGTATTGAAGATGCGCTGTCCAGTATGGAATACAATACCAATCCGGGTAAACTGCCCGAAACGGTAACGGATGCAGCAGGCTTTCTGGACTATTTCCTTTTGGAAAAAAAGGAAGGATATTGCAGCTATTTTGCAACTGCATTTGTGCTGCTCGCTCAGGCAGAAGGTCTTCCTGCAAGATATGTGCAGGGATTTTGTATTCCTATAGAGAATGAAAAAGAAACTATCGTCTATTCCGAAACGGCGCATGCATGGCCGGAAGTATATATAGATAGTAAAGGCTGGATTCCTTTTGAGCCCACGCCGGGATACAGGGCATATCGTTATACGTCATGGAAAGCAGATACTGATAAAAAAGTCATCACTTCTGATGTGGAAGAATACGTGGTTCAGGAAGATATGCCTTCAGAAGAGGAAATTGGGGATGTATCAGAAGAAGAACTGATTGAAAATCAAGAAGAACAAAACAGATGGCTTTCGTATATATGGAAAATTTTTCTGCTTATTATAATAACGGGTATTTTCATTTTTGCAGCAGACAGAATCAACGAAAAACGCCGCGAGAAGCGAAGAAATGTAAATGAAAAATATAGAATCGCATTATTACAGAATTTACAGATCATTGCCATGCTGGGGTATGAGAAAGATGAAACCGAAACTTATCATGAATTAGCAGAAAGAATCCGGTCTGTAGATGAATATGAAATACCGGTTGAGTTTATTGAAACTTATGAAAGCGCTTTATATGGAACAAAAGAAATCAGTGAACAGGATCTGAAAGCCTGCCTCGAACAACATGAAAAGTTAATTGAAAAATTAAAGCAGTATATGGGGAAAAAATTCTTACTCTGTAAGATAAAGCTTTATATAATAAGATACAGGTAATGATAGGATTATTAATCCTTTCATTACCTGCAACATTGTTATCCAAGATGGAAGAAAGAAACACTTTCATTCAGCTTCTCTATAACATTTTTCAGTTCTTCTGCCTGTTGTGCAACTTCCTCAATGTTTGCTCTCAGTTCCTCAGTAGAAGCATTAGCCTCTTCCGCGGAAGCTGCATTTTCCTCGGAAATACCTGATAAGTCACTGACAGAATCGAGAACACTGATTTTATTCTGATCAACAATTTCCACAAGGTCTGTGATCTTATTTACCGCACCTGCTGCTTCTGCTATATTGCCATCTACATCTTCGAAACTGCGGCTTACATCCTTTAGGGCATCTGCTTCTTTACCAACCGCATCCTGAATCTGTCCGGCGATTTTCGTACATTCTTCGGTCTTAGAAGTTATTTCTTCTATAATAGACTGAATCTGCTGAGCAGAAGAATTGGACTGTTCTGCGAGCTTTTGAATCTCACCGGCTACAACAGCAAATCCTCTTCCCGCTTCGCCCGCTCTTGCCGCTTCAATGCTGGCATTTAAAGAAAGCAGATTGGTCTGATCGGAAATATCCATAATCATCTGTGCGGCAACAGTGATCTGTTGCACTGCATCACTGACACTGGTAATACTGGTAATGACATTGTCAGCACTTGTGGTAGTATATCCGTTAGCATCTAACAAATCGTTCAGGTTGGCTTTAGCAGTATTGCTGACATCGGCAACCGTTCCCGTTACAGTCTGGGTAGCTTTAGAGCTTTCCGCAATCTGGGTGATGTTTTTGGAAATCTCGTCCATATCAAAAGCCTGTTTTTCTACAGAACTTGCCATACTCTGAGCTCCATATGCGAGTTCTTCCATAGTGGTACTTAAATCTTTTACCGCCTGCGCACAGTTGCCAAGGGATCCATCAACATGATTTACGGAAGTATCAACTATTCCTGCACAGTCTAAAATCACCTTTACAACATCAACAAGCTGCGCACGTAGCTTTTCTGCCGCTTCTGCGACATCATATAATTCCCTGATTTTGTTCGTATTATCTATCTGAAAATTCAGATTGCCTTGTGAAAGCATAACCGTACTATCACGAATAATCTTAATCTGTTTGGCAATCATTCTACCGACAATGTAAGCCACTACAACAATAACCACCATAAGACCAAGGCATACAAGAAAGATATATATCAGGTAGCTGTTGGTAGATTCATGCAGCTCCGCGCTCGACTTACCGGTAAACATCATACCGACAACACTGCCTTTTTGTTCAATCGGAATATAATAACCGTAATAATCCTGTCCGCCGATATTGATATTTCTTGCAAAATATTCTTTTCCCTGATTCAAAACGATTTCTTTTACCGAATCAGAACACTGCGTCAAAAGCGCACGGTTTCCCGTTTCGTCTATAACCGTCGTCATATAACGGGTATCTCCGTAAAACAACGTATACTCAACATTGGCTTTTTCTTTCATATCGTCAATGATATTCAAGCTATTGGAAAGGTTTGTTCCTCCTTTGAAAAGGACATCATTTGACAGCCTGTATGTACCATTATCGAGCGAGTCGAGCGTTTCCAACATTGAATATCCGGTGGCTTTCAACATGGTTTCAATTTCATTTTCCGTAGTAGATCTTATATAATTATAGGAAGTAAAAACATTTACGGAAATGGATAAAATAGCGGGCAGCAAACATAACAAAAGTAAAATTACGATAATACTGGACTTCTTTTTCATATGGTTTTTCCTCCTGCATTGTACATGTCTCTAATACACATCA
>JAIDPH010000263.1 GCA_029062885.1 Lachnospiraceae bacterium
CACTTGCTGCCTGTGCATTGCGCGTGTCAAGTCGTTTTTCAAAAATACCAGAAGCATCGGTGCGGAGTCCCAGCCTTTTAGCTGATCTTCTGATATTTGCTCCGTTGAACGTAGCTGCTTCAAACAAAACCGTCTTTACATTGTCTGTAATCTTGGAATTTTCTCCGCCCATGATGCCTGCAATGCCGATTTCTTTCTCAGCGTCACAGATCATAAGCATCTCGCTGTCAAGATTTCTCATCTGCCCATCCAGCGTCTGGAATACATCCCCGTCTTTGGCACGTCTTACAATAATTTCATGACCTTCAACAGTGTCTAAATCATAAGCATGCATCGGCTGTCCATACTCTTCCATAACGTAATTAGTGATGTCAACCAGATTATTGATTGGGCGGATTCCGCTTGCCGCCAGTCTGCGCTGCATCCATTTCGGAGACGGTTCAATTTTGATATTGGTGCAGACTCTTGCACAATAACGGGGGCAGAGGTCGGTATCTTCGACCTTTACGCTGATATAGTCTTCCACTTTTTCATTATTTTCTTTAACCTCTACCTTAGGCGCAATAAAAGGTTTCTTAAATGTAGCCGCCGCTTCTCTGGCAACTCCTAACACGCTATAGCAGTCTACCCTGTTAGATGTTATTTCATACTCAAATACGGTATCCCTAAGTCCGAGTGCTTCTACCGCATCTTCACCGACTTTTGCATCCTCCGGGAAAATATAAATGCCAAGTTCCGGTGCCTCCGGATACATATCCCTGCTTGAACCAAGTTCCTCAATAGAGCACATCATTCCGTTAGAAGGAACTCCTCTTAAGTTCCCTGCTTTAATTACAATACCATCTTCCGGCAGTGGTCCTCCGTCATGTCCCCCGGCGACTTTACCGCCGTCTAAAACAACCGGCACCTTATCTCCTTCTTTAACATTCGGTGCGCCCGTAACAATCTGAATTTCTTCAGGACCGATGTTTACCTGACAGACAATAAGCTTATCCGCATCAGGATGCTTCTCAATTTTTACAATCTGTCCAATTACAATCTTTTCCAGATTCTTATCCATTCTTTCATAAGTTTCCACTTTTGTCCCGGTAAGGGTCATGGCGTCCGCATACTCTTTATCCTCGCATGAAAGTTCCGGTACATATGCCTTAATCCACGATAATGCTGTATTCATAATTTTAATTCCTTTCTTATTTTTTCACACTAGAATTGCTTCAAAAACCTCACATCATTCTCATAAAGAAGTCTCATATCGTCAATCTCATATTTAAGTAAAGCGATACGTTCCAATCCGATTCCAAATGCAAATCCTGTATATTTTTCCGGATCTATTTTGCTCATACGCAGTACATTCGGATGAACCATGCCGCATCCTAATATCTCAATCCAGCCGGAGCCTTTACAGAAACGGCATCCGCTTCCGCCGCATTTAAAGCAGCTTACATCCATCTCGGCACTTGGCTCTGTGAAGTTAAAATGGTGCGGTCTGAACTTTACCTTCGTTTCTTCCCCGAACAGTTCTTTTGCGAACTCGGCTAAAGTGCCTTTTAAATCTGCAAACGTAATATGTTTATCAATTACAAGCCCCTCTATCTGATGGAAAGAAGGCGAATGTGTCGCATCCACTTCATCAGAACGGAATACCCTTCCGGGTGCAAGCATACGGATAGGCAGTTTTCCTTTTTCCATCTCATGCACCTGTGTGCCTGAAGTCTGTGTACGAAGCAAAAAGTCACCATTGATATAGAACGTGTCCTGTTCGTCCTTAGCAGGATGGTCTGCCGGAATATTCAGAGCTTCAAAATTATAGTAATCTGTCTCTATCTCAGGACCTTCCACTACCTCATATCCCATGCCGACGAAGATTCTTTCTACTTCTTCCATGGCAATCGTATTCGGATGGCGATGCCCTATTGTATTCTTTTTAGCAGGCAGTGTTACATCAATTACTTCTGCTTTCATCTGAGCTTCTCTTGCTGCTTTTTCCATCTTAGCAATTGCAGCCTCAAGAATACCCTCAATCTGCTCCCGTGTTTCATTCACCAGTTGTCCTACCTTCGGTCTATCCTCAGGTGCAACATCTTTCATGCTTTTTAATACGCTTGTCAGTTCTCCCTTTTTACCGAGGAAATTGACACGCACCTCATTCAATTTTTCCAAAGCATCACTTGCCTCAATCTGATGCAGCGCTTCGGCCTTAATCTGTTCCAGCTTCTCTTTCATGCTCTCTTTTCCTTTCATAATTTTTCGTTAAAAAATCCCATGTGCTGTTAACAACACATGGGACGAAATAATCCGCGGTACCACCCAAACTTTCTGTTCATCTAAAAAAGAACAGACTCTCTATGCGTAACGTGCTCTTTACGTCTCAAGCTACTAAACCAAATATGTATTCACATGGTCTTTCACCCAAGCAGCTCCGGCGGGAAATTCGGGACACTATCTGAACTTAAGGAAGCTTGCAGCCGATGACTTCCTCTCTCTGTAAGAAAATACTACCCTACTGACACCTTCATAGCCTTTTGTTTATTTCACTTTATTCTAATGAGTTTTGCCCGACTTGTCAAGCCATCCGAACAAAAATTTGTAGACGGGTCCAAAATAACGGTTAATATGCGCACCAATCAAAAGTATGTACATCACCATATAAAAATAAAACATCAAAATGACCA
>JAIDPH010000264.1 GCA_029062885.1 Lachnospiraceae bacterium
TCTCTCCTTTATTATTCCAATTATGATTATTACAACACTATTGTATGCTAAAAGCAAGCGTATGTATTACATGTGAAATGAAATTAACATAAATTACCAGTTTTTGTGAGCTTAGTTGAAATAAAAAATGGACGATCTGAATGAAAATAGGTATTCAAAAGCCATAATACGATTGTATTTTAAAAGATTAACGGATATAATGAAACTAGGAGCGGAGGTGAATGTCATGGATACATTAAAAAAAGAAGAAATCTATACGACAGACGATATATATGCTTTGCCGGATGGAGAAAGAGCCGAACTTATTGATGGGAAGATATACTATATGGCGCCACCGAGCTGGAATCATCAGAGGATAAGCAGAAAGTTACATCAAACAATAGCAAATTATATTGATAGTAATAATGGAAAATGTGAATCCTTAGCTGCTCCGTTTGCAGTGTTTTTGAATGATGATAATATAAATTATGTGGAACCGGATATTTCTGTTATATGTGATTTGTCTAAATTAGATGACAAAGGATGTCATGGTGCGCCTGATTGGATAATTGAGATTGTATCTCCAAGCAGTAAACCAAGAGATTACATGACAAAATTATTTAAATATCGGACAGCCGGTGTCAGGGAATATTGGATTGTTGACCCTGATAAACAAATGATAATGGTTTATAATTTTGAAAAGGATACAGTAGAACAATACAACTGGGGCGAAGCAGTACCGGTTGGTATATATGAAGGATTTACTATAATAGTTGAATAGTTATAGAACAAAATATGAAAGACAGTATAAAAGCATTTGGAAAAAATTCCAGATGCTTTTATAAGGCAGGTAGCATATGAATTACAAAATTTCTGTTATTGATGACAATTCCGCTGATACTGAATATGTTGCCGTTCTTGCCGAACGCTGGGCGGAATCTGTGGGGCATTCCCTGAAAATTTCCATTTTTCCGTCTGCGGAGGCATTTCTTTTTCAATACGAAGAGGAGAAGGACTTTGACATTCTGCTGCTGGACATTGAAATGAAGGAAATGAACGGCGTAGAGCTTGCTAAGAAAGTGCGTCAGGGGAACGATGCGGTTCAGATTGTCTTCATTACCGGTTATCCCGATTTTATCGCAGAAGGGTATGAGGTATCAGCTCTGCACTATCTCATGAAGCCGGTTTCTTATGAAAAGCTGCATGAGGTGCTTAATAAGGCTTCCTCTAACCTTGCGAAAACGGAAAAGCGCCTGTGCGTGACTTATGACCGCAGGACGGATTTCGTGCCGCTTTCGCAGATTCTATATGTTGAAGCCCAGAAGCAGTATGTTGTGATTCACACTTTCGCAGAAACTTATCGGATGAAACAGTCTTTCGCCGAGACAGTAGAAGAGCTGGACGAATTCTTTTTCAAATGCCAGCGCTCATTCTGCGTCAACCTGTGCCACATAACACGGATTGGGAGCAGCAGTGTAATGCTGAAAAACGGCGAGGAAGTTCCTATCAGCCGCGGGATGGCGGAGAAGATTGGAAAAGAAATGATACGATTATTTTAATGAGGTACTTATGTTATTTCAAAAATGGATTGATAAAAGGATTGCAGATTATCAGAGCGACCTGCTTCAGAAATATTGCGACGAAGTAGAGTCGATGTATACGAAGATGCGGGGCTGGAGGCATGATTATCACAACCACATTCAGGCGTTGCAGGCCAGTATGGCGTTAGGTAAGTATGATGAAGTGAACGAATATCTGCGAGAGTTGAATGATGATCTGACGCAGGTGGATACCACGATTAAGACCGGCAGGGTAATGATTGACGCGATTCTGAACGGAAAGCTGAATATTGCGGCACAGAATGATATTGCAGTCAATGCCAAGGCGAAAATCCCGGAAGGGACGCCGGTTACAGATGTGGATATGTGCGCTATCATCGGGAATCTGTTGGATAACGCCATAGAGGAGAATAAAAGGCTTCCACAGGAGAACCGGTTCTTGCGCATCTACATCGGGCAGAAGAATACCCAGCTTTATCTTGCATTCACCAACGCCGCTGGGAAAAAGCGCGATAAGCGCAGAAGCTTTTTTACGTCTGTAAAAGGAGAGCAGCATGGTCTTGGTC
>JAIDPH010000265.1 GCA_029062885.1 Lachnospiraceae bacterium
CATCAGTGAATTGGTAATGACGCCCATACCCATAAGAAGCAGCAGGAGCGGATAATAATGCCTGATTTTTCTAAGGATATAAAACGAATTGCTGAGAATACCATACTCGGTATGAAGCGGGTTTTCGTCCTTTTTCTGTTCCTTTTTTTTATTGCTGAATAAAGCCAATTCTATTTCTCCCCTTTGTAAACGCCGTATTGATAAGTATATCACAAGTAAAGCAGAAACACTAGCAAGTTTCAAGAGAGAGAATTTATCGGTCTTTACAGTTTTTACACAATCCGCTATAATGAAATGAACTTGAAGCATCAGGATAGACAATAGAATAATCCGGTGAAAGGATTTGTACATGGACGAAAAAAAGGAAAATCTGGATAATTTCATAGAAGTAAAGCAGCTTTATAAGACATTTCATACCAAGAAACAGACGGTTGAAGTGTTGAAGGGAATAGACCTTTCCGTGAAAAAAGGAGAGATATTCGGGATTGTCGGTTTCAGCGGGGCCGGAAAATCAACATTAGTCAGATGTATCAATCGTTTGGAAGAACCTGACAGCGGAAGCATCAGGATTGGCGGCAGTGACATTACAGCGCTCGGAAAAGCACAGCTCAATGAGCAGAGAAGAAAAATCGGTATGATTTTTCAGCAGTTCAATCTCTTTGATTCCATGACGGTAGCGCAGAACATTGCCTATCCGCTTAAGCTGACAGGAACTTCGGCGAAGGACACGGAAGCGAAAGTAGATGAAATGCTTGCGTTGGTTGGACTGATGGAGAAGAAGAATGCCTATCCGGGCGAATTGTCCGGCGGGCAGAAACAAAGGGTTGGTATAGCCAGAGCATTGGCAAATAATCCGGATGTGCTTTTGTCGGATGAAGCGACCAGTGCGCTTGACCCACAGACGACTCTTTCCGTATTGGATCTGCTCAAGGAAATTAATCAAAAGCTGGGGCTTACCATCATTTTGATTACGCATGAACTGGAAGTGATTAAGTATACCTGTCACAGAATGGCGGTTATGGAGAATGGAAAATTGTTAGAGCAGGGAGATGTAAAGGATATTTTTCAGAACCCTCAGTGTGCTACGGCAAAGAATTTTATCGGTGTCTATAACAAATTCAGAAGTGATTACTGGCAGGAGGAGGCAGAATGAGTTTATACAAATATTCTTTTTTTGAAGTGCTTGGACATGCGTTTACTGCGGAAGTGTGGGACCAGGTTCTGCCTGCAATCGGAGAGACGATGTATATGGTAGGGGTCTCTTCCGTATTTGTCCTGATATTTGGTATTCTCTTAGGACTGGTATTGGTGATGACAAGCAGGGAGGGATTGATGCCCTGTAAAGCAGTACATACTGTTCTCGGCGCCATTATTAACTGTTTCCGTTCATTACCGCAGGTTATTATCATCATCGTCATGCTTCCGGTGGCAAGAGCGCTCGTTGGGAAATCATATGGTTCCAATGCCTGTATCATTTCTCTGGTGGCAAGTTGTGTGCCGCTTTTTGCCAGACTTGTGGAAAGCAGCCTGTTAGAGCTTGATAAAGGGAAAGTTGAAGCGGCGAAAGCAATGGGGAGCGGTAATCTGCGTATCCTGTTTACCATCATGGTGCCGGAGACACTGCCGTCTTTAATCCGTGCTTTTACAAATGCAGTTGTTATTGTTATTTCCATGACAGCGCTTGCCGGAAGTTTCGGGGCAGGCGGCATCGGTTATATAGCAGTTACTTATGGTTACACAAGATTCCAGCATGACCTGTTGTTTGCCACGATTGTCGTACTGATTATCATCGTACAGGCGGTGCAGCTTGTCGGGGATACCATATCGAAACTGATTCTGAAGAAACGCCATTTAGTTTAGATTACTTTGGAGGAAAAAGACATTTATTGCAGCACAAGCTGCTTAAATGAATATATTTATTTAAGAAGAGGAGAATTATTATGAAAAAGAAACTTGCAGTATTATTTATGACTGCCGTAACAGCATTCGCTATGCTTACAGGATGCGGAAATTCGGCAGACACAGCACAAAATGGTGCAGACACTACACAGACAGGGGATACGGTTGTATTAAAGGTAGTCTGTGATTTGACGCCTCACAGTGAGATACTGAATGCAGCATCAGATCTTTTGGCAGCAGAGGGAATTGAGCTGGATATCGTATCTACAACATGGGATGCAACTTGGAATGACATGTTGGTAGACGGAGAAGTAGATTTTGCTTATTTCATGCATGTACCGGCAATGGAAAGTATTGAGGAAGAAATGGGCGTTACCCTCTACAGCATGGGCGGCATTCATGTAGAGCCTTATGCATGCTTTTCAGAGAAGTATGCGTCTAAAGACGAGTTACCGGAGAATGCAGTTATTGCGATTCCTAATGATTCTTCCAATGAATACAGAGCTTTGAAAGTTTTGGAAAAAGAAGGATTCATTAAGTTAAACCCGAATATGACAGCTATTGATGCTTCTATTAATGAAATTGAGGAATATTTGATTCCGATTGAAATCGTCGAAATGGATCAGGCAAATATTATTCCTTCCGCAGCTGATTTTGATGCATATTTTGTTAATGTTAACAGAGCATTGGAAGCTAATATTGATACAACTGCTTACCTGATGAGAGAGGGAGAAGATTCCGAGTATGCCAATATCATCACTGTAACGGAAGAAAACAAGGATAACGAGGCAATCAAGAAAATGGTTACCATCTTACAGTCTGATGAAGTGAAGAAATTTATTAATGAGAATTACAACGGTGCGGTAATTCCGGCAAAGAATTAATATAGTATTGAAGCAATAAAGCCCCGGACATGAAAATGCCGGGGCTTTTCAGTAAGAGAAGGGCTGTGGAGGAAAGGAGAAATAGGACATGAACGGGAAATTTTTGTGGAATGACGGCTGGTCATTTTTAGTAACCCCTGTAGGGACTTCCTATGAGCAGGCGACGGAGAGAAAGAGCGAGTTTGCAGAGGTGGATATTCCGCATGACTGGCTGATTCATGATGCCCTGCATCTGTATGAGGACGGTACCGGCTGGTACAGGAAGAGTTTTGTTTTTGAGCAGGAGGAAAAAAAGGCTTTTATTACTTTCGAGGGTATCTATATGGACAGCACCGTATACGTAAACGGAAAAAAAGCCGGAGAATGGAAATACGGATATTCCACTTTTACACTGGATATTACGGAATTTTTAAAACAGGGAGAAAATGAAATTTTTGTAAGTGTCTGTTTTCAGAATCCTAACAGCCGGTGGTATTCAGGAGCCGGTATTTACAGGGATGTATGGTTTAAGATAACGGATAAGACCTATCTGCCTGAGAACGCAGTTTATGTC